>JAICJQ010000013.1 GCA_025928335.1 Gemmatimonadaceae bacterium
ATGATCTTCATGATGATCGGTCCACGCCAAATCGCCGGCTGGTCGCGGTCGATCAAGAACCCGAGGCTGATCAGCTTCACACCGTGCGCCTCGAGCGGAACGATCTTCTCGTTGAGCACCATCGGCGGCTCATTGACGCCCATCATCAACGGGATGTTCGGGCCGTAGATGTCGGCGTCCATCAATCCGACGCGCTTGCCGCTCTGCGCCAAGGCAACGGCAAGATTCACCGATACGGTCGATTTCCCGACGCCGCCTTTTCCACTCGAGACCGCGATGATGCGGCCGAGGTTCGGATACGCGACGGGCGTCGGCGCCGGAACGCGCTGTTGTTGCGCGGGCCGCTGCGCCTCCATCACCGGGAGCGCGCGGCTCGGCGCCTTACGCTTTGCATCGCCCGCCGCGGCGTCACCGACGTCCACGGTCACCTGTGATACCCCGTCCACGGACTCGACCGCCTGCCGAACCGAACGCGCGAGCGATGGATCGTCGCCCGCGGCGAGGAGAAGAGTGAGCCGAACTTTGCCATCGGTCGTCGTGGCGATGTCGCGCACGGCGTCGCTCGATAGCACATCCGCGCCGGTCCGTGGATTCCGCACACGAGAAAGTGCCTCGGCGATTCTGCCCTGCAAGGTTGCCATAACTCGTCAAGAAATACTTGTGAGTAGCCAGTCAGCCGACGGCTACTGGTCGGGGTGCGCGCGTCAAAAACTCTCGTGCCGACGCGATGACACGCTCGCGAACCTCGTCGAGCGATCCGGCGATCAGCGCACCCGACGCCTTGGCGTGGCCGCCCCCGCCGAACTGCCGCGCGAAATCGTTGACGTCCACCTCGCCGGTGCTGCGAAACGAAACCTTCACTTTCCCGTAACCGAGATCGCGGAAGAAGAGCGCCAGGCGCGTGCCCCCGATCGAGCGCGCGTGCTCGACGATTCCGTCGAGGTCTTCCTGGCGCACGCCATAGTGCTCGAGGGCGCCGGCGTTCATCGAGAGCCAGGCCAGACCCAGCTTCTCGTCGACGCCGAGCGTCGAGAGCACCTCGGCGAGGAGGCGTAAGCGGCCCGCGGGCGCCGACGCATAGACGCGCACGTACATCTCCTCCGGATCCACACCCGCGGCGAGCAAGTCGGCCGCGATCGCGTGACATCGGGGCGTGGCGTTGCTGAACCGGAAGCTACCCGTATCGGTGAGAATCGCCGCGTAAAGCGCGCGCGCAACGGCCGGCGTGATCTCGTAATCGAGCACGCGCGCCAAGTCGTACACGAGCTCACCGGTTGCGCACGCCGCGACGTCGGTGAACACGATGGTGCCCGCCGGATCGTCGGATGCGATGTGATGATCGATCACGATCTTCGGCACATCGAGGCGTCGAACGGATTCCGCGAGGTTGCCGAGACGCTTCACATCGCTGATGTCGAGCACGATCAACAGATCGAGATTTCGAAAGGCGGCCGACCCCGTCGACGTTTGGTCGTTGACGCCTTCGAGCAGAAAGTCGAAGAGGTCCGGCCACGCCGTGGGATTGACGATGCGAACGTCGAGGCCGCGGCGCGCAAGCATGAGAGCAAGCGCCACTTCGCTGCCGCAGCCGTCGCCGTCCGCGTTCATGTGCGTCGACAACGCCACGCGGCGACCGGGAACAAACTCGAGCGCCAGCCGCTCGATCGCGGCGCGGCGCGGTTCCGGAATGGTGAGGTATTCGCTAACGGTGTGTGACATGCCGCTGCGAAACCTAATGTCATCCCGGGAAGCGAATCACCACGTGTCATCCTGAGGAGCGAAGCGACGAAGGACCTACTGTCCTTGACCAGTTACCAGATCAGGAGAGTAGGTCCTTCGCTACGCTCGGGACGACAGACTAGTCGGCCGCGACCGGCTCACCCGCGGCGGCAAAGTCGGCCAAGCGCGAGTGGGCGCGTCCGTACCCGAAGTAGATGACCAGCCCGATGACCAACCAGACGATGAGACGCAGCCAGTTCGTCCAGCCAAGACCGTAGATCATCGCGCCGCAAACGATGGTGCCAAGCGTCGAGACGACGGGCACCGCCGGCGTTCGGAACGCGCGCGGAAGGTCCGGGCGCTGCACGCGCATGATCCACACGCCAATGCACACGAGGATGAACGCGAACAACGTACCGATGCTCGTCATCTCGCCAACGATGTCACCCGGGATGAAGCCGCCGAAGATCGCCGTCAGCAGGGAGAAGAGCAGGTTCGACTTCCACGGCGTGCGAAAACGTGGATGCACGTCGGAGAACACGGCCGGCACGAGTCCGTCGCGGCTCATCGAGTAGAACACGCGCGACTGGCCGAGGAGCATTACGAGTATGACGGACGAGAAGCCGGCGAGGATGGCGACCGTCACGAAGTTCGCGAGCCAAGAATACCCAGGCATGAAGGCCGCGATCGCCGCCGTCACCGATGCTTCCTTCCCCTGCGTGCGGAAGAATTCCACGGGGGCGAGGCCACTCAGGACGTGCGAGAACAACACGTAGAGCACGGTACAGATGACGAGCGAACCGAGGATGCCGATCGGCATGTCGCGCTTCGGATTCTTCGCTTCCTGTGCCGCAGTCGACACGGCGTCGAATCCGATGAAGGCGAAAAACACCACGCCCGCGGCGCCTAGAACACCCATCACTCCGCCAAAGGGATGGGTCACACCCTCGGGCGTCGTATAGGAAGTCGTGGCCGGGATGTAGGGTGTGTGGTTCGCCGGGCTGATGAAGTGCCAACCGAAGACGATCACCATGATCACGATGGCGACCTTGGTAATCACGATCAGGTTGTTGACCCACGCCGACTCCTGCGTCCCGCGCACGAGGAGCAGCGAGAGGACGAGCAGAATGAAAATGGCGGGAATGTTCATGATGCCATGAACTCCCGCCGTGCTAGTCTCGAATGGTGAGTGGTACCACTGATACGGAACAGCCATCCCGAAGAAGCCGAGCACCTTGTTGAAGTACTCACTCCATGCGATGGCGACCGTTGCGGCGCCGACCGCGTATTCGAGCACCAGATCCCACCCGATGATCCAAGCGACCAACTCGCCCATCGTGACATACGAGTAGGTGTACGCACTACCCGCGATGGGGATCATGGACGCGAACTCGGCGTAGCACAGGCCCGCGAACGCGCAGCCAATGCCCGCGACAATGAACGCGACGGTCACTGAAGGACCGGCCCGTTCGGCGATCGCAGCGGCAGTCCGGACGAACAAACCGGCGCCGATAATGGCGCCGATTCCCAGGGCGACGAGGGCGCCTGGTCCAAGGGTCCGTTTGAGCCCCTTTCCGCTTTCGCCCTCGGCTGCGCTTTCCGCGATCAGCTTATCGATCGACTTCGTCCGTGTGAGTGCGCCGGCCACGCCACCCCTCCTAGGTTCGTGGATGATTCACCTTTTTGCGCCCGTTAGAACGGGCGGGCGAGAATTGTATGCAAATCTTCACTTCACCAGGCGTCCTGTCAATGACACCCGTAAACCGCGTCGCCCTATGCCCATCCATCACATCGGGCCGCTAGGCACCGCAACCTCGTGAAGTAGAGCACGCGCGCCCTCATGTCCAGGGGCAGCGCGAAATCGCAATCCGTTTACCCCGTTACACCGAGTAGTTCGGCGCTTCGCGCGTGATCTGCACATCATGCGGATGCGACTCGCGAAGGCCCGCGCTCGTGACGCGCACGAACTCGGTTTCCGAGCGCAGCTCATCGATCGTCGAGCATCCGACGTACCCCATGCCGCTCCGAAGCCCGCCGACCATCTGGAAGAGCACGTCCCCAACCGGACCACGATAGGGCACGCGTCCTTCGATGCCTTCGGGCACAAGCTTCTTCGGCGACAGCTCGCCTTCCTGGAAATACCGATCGGCACTCCCGTCCTGCATGGCCGAGAGACTGCCCATCCCGCGGACCATCTTGAAGCGACGGCCCTCGAGCAAGAAGGTCTCACCGGGGCTTTCCTCGGTCCCGGCGAGCATCGACCCCATCATGACGCTCGAGGCGCCGGCGGCGAGCGCTTTCACCGCGTCCCCGGAATACTTGATCCCGCCGTCGGCGATGACGGGAACGTCCCCCGCGCCTTCAACCGCTTCCAACACCGCGGTGAGTTGCGGGACGCCGACACCGGTGACAACGCGAGTCGTGCAGATCGATCCAGGGCCGACGCCGACTTTCACCGCGTCGACGCCGCGTTCCACGAGTGCTTCCGCCGCCTCGCGCGTCGCGATGTTGCCGGCGACGAGTTGCGTGTCCGGGAATGCCTCGCGAACCTTCTCCGTCGCCGTGAGCACCGCTTGGGCATGACCGTGCGCGGTGTCAATGATGATTGCGTCCACTCCCGCCTCGATCAGGGCGCGCGCGCGGACGAGGAAATCTCCGCCCGCGCCGATCGCCGCCGCGACGCGAAGCCGGCCGAACCGGTCTTTGTTCGCGTCGGGATACTGGCGGCGTTTGTGAATGTCCTTGATCGTGATCAGTCCCTTCAATACACCGGCGCCGTCGACGACGGGAAGCTTCTCGATGCGGTTACGACCGAGGATCTGTTCGGCTTCGTCGAGGGTCGTTCCTTCGCGCGCCGTGATCAGCCCCTCGCTCGTCATCGCTTCGCTGAGCGGACGGTCGAGGTTTCGCTCGAACTGGAGGTCGCGGTTGGTAATGATGCCGACGAGACGCTCCTCGTCGTCGACGATCGGAACGCCTGAAATGCGAAAACGGTGCATCAAGGCGGTTGCCTCGCGCACCGTATCGGTCGGTCGTAGCGTGATCGGCTTGAGGATCATGCCGCTCTCGGATCGCTTCACCCGATCCACTTCGGCGGCCTGCCGATCGATCGACATGTTCTTGTGAAGGACGCCGATGCCGCCGGCCCGCGCGATGGCGATGGCCATCTCCGATTCGGTGACCGTGTCCATCGCCGCTGAAACCAGCGGGATGCGAAGCTCGATGCCGCGGGTGAAACGGGAGACGACCGAAACGTCCTTGGGGTGTGTTTGCGAATGACGCGGGACGAGGAGGACGTCGTCGAATGTGAGGGCGAATTCCTCGCGGACCCGCGCCGGGCGCGGGGAGTCCTCTATACGCGAAAGCCCGCTACCCGGTTTGTCGGGGATAGCGGGCCGGGCTGAGACACGATTTCTGGTTGCCATGGTGAAATGTAGGCGCGACGTCTACCGTGCGGTAGACCAGCGAGTTACCTCCCGATCACGCGCAGCCGTCGGCGAATTCGCTTGGGGAGAAAGAACGCCGCGGCGGCCAATGCGCCGCGAAGATTGAGATCACCGAGATCGGACGCTTCACCCGACCAGTGATCGAGCAACACGACTCGGCCCGCATTGGAGATCAATCGCTGCAGCGCGAGCACGAGGATGTATACGTCGTCGATCTCGCCAAAAAACGGAATGAAATCCGGGATGAGATCGATCGGCATGACGATGTAGGCGATCGCGCCGAACACGAACAACTTGTCGACCAGCGCGACGCGCGGATCGGTGATGAGGCCGCCGAGCAATCGCACGTACTGCGGGAGCTGGCGGATGTAGTACATCACGGTGCGCTTCGCACCCGTTCGGGGAGTGCCCTGGGCCGGACTCTCTTCCTCGCGGCGCCGCGTGGCGCGCGCCGATCGCGTCGCCATTAGAGGGTCTCTCCTGAACCGCCGGGATCTTTGATGTCGTGCGCCGTCGACGACGCATTCGTCGTGGTGGACGGTGGAGGCTGCGGGCCGGACGACGGCGAACCGGGCCGCGCCGTATTCACCAACTCGCTCGCCATGTTCTTTCCGGTTTCGACGGCGTTATTCAACACGTTGGCCGCGCGGTTCATGAATCCCACGGTCTCGGCGATGGCGCTCGCGGAAACCTTGCCCGCGCGCAGCTTATCTTCGATCGCCTCGGTAAACCGTGTGAACACGTTCGCGTTTGGCGACGGACGTTCCGCGTAGCGTGATTCGAGGAACTCTACGTAGTCGAGCACCTGATATCCGCGCTCGTCCGACAGTGTCTCCAGCTTTCTGAGAATTCGGTCGCGCAGATGCTCGTTCATTCGGTGTCCTCAGCCCTTCCAGCGCGACCGACTGCCTCGCGCGTCAATGTGCACGTATGGCGTTCGATAGAACGCACTCGTATAGAGTCCCAGCCCGCCGACGAGATCGGGATGTTCGTTCTCAACTTCATCCACCGCTCGGACAACGAGCGCTTCGTCGCGAGCGGTAATTCGCCCATCGCCGTCGGCATCGATCGCGAGATCGGCGGCATCTCCGTACTGATGCCGACTGTCGCTGGCCGCACGCCAAACCCCGCGATTGTGGGCCGGGGTTCGAAAACCGCTGTGCACGTCAAATGCCACTTCACGCGAATCGGCGGCCAAGCGGGCTTGCGCGCCAATTCGCGCCAGCACCAGCTCGAGTTTGTCGAGGAGCCGCGGGTTCAGCGCGACGTACTTTGGCCAAACGTCTTCTTGCGAATCGCGGGTGATGAAATCGCCAAGCCGCAAATGCGTGCTGATCTTGCGATCGAGATCGCCGCGGTTCACTTGGATGAACCCAACCGGATGATCATGATCTGCTAAACGCTCCGCGACGTACGTTCCGATTCGGTAGCCGTTGAGTGTCGCGCCGATTTTCTGGCTGAACGGCACCATCACGGCGAGCGTGGGGTCGGCGATGATATGTCGATCGGTGCCGCGAATGATCGCCAAGTGGTAGAACCCTGGCCGTTCCGGACTGATGAACGACGCTCCGTTCACCGCGTGGAGTCCGGCGCCAGAATTCGAGTCCTCGGCAGCCAGCCATTCGTACGTGAGCGAAGCCGGATCACCGCTCACCTCGAGCGGAAACTCGACGACGCTGGCGGGCAGAGCAAAACGGAGCCGGACCTCGTGGCTTGTGCCGAATGCGTTCGGCGAGGCGCCCGCGGCTAGCCCGCGAGCGCGGGCAATGGCCGCGAACGGTTCGGTCGGCGCCGGGCTCGCGGGCTGGTAGAACTGAATGACACCGACCGCGGCAGCGGTAACTGCCGCGAACACGCCCCAGCGGCCTAGCCCGCTCTGCCTTTCCCTCTCTTCCATGCCGCCATGATAGGCATTCGGCCCGCAACCGTCCAGCCATTATAGATTTCTGCCCGCCTCGAGTTCGGCATTCGGCCGGCTCGGTCCCTTTCAACGTCCATTTCGTGCCCAAGAGTCCGGTTGTCCTCGTCGTGCTCGACGGGTGGGGTTACCGCCCGGAGCGCGAGGGGAACGCGATCGCCCTCGCCAACACGCCCACCTGGGATGCCCTCGTCGCGAACTATCCTGGAACGCTCCTCGAGGCCTCCGGGCTCGCGGTGGGGCTTCCCGAGGGGCAGATGGGCAATAGCGAGGTCGGGCACTTGAACCTCGGCGCGGGCCGCGTGGTCATGCAGGATCTGGTACGGATCGGCAAGGCAATCAAAGACCGCTCTTTCTTCTCGGATCGCGTTTTCATTGACGCGTGTGAGCACGTCAAACAGACCGGCGGCACCGTCCACCTCATGGGTCTGATCGGAAAGGGTGGCGTCCACGCGATCGATGAGCACCTGTTCGCCCTGATCGACATGTGCGCGGATCGCAAAGTCCCGCGAATCGCCATTCACGCTCTCCTCGACGGGCGCGACACCATGCCGCGGTCGGGGCTCGGCTACATGCGCGAGGTGCTCCGCCGGGCTCATGGCCGCGCCGTCGTCGGCAGCCTTGGCGGACGGTATTTCGGCATGGACCGCGACAAGCGCTGGGATCGAACCGAGAAGTGGTACCGCGTCTCGGTCGACGGCATCGGACCGAGCGGCACAGACCCGCTCGAGGTCATTCGGCAATCGTACGAGCGGAATGAAACGGACGAATTCATCGTTCCGACGGTGATCGTGAACGACGGCGAGCCGGTCGCGGCGATGCACGACGGCGATTCGGTCATCTGTTTCAATTTCCGCGCGGATCGCATGCGGCAGATCGTCCGCGCGTTGGCCGACCCGACGTTCGACGGCTTCGACGTGTCGTCGCGTCCCAAGCTGCACGTCGCAACGATGACGGCCTACGATCGCGCGTTCGATTTGCCTGTCGCCTTCCCTCCTCAATCGATGGCGAACATCGTCGGCGAAGTGGTGTCCAAAGCTGGCATGCACATGTTCCGCACCGCCGAGACCGAGAAGTATGCCCACGTGACGTACTTCTTCAACGGAGGCGTCGAAACGCCGTTTCCCGGCGAGGACCGGTTGTTGGTGCCGAGCCAGAAAGTGGCGACCTACGATCTGATGCCGGAGATGAGCGCGCCAGGCGTCACCGACGTTCTGTGCGACGCCATTGAAAAGCGCGAGCACGAGTTCATTCTCTGCAACTACGCGAACGGTGACATGGTTGGACACACCGGCTCGATACCGGCGACGATCAAAGCCGTTGAAACGGTCGACGAATGCCTGGCGCGGGTGATGAAGTCGGGTGAGCGCGCGGGGGCGCGGCTCCTCATCACAGCGGATCATGGCAACTGCGAGATGATGATCGATCCGGAAACAGGTGGACCACACACCGCGCACACGACAAACCCGGTACCATTCATCGTAGTCGACCCGTCAGGGTCCAAACCGCTGCGCGGCGGCGGCGCACTCTGTGATGTTGGGCCGACGCTGCTGACGTTGCTCGGCCTGGAAAAGCCAACCGAAATGACCGGCGTCGATTTGCGCCAGAAAGGAGCATGAACGTGACGCGATGTCGTGCGCTGCTGATGCTTGGATTCCTTCTCCCCGGAACTCCGGCCTTTGCTCAGGTGGGCTACCCGCCCGCGCGAAGCCCGTACCTGGACCTCGAGCACGCGCAGGAGCTGACGTTGTTTGGCGGGCAATACCACGCGCACCGCGACCCCGCGGACGTCGGACCGCAAAGCGGATTGATCACTGGGCTCCACTATGAGTGGCGCGCCGGTGGCCCAGCCCACCTGACTGCTGAATTCGCGCGAATCTCGTCCGATCGAAATCTCATCGACCCGGCGAAACCGGAGCCGGCGCGCAACCTCGGAACGGGAAGCCGGCCACTCTACTCGTTTAACGCCGGTCTCGGCCTGAGCACGACGGGGGCGAAAAGCTGGCATCACATCGTCCCTGAATTGCAGGGAGGCGTTGGGATCGTCTCGGATTTCCGATCTCAGGCGGATTCTGGCGGGTTCAAGTTCGGCACCCGCTTTGCATTTACGTGGGGCGCCGGGGTCCGGTATGTCCCCGGCGGCCGCTGGGCGATTCGCGCTGATCTCCTGAACCGGATGTACCAGCTCGGATACCCGCAGACCTATTACCTCGAGCCGACGGGGGGAAGTCCCGTCGTTCAGGCGACGCAAGCGAAGTCGTTCTGGTTGAACAATCCGGCGTTCACCCTCGGTATCTCGCGGTTGTTCTAACGACTGGAAAGTCGCCGCCGGGGGAAGCCGCCATACACGGCGAGGGTGAAACCCATGGCGCGCGATTTCGAAGACCTGCACAACATCGACGACCTGGACGACGATGAGCTTCGCGGTTTGGTCCGTGAGCACCTCGCCGCGCACAACGCGCTCGACATTGACGACTTTACCGTTGAAGTGAAAGACGGACTCGTCATCCTGAACGGTCGAGTTGGAACTGATGGCGAGCGGCTCGTGGCTGAACACATCGTCACGGACCTCGTCGGGGTGCAACGCTGCCAGAACAACGTGTTCGTCGACCCCTCGCGCCGGGCACTGAGCCCGGAGGCGGTCGACGAGCATCTCGCGAACGAGGATCGCGTCGAAGGGCTCCTCCTTGGCGACAAGCCGGTGCCGCTCGATCCGGAAACCGAGACGGTGCACGAGGATCTGGACGCGGACCTGTACGGCACGACCGATGTCGGCCACGCGATCCAGGACGGAACGGCGTGGATCCCGCCGGAGAGCCCAACCCAGGAAGGGTTCACAGGGCGCAACGAGTTCGGCGAAGATCACTAGCGCGCTGGCGCGCCGGCGCCATTGCACGGCAGTTTTGTGGCAATGGCGCTCTATCTCACCCGCCGCGTGACCTTCGCCGCGGCGCATCGCTATCGCCGATCCGACTGGTCCGATGAGCAGAACGCGCGCGTCTTCGGACTGTGCGCGCGCGAAAGCTTTCATGGCCACAGCTACGTGTGCGACGTCACGGTCACCGGCACGCTGGACCCAGCCACGGGAATGATCGTGGACCTCGGCGCGCTCGATCGTGTGCTCGCCGCCGAGGTCCGCGAACGGTTCGACCATCGCAACATCAATCTCGACGTTCCCGAGTTCGCCGACGGAAAGCTCGTACCGACCGGTGAGGAGTTGGCCCGTTTCATCTGCGATCGCGTTCAACGCGCTCTTGGCAATGGCGCGCGAGTCACGGAAGTGACGATCGCCGAGGATCAGACGCTTCGCGCTACGTTTCGTCCGGACGAGTGAGCGCGGCGATCACGGGAGCAATCGTCGCCGGCGGCGCGAGCTCCCGCTTCGGCGGTCAGGCGAAGGGACTGTTGCGGGTCGGCGGCGAGCGCATCATCGATCGCGTCGCGCGTGCGCTTCGACCGGTCGTCGAAACGATTGCTGTCGTGAGCAACGCGCCGGACGCCAACACCTGGCTCGACGGCGCGCGAGTATGGCGCGACCAACGCGACGAGCGGGCGAGTATCGTCGGAATTCACACGGCACTGCTTCACGCGGACACCGTTGTCGTCGTCGCCTGGGACATGCCGTTCGTTTCCGAGCGGCTCTTCAGCGCCATTGTCGGCGCGCTCTCATCTGAGTCGAGCGCCGTGGTTCCGGTCGGCCCTCATGGACCCGAACCGATGTGCGCGCTCTACACGCGCGCTTGCCTCGACACGATCGAAGGTGCCCTTGCTTCGGGGGATCTGCGACTGACCGCGTTCGTCGAGCGCCTTCCCCGGCTGGCGCGCCTATCTGTCGCCGATGCCATCGGCGATCCGCAGCGGTTGTTTTTCAACGTGAACACGCCGGCCGACCTCGCGCTATCACAGCAAATGGCGGCGCGCGACGGCTGATTGCCTATTTTCACTGTACGCCTGCCATAGTCCTGATGCCAAAATTCCGAGCGGCTCTCCTTTCGGTACTCGTCGTCGCGTGCCATCAGCCCGCCGCGGTCGCACCGCGGCCCGGTTCGATCAGCACCGGCCGCGACGCTTCGCTTCGCGTCTTCATCGACTCGATGACCGACGCGCCAGAGTTCTCGAACGCGCACTGGGGAATCCTCATCGTCGATCCCGAGCGCGGCGACACGCTGTACTCGCGCAATGCCGGCAAGCTTTTCATGCCGGCATCCAACATGAAGATCCTGACGTCGGCAACGGCCATCACCCAGCTTGGCCCTGACTACAAATACCGCACGACGTTCGCAGCGCGCGGACAGGTCGCCAGCGGAACATTGTCCGGCGACCTTGTCGTCATCGGACGCGGCGATCCGTCGGTGAGCGATCACATGATGCGCGACGCGATGCTTCCCCTCCGCGCCGTCGCCGACTCGATCGTCGCCCGGGGTATTCATCACGTGACGGGCCGCGTCGTAGCCGCCGGCGATCACTTTCCCGGAAGCGAGCTCGGATTCGGATGGTCGTACGACGATTTCGAAGATTCGTATTCCGCGCCCGTCGACGAGTTGCTGTTCAACGAAGGCTTCAGCGAGCTCCATGTTCGAGCCGGAGAACGTCCAGGCGATCCGGTGACCGTCGTCGTGCGCCCCGCTCATTCAGTGCCCCGCGTGCGCGTGAGCGCGACGACGGTGTCTCTCGCCGGTGGCGACAGCGCCCGCCGTCGAGCGAACACGCTCGTCGCCCGAAAGGACAGCACGACGTGGGACGTGACTCTCACCGGCACGCTCGGCGTTCGCGATACCGCCGTCGTCGAGGTGACGCATCACAACGTCGACGACGCGTACGTCGCCGCCGTCCGCGAGGCATTATCGGATCGCGGCGTGTCCTTCGACGATCAGCCGACCGACACTCTTGCCCGCGTCGATACGCTCGCGACGCTGACGTCGCCGCCGCTCAGCGAGATCCTCAAGGCGCTCATGAAGCCGTCGCAGAATCAGATCGCCGAGATGCTGTTTCGCACTCTCGCGCTGGAAAAGACAGGCGCCGGACGACCCGACAGCGCCCGCGCGATCGTCGAACGGCAAATCGCGTCGTGGGGTGCGGCGGTGCCGGCCGAGGCGATCGTGCGGGACGGAAGCGGTCTCGCGCGCTACGACTACATCTCGCCACAAACTGTCGTGCGCATCCTCGACGCCATGCGCAAAGCCCCGACCTTCAGCGTCTATTACGACGCGCTCCCCATCGCCGGAGTCGACGGCACGATTCGAAATCGAATGAAGGGGACGCCCGCCGAGGGGAATGTTCACGCGAAGACGGGATCAGTAGCGCAATCGCGCTCGCTCTCCGGGTACGTCACGACGGGCGACCGCCACATGCTGATCTTCAGCTTCCTGTCGAATAACTGGACGGTGCCGACTCGGTCGGTGGAACGTGTCCAGGACGCGATCGCCGCCCGGCTCGCCGCCATGCGGCTGCGCTAGATGGCGTACAGCGTTCGCGAGGCGAGCGAGCGAATTCTCTCCGCGGTCGCGCCGCTCGCGCCGCTCGAAGTGCCGTTGCGTGACGCGCTCGGCCTCGTACTCGCCGAGGACGTCGTTTCGCCGATCGAACATCCGCCGTGGGACAATTCGTCGATGGACGGCTACGCGGTACGCGCAACCGACGTCGTGCGAGCGTCGAAGGATGCTCCAGTGGTCCTTCCCGTATTGGAAACCGTACGCGCCGGCCAGCGACCGACGCGTTCCGTCGAGAGCGGAACGGCGATCCGCGTCATGACCGGCGCGCCCGTGCCGGACGGCGCGGATACCGTCATTCGCGTCGAGGACACGGACGGCGGCGAAACACGCGTCTCGATTCGTGATGCACGCGATGCTGGTCGCAACGTCCGCCCGCGCGGCGAGGATTTGCAGCCGGGAACGATCGCCGTCGCCGCCGGCTCCGTGATCGGCGCCGCCCAACTTGGCGTGCTCGCGTCAGTCGGGGCTGCAACGGTGCAGGTGCACCGGCGTCCACGCGTCGCCGTGCTCGCATCGGGCGACGAGCTCGTCGACCTTGATCGCTTCGATGAAGTTCGTCGCGGCGATCGCATCGTGACATCGAACAGCTACACCATTGGCGCGAACGTGGTCGCCGCCGGCGGCGAAGCGGTCGATTTGGGCATCGTACGCGACGATCCCGCGAGCTACGCCGAGCGAATGGCGGGCGCGCGAGGCTGCGATCTGCTGATTACGTCGGGCGGCGTCTCGGTTGGTGCCTTCGATTTTACGAAGGATGTGCTGAAATCGCTCGGAGCCGAGTTGCATCTCTGGCGCGTGCTCATGCGGCCCGGCGCGCCGCTCGGCTTCGGCACGCTGCATGGAATGCCGTGGCTCGGTTTGCCGGGAAATCCCGTGTCCGCGATGGTCACCTTCGAGTTGTTCGCGCGCCCGGTGATTCGACGCTTGCGCGGCGAGCGCCAGGTGTTCCGACGGCCGATCGAGGTTCGCGTGCGCGACGACGTCACCATCGGCGCGCCGCTCACGCACTTCATGCGAGTGATCGTCGAGTGGGACGGCGACGAGGCGTGGGCGCGGCTGACCGGACCTCAAGGGTCGGGGTTGCTGACGTCGATGTCGCGTGCGAACGCGCTGCTCATCATTCCCGCGGAGCGGCCGACCATTCGCGCCGGTGACCGCGCGCACGTCCTCCCGATCGGAGAGGGCGCGTTGTCGGCGGTCCAGCTCGAGCTGTGAGCGAACCGACGGGCGATCGTCTCGTCAAATCACTCGAGCGGCGTTTTCGAACGATCAGGTCCCGCATCGACGTTGCCGGGCGCGACATCGTGTTGCTGCACCCCGAGAGCGCGGAAGATCTGATCGACGAACGCGATTTCGAGCGGGACGAGCGGTTGCCGTACTGGGCCGAGATCTGGCCGTCGTCGCGCATCCTCGCGTCACGCCTCGTGGAGTTCGACGCGCGCAACCGAACGCTCCTCGAGCTTGGCTGCGGAGCCGGCCTCGTCGCGACAACGGCGGCGCTCGGCGGTTTTCGCGTCACGGTTTCCGATTACTACGAGGACGCGCTTCGCTTCGCGCGGGCCAACGCGTGGCTCAATGACGTCCAATCGCCCGACGCAATGCTCCTCGACTGGCGTGACCTTCCCGACGAGCCGCCGCGCTTCGACGTGATCGTCGCCTCGGATGTGTTGTACGAGCGCGAGTACGGTGGGCTCGTCGCCACGGCGATCGGCGCGCTGCTGGGCGAATCCGGGACGGCCTACCTCGCCGATCCCGGCCGCGTTGGCCGCGAGGAGTTCCTCCGTTCACTCGATTCGTGCGGTCTCGTTCTGCGGTCGACGACCGAGCATCGGTTCGCCGACGGCCCGGTGCGTCAAACGATCACAATCTACGAGATCGCGCGCCGCTAGCTGACCAGTTGCCCGGCGACGACCTCGGCGATGTCGAGCACCGGCACATCGGATTCGGCAGCCTTGACCCCGTCGCTGATCATCGTCATGCAGAACGGGCAGGCAACGGCAATCGTGTCGGCGCCGGTCGCAAGCAACTCTTCCGTTCGTTCGACGTTGATACGCTTACCCTGCCGCTCCTCCATCCACATGCGCCCGCCGCCGGCGCCGCAACATAATCCACGGTCGCGACTCCGCTTCGGCTCGACGATGTCGACAACGGGAAGCGCGCGCTTGAGCGTCGCGCGCGGAGCGTCATAGATGTCGTTGTAGCGGCCGAGGTAGCACGAGTCGTGGTACGCGACGGTCAGCCGCTTCCCGTCTTCGCCTTGCAGCGGCACGAGGTTCTGCTCCAGGAGGCGCTCGATGAACGTCGAGTGGTGAATGACCTCGTAGTTGCCGCCGAAATCCGGGAATTCGTTGCCGATCTGGTGGAAGCAGTGCGGGCAGCTCGTCACGATCGTTTTGACGTCGTACCGATCGAGCGTGCCGATCGTGTCCTTGGCGAGCATCTGGTAGAGATATTCGTTGCCCATTCGGCGGGCCGGATCGCCGTGACAATGCTCTTCCTGGCCGAGGATCGCGAAGTTGATCCCGCACGCCTTGAGAATTCTCGCAAACGCCACGGTGATCTTCTTGGCGCGATCGTCGAACGACCCCATGCAGCCGACCCAGAACAGGATGTCCGGCCGCTGGCCGCGCTCCATCGCTTCGGCCATTGTCGGGATGTCCATCCCCTCTGCCCAACGACCGCGGTCGGCCGGGCTGAACGCCCACGGCGAACCGTTTCGCTCGAGCGACTCGAAGGCCGGCTGGATTTCCTCGGGAAACCGCGACTCCGACAGCACCAGATAACGTCGCATCTGGTTGATGATGTCGAGCTGGTCGATCGAGACAGGGCACTCCTGCACGCACGCCCGGCAACTCGTGCACGCCCAGAGCTCCTCTTCGGTGATGTAGTTGTCGAGCAGTCGCTCGCCGAGCACCTGCGACGCCGTCTCGGCGCCGGTGGCTCCGCCCTCGCCATGGACCAGTCGCGGATGTATGAACTCCATCCGGTCACCGGTTGCGAGCGGCGCCTTTTCCATGAGCCGCTGGCGCGTGTTGATGACGATCTTGCGCGGGCTCAGCGGCTTTCCGGTGATGTTCGCCGGACAGGCCGCCGTGCATCGACCACACTCCGTGCACGAATAGCCGTCGAGCAGGTTCTTCCACGTCAGATGATCGACGTCCGACGCCCCGAACTGTTCGACGTCCGCCTCGAGATCCATCGGGCGCATCACACCCTTCTGCCCCGGCCCGCTGGTGTTCGAGAAGAACACGTTGATCAGCGACGTGATGACGTGGAGGTGCTTCGAGTACGGCAAGTAGTTCAGGAAGATGAGCAGAATGACGACGTGGCCCCACCAGAAGACGCCGGCCCAATAGCCGGGGCTCGTGACCGAGCGGCCGAGCATCTGCGCCGTAAGACGCGACGCGAACTTCTCCGGCCCGACGAGCGTCGAGCCGGCGAGGTACGCGTATGCGTTCGTGAGAAGGAGCGTCAGCATCAACCCGCCGATCAACGACAGAATGATCAGCGCGTCGGTGTGCTCGAGTTTGTCCCCTTCCAGCCGCCTCGGGTGAAGTACCAATCGCCGGTAGAGCGCGAAGCCGATCGCGCCGAGCACGAGCAGGGCGAAGCCATCCTGGGAAAATGCGTAGAAGCGATAGACAGGTTCCGGCAGGATGGCGTCGTATGAAAAGTCGCTAAAGACCCCCTGGATCAGGATCTCGACCGTTCCCGCGGTGAGGACGATGAATCCCCAGAAGATCGCCGCGTGCATCGGACCGGCGATATGATCGCGGAAGATTTTCGATTGCGCGATCCCGATGCTCAGCACGTTCTTGACGCGCACACCGGGTTCGTTCGTTCGATTCTCGGCCAGCCCGATCCGCAGATAGCGCACGAGCCGCTGCACGTTGAGCGCGAAAAAACCCGCGCCCGCGGTGACGATGAGTAGGAAGACGACGTTCGACGTCGTCATCAGCTGTGCGCCTTGGCCTCTCGCACCGCTTGGGTGAGCGCCGGCACGACCTCCATCACGTCACCGACGATACCGTAATCGGCGACTTTGAAAATCGGCGCTTCCTTGTCCTTGTTGATCGCCACGATGGTCTTCGAGCTCCGCATGCCCGCGAGATGTTGAATTGCGCCGGAGATACCGACGGCAACGTACAATTGCGGACTCACCTGGCGGCCGGTCTGGCCGATTTGATCGCTGTGCGGGCGCCAACCTTCATCGGTCACGGCGCGTGTCGCGCCGACAGCCGCGTTGCCAAAGGCCGCCGCGAGGTCTTCGACGAGCTTGAAGTTCTCCGGCGCTTTGAGGCCGCGCCCGCCGGCAACGATCACCGGCGCTTCGCCGAGGTCGATCTTTCCCTTCCCGCCTTCTTGCATCTCCTTCACGACGACTTTTTCCCCCGACGGGTCGCTCGCCGGAGCGGCCGATTCGACTGTGGCGGTGCGCGGCGCTTCGACGGCGGCGAATGAGCCCGGACGCGTCGACAGCACGACGAGCGGACCGTCGAGCTGGAGCGTCGCAATGACCTTGTTCGCGTAGACCGGGTGTTTCACGACAACGGCATCAACAGCAATTCGGATCTCAGTCACGTCCGTCGCGATGGGCGCGTCCAACTTCGCTGCGACCCGCGGCGCCAGGTCTCGACCTTGCGCCGAGAATCCAAGAAGCACCGCGCGATATCCGCCGCCTTGCGCCCGAGCGGCGAGCGTTGCCGCGACGGCTTCGCGAGCAAAGTTGGCGAAACCCGGATGTTCCACCGTGACCACCACGTCGGCGCCGTGCTGTCCGAGCTGTCCGGCCAATGCCGCTCCACCCGACGGAACGGCACAGAGCGCGTGAACCTGTCCGCCGCCGTTTGCATCGACGAGTGCTCGCGCAGCACTGATCGCTTCGAACGCAACTTTCCGGAGCGCGGAGCCGCGCGTCTCGGCGAAAACGAGAATATTCGGCATGTCGGATCAGAGAACCTTGGCTTCCGTTCGGAGCAGTCGGACGAGCTCGGGGACCGCGGCCACACCGTCGCCGATGATGCGGCCGGGTGGGCGATCCGGCGGCAACTCCATCTTCTTCACCGTCACTCGCGGCTGTCCCAACTGCGCCGGCTTCGTCTCGAGCGGCTTCTTCTTGGCCGCCATGATGCCCTTGAGCGATGGGTAGCGTGGACGCGCGATGCCTTCGTCGATCGTGACCACGGCGGGCAGCGAGAACTCGTCGATCTCCGCAACGCCCTCGAGCTCGCGTCGCGCCGTGCCCTTCCCGTTCGCGATCTCGAGCTTCGACGCTGCCGTCACGCACGCGACGCCGAGCAGTTCGGCCGTCGCTGTTCCGGCAACTCCGCCCGACGTATCAAACGCATGCTTGCCGAAGAGGATCAGGTCGAAGCCACCCGCCTTCAATTCCGCGGCCAGCGCTTTCGCGATCGCAAGCCCGTCATAAGTGGTGGCGTCGGTCTTGAGCTGGATGGCGCGGTCGACGCCCATGCTCATCGCCTTGCGAAGCGTCTCCTGCACCGAGTCCGGCCCTACGGCAAAGGCCACGGTTTCACCGGGCCCCTGCTTTTCATTGATCTGTAGCGCGACTTCCACCGCGTAGCTGGCGAAATCGTCGATATCGAACTTGAGGCCCGTTTCGTCGATCGCGGCGCCGTTGGCGGCGATTCTGAAGCGGGATTCAGAGTCAGGTGTTCTCTTAAGACAAACAGCGATCTTCACGATCCAGTTCCGAGGAGAGGCCATCAGGAAACTAACCGGCCCCCGCCACAACAAAACTGGACGCACGCGCGGAGATGACCAACGATCGGGGTTGCTGCGCTGGACGTCGCGCCCAACTTCTGGCGAAACTGGTCATAGCTTGAAAGCCTAGGAAGGCGTACACAAAGAAACGAAATGCCAAACAGTACGCCGGGACCCTCAACACGGTGAACCGTTTGCGGCAAAATTCGGGTTGCGGCGGCCGGAGTAGCCGTGAGACGGTAGCCGAAAACGCCGGAGGCCAACGCCTCGACAGCCGACCCGACCGCCGGCCTCGAGACGGCCAGGCCTTCAGTTTCGGCCGTCCTTCGTGCATAGAAGGATTACACCACAGAAGCCTCCGCCAGCGAACGACGGGTCACCGCCTAGAGGAGTCTTGTACTGAAGCGGAATATTTGCCGCAGATGCGTACAGCTCGAGACCAAGTATGTCCTGAGGTAAGGGGAGTTCCTGATCCATATTTTTTGGTGTGGGCAATGCTACGCCGTCCACGAAGAAGCGAAATGGACAGCCTAGCCGACGAGTTAACGCAGTTCCGGCTACTGCCACGGACGGCAGGGTTCGGAAAAGATCCGAGAGAAACACGGGATTCCGCTTCTCGATGTCCGCCTGTGTGAGAAACACTCCTTGGCCGAGTTTGCGGCGTTGCTCGAATTCGGCACGGCGGCCCGACGTTGGATGCGGCGCGACTGAAACAACCGTGTCGAGAGTCCGGGCATTCAAGATCACTAAATATGATTATTTTTGCCTTGGCATTGGCGTCGCCGACGAGTACGCCGGTCTTGGTTACGCTCCTCCATTGGGGCACGAGCGTAGGCGGACCGTCAGAACGTTATCGGCGGGCGCTTCGCTCGCCCGGAGTCGACAAGCCTACGCAGAGACCGCCTTCCGCGCTCGCGCAGCTTTCGTACAGTCGCCGTGCCGCAGGAAAGTTGCCGGGCAATCTCGGCGTCGCTGACCTCGTCCATGACGGAAAAGCTTGAGCGCAATTCGCTCCTCGGTTCGAAGGAGGGCGAGAGAATTATCGATCCACGTGGGCAATTCTTCGCGGGAAGCCGCCGCGTCCGACGGATCTCGGCACGCCTCAACGCCGAGAGTTGCCGGATCGTCCGACGAGAGAACCTCGTGGCGTACCTGTGCGTTCCAAGCCGCGCTTCGACGGCGAGCCTCCGTCAGCGCGGCACGTCGAATCGAATCCCAAGTGGCATCGGAGTCGCCGCAGGCTCCAAACTCCAAGCCTCGGCCAAGGATCGTCGCCAAGTGCCGCAGCCGGCGCGCTCGACCATGTCGTACTCCAGCCATCCAATACGAAGCGGGACCGGTTGACCAACTTCGATCACGCGCTCGGTCGTCGGGCAACAAAATGAATAATAAGCGTTTCAGGACGGCAATTCAGGTGTGTAAGTCACAGTTTCATAAATGCCGACAATCGACAAGCCCGCGCGTCCTCTCGCGGCCCTTCAATTTGCACATCATCGTAGCCGCCAAAGGCGCTACTGTCGAACTCAGGGCTGCTAGCGAAACGCGTTCAAGCCGGTTATCGCCTGGCCCAAGACCAAGGAATGAACGTCATGCGTTCCCTCGTACGTGTACACGCTCTCGAGGTTCTCCATGTGCCGCATCGACGCGTACTCGGCGAGGATGCCGTTCGCGCCGAGTAAGCGGCGCGCCTCGCGGGCGATATCAGTCGCAATGCTGACGTTGTTGCGTTTGGCGAGCGATACCTGCTGCGGCGTGAACGTCCCCAGGTCTTTCATTCGCCCGAGGTGTAGCGAGAGCAGCTGACCTTTCACGATCTCGGTGAGCATTTCCGCGAGTCGCTCTTGCTGAATCTGAAAACCGCCGATCGGCCGATCGAACATGACGCGATTCTTGGCGTAGGCGACGGCTTCCTCGAAGCATGCTATCGCCGCGCCGATCGCGCCCCAAGAGATGCCGTATCGGGCTTGCGTAAGGCACATCAGCGGGCTCTTGAGTCCACCCGATTTCGGTAGGATGGCGTCTACCGGCAGCACGACGTCCTGGAAAACCAACTCGCTCGTATCGCTCGCGCGGAGCGAGAGCTTTCCCTTCTGGTCGCGCGCCTGGAACCCGGGCGTGTCCGTCGGGACGACAAAGCCGCGAATCGACGAATCGCTTTTGTCGCCGTTTGTCTTGGCCCACACAACAGCGATGTTCGCCGTGGACCCGTTGGTGATCCACATCTTGCCGCCGTTCAACACCCAACTGCCGTCGGCCTGTTCGCGCGCCATCGTGATCATGCCCGACGGATTCGAGCCGTAGTCCGGTTCGGTCAACCCGAAGCAGCCGATGATCTCGCCGGCCGCCATCTTCGGCAGATAACGCTTGCGCTGCTCCTCACTTCCGAAGGCGTAGATCGGGTACATGGCGAGCGCCCCCTGGACCGAAGCGAAGGAGCGAACGCCGGAGTCGCCGCGCTCGAGCTCCTGCATGATCAGGCCGTAGGCGACGTTGTTGAGTCCAGCGCAGCCGTACTCTTCGGGCAAGTTGGCGCCGAAGACGCCGAGCTCCGCCATCGCCGGAACGAGCTCCTTCGGAAAGCGGCCTTCGACGTAGCACTTGCCGATGATGGGCAAAACGCGCTCGTCGACGAACGCGCGCACGCTGGCGCGCACTGCGCGCTCCTCCTCGGAGAGGAGCGAATCGATGTCGTAGAAGTCGAACATGCGGGGAATTTAAGACGGCCTGGGCATCATCGCCCGTTTGGCCGACGCCTCGATCCCGACCTCGCGAGCCTTGGCGCGAAAGCGGCGCCCGTGGTCGATCGGCAGCCCATTCTCGTCCTGCCACTGGTGAACCATCTCGTGCAGCAGGGTTTGGAGGGCTTCGTGCCAGCCGTGGCGGCGCAAGTGTCGCCGCGAGATCGCGATTTCGGCGCCGTCGCGCTCGGTCGCGGCGCTATAGTGGCCGAGCCGGCTCTTCATCCGGCGCGAGACGCGTACCGGCACCTCCTTGAGCGTGCCGCCGAAATGCTCGGCACTGAACCGCGCGTGCCACTCCCCGAGCTCGATGGACAATCGCTCATCGTCGGGATGCGTCTGTTCGCGTCGGCGCATCGGCGGTGGGGTCTCCACCCTGAACGACACGATCCTGTTTCTTGCCGCTCGACGCTCGGCGCGAGTGCGCCCCTCGATGAACCGGACAATCGCCTCATGCACGTCGACGGGCGCCGCGAGGTAGCCCTCGTGAACCCGAAGCACCTTGCGGTGAAAGCTCACCATCACGTTGCGATTGCGGGTGAGGCGACAACAATCGATGCGTCGAAGCCCCAGCGTGCGAAGCCGCACGAGCAGCTCGACCGCATCGGCGGGAACCGCGGGCGCGTCGAACTCGAGCGCGAGCTGTGACGGATCGCGCCGACGCCTGAAGATCGAGGTCAGCGTGCAAAGCATTTCACCGGTCCGGCAACGAACGTGCGTTCGTCGTTCGACCACACCAAGGTCGACACCTCAATGTCTTTCTCGGTGATGCGGATGCTGTTGACCGAGGACGGACGGCCACCGCGGGAGCGATTGCTGATCGTCCCCGACGTCGAGATGATCGTGCCCCGTTTCGTGTGTTCGATGTAGTGCACTGCCTCCTGATGGTCGTGACCGCAGAGCACCAGGTCAACACCCATCTCCGCGAAAGCGCCGAGAATCCGTTGGGTTTGCTTGAGCCCGTGTCGCTGCGACAACTCGCCCTTCACCGGGTTGTGGTGCATAACGATGACGCGCGCGTCGCCGGCGCGCGACCGCTCGAACTCAGCCTTCGCGCGCTCGATCTGGCCGCGCGTGAGATGTCCGATGATCGAGATGTCGCGCATGTTCCAGGTAAGCGTGTGCCGGCTGACGCCCTGCGACGTGTTGAGGCCGACGAACGTTGCCCCGGATACACGCAGCACCGGCTCGAGGTCCTGGCTGATGTACTCGCGATATTTCGCGAACATCTTGCTCCGGTCGCCGAAGCCCATTGGCGCGAGCCACCACGCGACATCGTGGTTGCCGGGCACGACGATCGTGTGGCTGATCTTCTCCGCTTGGCGGATGAACTCGCGGGCCCGCTGAAACTCGCCGGCGCGGGCGCGCTGTGAGACGTCACCCGAGATCGCGACGACGTCATACTTTCGCTCTTGAATCAACGCTTCGATCGCTTCGTACTGCTCCGGCACCGCAGGGTGCCCGAAGTGGAGATCGGAGCAATGGAAGAGCGTCGTCGTGGTCACAGCTTGGCGATGATCCCGTCGGTGAATTCTTCGGTTGACGCGTTCCCGCCGAGATCGCGCGTCACCGTCTTCCCCTCACGGATGGTCTGCTCGAGCGCGCGGCGAACGCGTTTGGCACGTTCCGTCTGGCCGATGTGATCCAGGAGCATGCACGCGGCGAGCATCAGGGCGCCGGGGTTGGCGACTCCCTTGCCCGCAATGTCGGGCGCAGTCCCGTGGACCGCCTCGAAGATCGCGCCGTTCGCGCCGATGTTCGCACCGGGCGCGAGCCCCAGCCCGCCGACGAGTCCCGAGATCTGATCGGACAGGATGTCTCCGAACAGGTTCGTCGTGCAGATGACGTCGAACCGTTCGGGATGCAGCACGAGGTTCATCGCCATCGCGTCGACGATGCGCTCCTCGAATTCGATCGATCCCGCGTAGTCGCGCGCGACCATGCGGCCGGTGTCGAGAAACAATCCCTGGGAGAACTTGAGAATGTTCGCCTTGTGGACGAGCGTGACTTTTTTCCGACCGTGCTTCACGGCGTACTCGAACGCGTACCGCACGATTCGCTCCGAACCAGCGCGTGTGATGATCGCCATCGACTCGGCGGCCGCGCGCGGGTCGTCACCGACCCGGATGTAGTGCTCGACGCCGACGTAGAGCCCCTCGGTGTTCTCGCGGATCAGCACCAGGTCGAGATTCTCGTATCGCCCGCCGGGCAGGATGGAGTACGCCGGCCGGACGTTCGCGTAGAGGTCGAACGTTTTTCGCAGCGCCACATTGATCGACCGGTAGCCTTCACCAACCGGCGTCTCGAGCGGGCCTTTGAGCGCGAGCTTCGTGCGCTTGATCGAATCGAGCGTCGCGTCGGGAATCGGATCGCCGAAGCGCGCGACGCCGGCCATGCCCGCGACCTGGGAATCCCATTCTATGTCTGCACCCGCCGCGGCGAGAAGCCGCACGGTGGCATTGCTGATCGACGGGCCGATACCATCGCCCGGGATGAGGGTAACCTGAGTTGTCATGTCTGACGTGTCATTATGGAGCGACGGCAGCGGCAAGCTTCGCCGCGACACTCGCGGTAATGGCGGCGCCGAACGTCGGCGCCGGATCACTCGTGATGTCGCCGATCCAACGCACGTTGGAGAGCCGCGCGTCGAGTAGCACGACGCGCAGGACGCCGCGACCGCCGGGCCCGGTCTGGCCGGGCACCGGCTCGAGCTTCAGCTCGACCGGCACGAGAACGAGCCGGGTATCGTCGTGCAGGGCGACGAGCGTTCGGACCTGCGACGCGAGCGGCTCGGGAAGTCGTTGATCGATGGCGAGCATCGGCGAGCGGAGCGGCTCGAGCGCGAAATTGTCCGGATCGGCGGCGTAGCTCGAGTTTCGCCGATAGGATGTTCGGAGATCGGGCGGGAACAGCCACGCCTTCTTGATCCCTCGGTCCTCGAACGCGGACGGAATGTCCGCGTCGAGCGTGCGCTCGAACTCGACCGGCTTCATGTCGAGCGGCCCGCTGGTGCCGGCCAGCTTTACCGAATACGTCGGCAAGACCGCCAGATGTTGGGCAGCCAGACCCGCCAACGCATGTTCCGACGGCGCAGGAGCTTTCGGCGGCGATGACCTGCACGCCGCGACCCCGACGAAGGCCCAGGCGACGAGATGCAACCGGATGTGCGGCATGGGCGGAAAATAAGCTCATCGGCCCTTGTTGTCGCTTCCCCCGCGGCGCAATTTGACCCCGTCCGCACACTCTACGGAGCCCTCATGTCGAAGGTGTTGCGCGCGGGCGTTTGGCTGCTCGTCGCCCTGGCCGCTGCCGGCGCGTTCGCGCGCCTCGCGCTCAGTCGCGGCGAGACCATCAGCGCCGCGTGGTTGCTCACGGCGGCGGTCTGCAGCTACGCCATCGCGTACCGGTTCTACAGCAAGATCATCGCGGCGAAGGTCTTCGCCCTCGACGCGAAACGGGCCACACCGGCCGTTCGACTGGACGACGGCCGTGATTTCGTTCCGACGAATCGGTGGATCGTCTTCGGCCACCACTTCGCGGCGATCGCCGGCCCAGGCCCACTCGTCGGTCCAACGTTGGCGGCCCAGTTCGGCTACCTCCCCGGCATCATCTGGATCGTCGTCGGTGTGGCCCTCGGCGGCGCCGTCCAGGATTTCGTGATTCTCGCCGCCTCGGTGCGCCGGAACGGCAAATCGCTCGGCCAGATGGCGCGCGAAGAGATCGGACCCATCGCCGGCATGACCGCGCTTGTGGCCATCCTCGGCATCATGATCGTGCTGCTCGCGGTGTTGGCGCTCGTGGTCGTCAACGCGCTCAAGTCCAGCCCGTGGGGCATCGTGACCATTGGCTTGACGATTCCCATCGCCATGCTGATGGGCATCTATCTCCGCTGGATTCGCCCCGGCCGCGTGCTCGAAGCGAGCGCAATCGGCATCGTCCTCATCATCGGCGCGTTGTACGCCGGCCGCTGGGTCGCCGAGCAGCCAAGCCTCGCCGCCACGTTCACCATGAGCGGCATCTCGGTGGCGATCGCGGTGATGGTCTACAGCTTCTTGGCCTCGGTGCTCCCCGTGTGGTTCCTGCTCGCGCCGCGCGACTATCTCTCAGCGTTTGTGAAGATCGGCGTCGTCGCCGCCCTGGCCATCGGCATCATCGTCACGCTGCCGCCCCTCCACATGCCGGCGTTGACGCAGTTCACCGACGGCTCGGGACCGGTCTTCGCCGGCAAAGTATTTCCGTTCGCCTTCATCACGATCGCCTGCGGCGCGATCTCTGGCTTCCACGCGCTCGTGTCGTCCGGCACCACGCCGAAGATGCTCGACAGTGAGCCAGACGCGCGGATGATCGGCTACGGCAGCATGCTCATGGAGTCGTTCGTCGCGGTGATGGCGCTCATCGCCGCCTGCGCGCTGACCCCCGGCGTCTTCTTCGCCATCAACGCACCGGCGGGCGTGATCGGCACGACGGCGGCCAGCGCCGCCGAATGGGCGCGGACGGCCGGATTCACGTTGAACCCCGCCGACATGGAAGCGCTCGCGCGCCAGGTCGGTGAGCAGACGCTGCTTTCGCGTACCGGCGGCGCCCCGAGTCTCGCACTCGGCATGGCGCAAATCTTCTCGAACGCGCTCGGTGGGGGCACGGCGCTCGCGCTCTGGTACCACTTCGCGATCATGTTCGAGGCGCTGTTCATTCTCACGACCCTCGACGCCGGCACACGGGTCGGCCGGTTCATGTTACAGGATCTCGGCCGCCACGTTTGGGAGCCTTTCGGCCGGGTGTCGTGGTATCCGGCGGTCGTGCTCTCGAGCGCGTTGATCGTCGCGATGTGGGGACACTTCCTGTATCAGGGAGTTCTCGATCCCCTCGGCGGAATCAATTCGCTCTGGCCGCTCTTCGGAATTTCCAACCAGCTGCTGGCAACTGTCGCGCTGTGCGTCGGCACGACCGTGTTCATCAAGATGGGCAAGGCCAAGTACTCGTACATCACGATCATGCCGCTCATCTGGCTGACGATCGTGACGATGAGCGCCGGGTGGGAGAAGCTCTTCTCGCCCGAAGCCAAGCTCGGCTTCCTCGCCCATGCAAAGGTTATCGAGGGTCAGGTCGCGAGCGGCGCTCTGCCGGCCGCTATCAAGACGGTGGCGGACGCGCGGCGCATGATCTTCAATGACTACCTCGACGCCGCGGTGACCATATTCTTCATGGTCTCGGTCGTCGTGATTCTTGCTGCGAGCTTGCGAGAATGGGCGGCATGTCTGCGTGGGACCAAGCCCGTCGTCTCGTCGGAAGTCCCATTCGAGGCCGTTCCGGTCGCTGGCGATTGAACCTTTCGCGAGGATCGTTCCTATGACATCACGCGAGATTCTCTTGGAAACACGCCACCGCATCTCGCGAGTGGCGGACGTCGTCCGCCGGATCATCGGCGTTCCCGACTATGACCGCTACGTGGCGCATACCCGGACGCACCACCCGGGATGCGCGCTGATGACCCGCGAGGAGTTCATCCAGCAGCGCCTGGTCGACAAGTACAGCCGACCCGGGTCGCGCTGCTGTTAACGCGCCGTGACGCGCGGAGTGAAAGAATTCCACCGCGAGCCGCCCGCCATGCGGGCGGCTCGTTGGTTTATGATTGCCGCCCTGACCGTGCACGTCCCGCTCGCGTGCTTCTCAGGTTACCGCGCTCTCGTGCAGGTGTACTCGTTGAAGCTCCGCGTCCCTTCGGAGCTTCACGCCGGCTCTCGCCTCGCTACGACGTCGCGACGTCGGGCCGCGCGAACGTCGACGCGATCGCCGGATCGGACAAATGGCTCAACATCGCGTTCACGAACTTCTTCCTCGCCCCACGCGTCACCGCGACGTACGAGGAGCTCAAGAAGGCCGGTTCGTCAGGCGTGCGGCAGCGGTAAGCGCCAGTGCGGCGACCAGGGCCAATGCCGCGCCAAACATGAATGCGACGCCGGAACCGAAGCGGTCCCAGAGCGCACCGAACATGATCGAGGCCGGCAGCGCGCCGATGCCGATCGCCAGGTAATACCAACCGTACGCGATTCCTCGCCGCTCTTTTGGTACGACGTCGGCGATCAGTGCAAGCTCGGCGCCTTCGGTCAGGCCGAAGAAAATCCCGTAGGCGGCGAACAACGCCCATGCCTGCCACGCCGCGGTGGCGCGCGAAAAGAGGAAATACACGAGGGCGTAGACGAGCCAACCAGCGATCAGCGTCGGTCGCCGTCCGATGCGGTCCGACAAGACGCCCCCGGGGATGTTCGAGATGCTCTTCACTCCGTTGAGGAGCGCCCACAGAATTGGCGCCAGCGCAACCGCCACCCCAAGCTGGCGCGCGCGCAAGAGCAGGAATGCGTCGGTCGAGTTGCCGAGGGTGAAGACGAACACGATGACGAGAAACGTCCAGAACGTCCCGCCCATGTTCTTGGCGCCGTGCAGCGTCGGTTGTGCCTTCGCGGCGGCGGCGTGCTTGGCGACCTCCACGACTCCGAAAATCGCCGTCAGCACGGCGAGCGCTCCGGGGATCACCGCGAGCCAAAAGACTGAGCGCAGCGACAGGTGAAGCGTCGAAATGAGACCGAACGCGATCAGCGGTCCGAGCAGAGCCCCGGCGTTGTCGGCTGCGCTGCGCAAGCCGAACGCCCGGCCGCGCATGCTCGGATGCACGGAATCCGCCACCAGTGCGTCGCGCGGCGAATTGCGAATTCCCTTGCCCACGCGATCGCTGACGCGAATCAACAGGACCTGCGTCGCCGTTTGCGCGATGGCGACGAGTGGCCGCATCGCCGACGCCAACACGTACCCGGCCACGATCAGCGGCTTGCGCCGTTTGACCCGGTCGGACCACCAACCGCTCACCAGCTTGAGAAGTGCCGCCGTCGATTCCGCGGCGCCCTCGATCACACCGATGAACCCCGGATTCGCGCCGAGGACCGTCGTCAGAAAGAAGGGCAGCAGCGGATAGATCATCTCGCTCGACACGTCGGTGAAGAAGCTCACCGCGGCAAGCGCATAGACGTTGCGCCCGAGTCGGCGCGATGAATGGTCCGGGTCGGTGTCGTCGCCGGGGGTCGAGGTCGGACGCATGAATCATCGAATCTACCACTTGCGTCGCATCGTCGTTCTGGCCACTTGTTAGCCATGACGATTCGGGCGCCCTCCCCGCCTGACACTTCGGCCGTTCATCGCCGACTCGCGCCCGCCCGCGCACGGCTCGCGGCGCGCGACGACGCGATCGTTCGCTCTCAGATCACGATCGCGCAGATTGCCGCGCCGACCGGTGAGGAGCACGAACGCGGCGGTTGGGTCGCACGCCGGTTTCGCGATTGTGGGCTTTCGGATATTCATACCGACGACGTGGGCAACGTGATCGGCCGACGGTCGGGCATCGACGACGAGCCGCCCGTCGTGATCTGCGCGCATCTCGATACGGTTTTCCCTCGCGCGACCGACCTGTCGGTCAAGCGGGACGGCGAGCGCCTCATCGGACCTGGGATCAATGACAACGGCCGTGGCATCGCCGTCATGCTCGCTCTGGCGGCCGAGATCGACGGCGCCCGTCTTCGCACGCGTCGCCCGGTTGAATTCGTCGCCACGACGGGCGAAGAGGGGAACGGCGACTTACGCGGCGCGAAGCACTATTTCGCATCGCGCGGTGGAACCGCATACGCGGCGATCGCACTCGACGGCGCCGGCGACGAGCGGATCATTCACCGTGCCCTCGGCTCGCGTCGCTTCCGCGTCGTATTCACCGGACCGGGCGGCCATTCCTGGGCCGCGTTCGGCGTGGTGAACGCCGTGCACGCCGCCGCCGGCGCGGCTACCCGATTGGCCAACCTTCGCCTGCCGCTTTCGCCGCGCACGACGCTGTCCGTCGGACGGATCGGCGGCGGATTGTCCGTGAACTCGATCCCCGCGTCCGCTTGGCTCGAGATCGACGCGCGTTCATCGTCGCGAGCCCAACTCGAGGAGCTCGAGCGCACGATTCGGCGCGTCGCCGACGGCGCCGCGGACGATGAGAACGCACGCCGGGCGGCCGGGACGCCACCGCTGATCGCTCGCACCGACGCCATCGGCTCGCGTCCCTGTGGCGAGACCCCCGTCGAGCACGATCTCGTTCAGTCAGCGATCGACGCGACGCGCCTCGTCGGACGCGAGCCCGACCTCGCCCTCGCGTCCACCGACGCCAACATCCCGATCAGCCGCGGTATTCCGGCAATCGCCATTGGCGCGGGCGGTCGCGGCGGGGACGCGCACACGCACAGCGAATGGTTCGATAACGTTCATGGAACCGTTGGCGTCGCGCGCGCCCTCACCATTGTCATTTCCGCCGCGGGCCTCGGCGCGTAAATCCGGCCGACGGTCAAAGAGTCTGTAGTGGCTCGACGCGGTTCAACGCT
Source organism: Gemmatimonadaceae bacterium (assembly GCA_025928335.1). GTDB lineage: Bacteria > Gemmatimonadota > Gemmatimonadetes > Gemmatimonadales > Gemmatimonadaceae > JAQBQB01. The sequence continues at coordinate 29,440 of JAICJQ010000013.1, forward strand.
CGTCCGAGGAAACGCATCGCCGCGTAGGTCTCGATCGTGAGCACGAGCGAGGCGACGACGAGCACGAACGCGAGGCTCAGGCCGCGCGACGCGTCGAGAAACAGCACCGAGGTATAGGCGACGATCATCGGCGGAATGAGTGCGATGCCGAGCGTGACGAGATTCGCCATCATCGCCAACACGTTCTGCCCGAGCGCCTCCACCCCGGTGCTCACACCGGAGCCAAGTCGTACCCACGCGGGAAAGAGAACCGCCATCCCGTTCTGCACCGTGATCAACGCGCCGTTGAGCGCCAGCACGGCGATGGGCGACGCGACGACGACCGCGAGGCGAATTGACCCCGGGATCGGCTGACGCGCCGCGAACAGACTGCCGAAGTACGAGATCACCACCAGCACGAACTGAAGCGCCGCCATCGGGAGTGCGGCTGACGCGACTTCGGCGAAGACGATGTGGCTGGCCGCCACCGGCAGGGACTTCAGCATCGGCAGGTGCAACATGTCATGCCGCAAATCGTTCCGGATCAAACGTCCTCCGAACACGATCATCATCACCGCGAACGTCGCGGCGGTCACTGAGACGAATCCCGCTGTATCACCGCCGGCGCTCGCCACCGCCGCGCCGAAGGCGATCGCCATGGCCAACGGTCCGATGAACAGTCTGAGCTGCACCGTTCGTCGCAAGCAGAGCATGTTCTTCCAGAGGATTGCTAGCGCCGGATGACCCTTCGCTGCGAGACGGAGCGACGTCCGCCCGGCCTTCGGCCCGGTGATCGTTCCGAACGATCGGCGTCCCCGGAAGGCGTCGATCCGTCGCGCGCGCTCGGCGGACGCCTCGATCGCCGCGTCCTCGAAGGCCGCGTCGGTTCGCATCACCCACAGCGCGTGCAGCAGGAACATGCCGAGGGCCGGCAGGATCGCCACTCGCCACGCGGCGATCGATCGCGCGAAAGTCGGCGCGACGATGAGATGAAACGGATACAAACCGATCGTCGCCGGCGACGACCCGAGCACATCGCTCAAGCCCGTGAAAAATTCGCCGATACCGCGACCGAGGTAGCTCGACCGGTGCACGACCAATCCGGCGACGATGAACAGGCCGATGAACGCGAACGCGGCGATGGAATAGCGGTTGCGACGCACCCCGATGCGGCCGTGCTGCTTCCAGGCCGCCTGCACGAGCGCGGCGCCGAGCCGGTGGAGATTGAGTGTCGAGAACAGAATCCAAAGGCTGAACGCTCGAAGGGGCGACGGGAGCAAGTTTCCGCCCCGCCGAAGCACGAAGACCCAAATCAGGGTGTTGATCAACACGGCGACTTGCGCGCGGAACAACTTCAGGCCAATGAGCTGCCGACGCGACAGCGGCGCGGGAAACAGCATCGACACTTCGGCCTGACTGAAGGCCAACGCGGTAACGTCCGCGCCAAATACCCAGGCTCCGGCCAGCGTCAGGACCATCAAGAGCGTGATCAGCGTCTCGCTCGGCCGGCCCAGGAGAAAGTCCGCCGTCGCGCCGCGATTCGGCGATCGGAATAGAAACGACCAGATGTAGAGCGAACCGACGATGAGCGCCGCGGCGTAGCGCGGGCTGCGCACGCGGCGGAAGGCAGACAGAAAGCGGTTCCGCGCGCTCGTCCAGCTGAGGTACAGGAGCGCGTTCACGACGCTTGGCCGGCTTCGCCCGTCAACGCGAGAAAGACGTCTTCCAACGACAAGCCGCTCAACTCCGGATGCGCGCCGATGATCTCGTCCAACGTTCCGTACGCGACGCACGCACCCTGTCGTAGAACAAGCAGCTTCGAGCACAGCTCTTCGACCAGATTGAGCAGGTGCGAGCTGAGAATCACCGCCGCGCCGCGCGTGGCTCGCGCCGCGATCGTCGCGCGCATGCGCCGCATTCCGGCGGGATCGAGTCCCGTCAATGGCTCGTCGAGGATGAGCGCCGAAGGGTCATGCAGCAGTCCGCAGGCGATCGCCAGCTTCTGCCGCATGCCGCGCGACAATTCGCCGGGCAACGACAGGCCCTTGTCACTCAGTTCCATCTCCTGAAGGAGCACCGGCAAGCGCGCTTCGACGTCCGGAACGCCGTACATGCGCGCGATGAAGCGCAGATGCTCTTCGACCGACAGATACTCGAACAGGTGCGGCTCGTCGGGGATGAACGCGAGCGCTCGCTTGGCCGAGATCGGATCGTCGTCCATCGTGTGACCGGCGATCGCGATGGTACCGTCGGTCGGCGTGATGATTCCGGCGAGACAGCGGAGCGACGTGGTCTTGCCGGCGCCGTTCGGCCCGACGAGCCCGAGGATCTCTCCCGGCGCAACGTCGAACGTCACATCGCGCACGGCGGTGAAGTCGCCGTACAATTTGGTGAGACCTCGGGCGGAAATCACGAGAGCCGCGCTACGCGCGCACCCTCACGACCGAGTGGTCGCTCACGTTGATCTGGCCACGTACGCCCTCGACCACCGCCGAATCACCGATCATCGAGTCGTTGAGCTTCGAGTTCGTCACCGTCGAGTCGTTCCCGACAATGGTGTCTCGCAGCTCCGAGCCCTCGAGGCGGCTGCCCGCCCCGATCGCCACGTTCGGCCCGATCGTCGCGTCGGCCAGCACGACGTTGTCTTCGATGTACACGGGATCGATGACCCGGACATTCGGCGGCAGCGATGACGGACGACGCGCGCGGCCCTTCTCCAGCATGATGCGGTTTGTTTCGAGTAACGTTCCCTGCTCCCCCGCGTCATACCACCCTTGCACGTCGATCACTTTGATCTTCGCGCCGCGATCGATCATGTACTGGAAGGCGTCAGTGAGATAGTACTCGCCCTTGTTCTTCGGCTGCTTCAGCGTCCAATCGATTCCCTCGTACAACAACTTCCAATTCCGGATGTAGTACAACCCGATGTTGGCCCGCTTTGAGATCGGCGTCGACGGCTTCTCGACGATCTTGGTCATGTTGCCGTCGTTGTCCGTCACCACGACGCCGAACCGCTGGTAGTCGTCAACGGTCTTCACCCAAATGATGCCGTCAGCGTCCGTCCGGTTCACCACCGACAAGTCCGCGTCGAAAATCGTGTCGACGAAGATGATGAACACCGGCTGATCGACGTACTCGCGAGCCAGCGCGACGGCGCCGGCAGTTCCGTCCTGGACTTTCTGCTCGATGAACACCGCGTCGAACGGATACTTCGTGCGGGCGTACTGCTCGACCTTCTCCTTCAAGTGGCCGGTGATATAAATGACCTGCTCAACGCTCCCGAGCCGCTGCAAGTCTTCCATCACGTAATCGATCACCGGTTTGCCGGCGATCTTGAGCATCGGCTTCGGCGTGATGTGGGTATGCGGGCGGAGCCGCGTCCCTTTGCCGGCCAGCGGAATGATGACCTTCACGGGGCGCTCGTGCCTTCGCGGCCGTAGCGGTCTTGCAACCGCACTACGTCGTCGAGGTGCGGCGTCGAGACTTCGAGAATATCGCAGTCCGTCACCGCTTCCATCTGGTGAATCGTGCCCGGAGTGATCCGGAATGCCTCGCCGATCTTGAGGTCCACGTCCTTCGGCTGGTCGTTTTCCCAAATCCGGTAGATGAGCTGCCCCGAGAGGAGGTAGACCGTCTCGTCTTTCACGTTGTGATATTGGACCGACAGCGCCTGACTCGCCTTGATGTGAAGGATTTTCCCCACATACGCGTCGGTGTGCGCCCAAATGGTCTCGTGCCCCCACGGCTTGGGCACGGTCTTGATCGTCGCGCGTCCGCTCATCGCTTCCGGGATTGGAGGTGGTCCGACAAATAAAAACCCGGACGTTTGCGAATGGTAGAACGCTTAGCCCGCCACTTTGGCGCGCTCCCTTCGGTTCTGTCCGGCATGCTCCCTGCTCTCCAGCCGGCCAATGATACTGGCTCCACGGCATATTCCCCGCTTTACGGCGATGATCGGACTGTTTACCCGGTACGGGTTGGCCGACTTCGCCAAGAAACAGGGGCTCGCCGGCCTGCCCCATGAGCCGGAACCGGGGGAAGACTTCAGCGGCACTCCGCAACAGGCGGCCGCCTTCCGGAAGCGGCTGGTCGAGCTAGGCCCCGCATTCATCAAGCTCGGCCAGGTCCTCTCGACGCGGCCTGACCTTCTTCCCGAATCCTACATCAAGGAGCTCGAAAAGCTTCAAGACGACGTCGACCCCATCCCGACCCCGGAAGTCGTGCAGGTCATCGAAGAGGAGCTCGGTGCGCGGCTGAGCAAACTGTTCGCCGTGTTCGACGAGGAACCGCTCGGCACCGCAAGCCTCGGTCAGGTCCACGCTGCGGAGCTGCGCGAAGGACGCCCCGTCGTGGTGAAGGTCCAGCGTCCGAATATTCGCAATCAGCTCTCCGACGACCTCGCGTTCTTCCACGATCTCGCGAGCTTTTTGTCCGAGCACACAAAAGCCGGCGCACGAATCGACATGGTCGGGATCGTTCAGCAGCTCGAGCGTGCCCTCACGGATGAATTGGATTATCGCATCGAAGCGCGCAACGCGGCGACGTTCCGCCGTTCACTCGCCGAATTCCCGCGCATCCTCGTTCCCCGCGTCATCGAGGCGTATACCACCGAGCGCGTGCTCACGACCGAGCGCATTCGCGGCCAGAAGCTGGACTCCATCTCGCCGCTCGCTCGCATCGAGCACGACTTTCATCCGGTCGCCGACGATCTCACCCGGGCGTACCTCAAGCAGATCACGATCGACGGCCACTTCCACGCCGATCCGCACCCGGGCAACGTGTTCGTCCTCATGCCGGACGAGACGAATCCACCGACGCCGTCCGAGGTGAAGGCGGCCGATCGGCGTTCGGTTCAGCGTCCCGCCGCAACGCCGCTCGCGCGCATCGAGAACGACGCCCAGCGCCAGGCTGCGCCTCAGCCGGCAGACGTCGACGTCAAGCTCGCGCTGATCGACTTCGGCATGACGGCACGCCTGTCAGCCACCCTTCGCGAACAAATCGTGCGTCTGCTGCTCGACCTCGCCGATAACCGCGGCGACGACGCCGCGGAGACGCTGATCGAGGTCGGCACCGAGCTCCCCGGCTTCGAGCGTGAGGGATACGTCCGAGAGATCGCCGCGCTCATGGCTCGCACGTATGACATCAGCGTCGGGGACCTCGACACCGGGAAAGTGCTGTACGACTTGATCAACATCTCCTTCCAGCGCGGCCTCCGTCTTCCCGGCGAGCTCACGCTCCTCGCGAAAGCGCTCTTCAACCTCGGGAATGTCACTGCGTCGATCGACCCGGTGTATAGTCCCATCCCGACGATTCGCGAATTCGGCAACCAGATCGCCGCCGATCGCGCGAAGCGCGATCTGAATCCGCGGCGTCTGTATCAGCTGGCCACCGAGGGCAGCGATCTGTTGATGGCGCTGCCGCACCGGCTCGACATCATCACGTCGCGCATGGCGAGCAATGAGTTCAGCACGCGTATCGACGTCCCGCAGCTGACGCTGATCATTCAAGCGCTGCAAAAAGTCGCCAATCGCATCTTCTCCGGGCTCGTGCTGGCTGGACTGCTCGTCGCCAGCGCGATGCTCATTCCGTATCGCCGAGCGCTCGCGACCTGGGGATTTGTCCTCGCCGGCGCGATCGGTATCTGGATGGTGCTTGCCATCCTCTGGTCCGACCGCGAAAAGAAAACCTGAGCCGGTCTCGCTAGGGCCAGAGATCTCCGACCGTGATCGTCCATCGGCGGGCGATCGATCCGCGGCCACCGAGCCCCGTGCCACCGGCGAGTCCGCTGTGGTTCACGAAGACGGGCGCGTCGAGCCGAATGTACACGGGACGATCATAGATGCGGCCACGCGCGACGAGTCCCGCGCCGGCATCGGCGAACGAAGAATTGTCTTGCAGGACGGTGTATCTCGAGGTGCCGTTGCCGGCGTCGCCAAACGCGCTCAGCGACAACGAGCCGCGCCCCCATTGACCTTGGACGTCGACTAACCGCTGAACGACCTCGACGTTCGTCGCGACGACACCGTCCAGGGCAATGTCCGTCTTGAAGCCGCGGAGCGCCGCCCCGCCGAGCGGGAGATAGTTGAAACCCTCGCGCTTGAAGAGCGCGCCGCGTGCCCGCCAGAGATCGTTGCGAAAAGTCTCGAACGGATCCTGCGACGACGCGAAGATCGACCGTTGGCGCGGCGCATTGTGCGCCAGCCCGCCGAACAGCCGGACGTGCAGCTGCGTCGCGGTCCCGCCCAGGTTGCGCACCGCGCCGACCGACCCCTCGGCGCGCAGATATCCTCGCGTGTGCTCGGTTCGCGACGCCAGCCCGCTCGCCGCCAATCCAAGTCCCAACGAACCTTTCGCATCGACGTATTCGCTGTCCGCCCGAATTGTGCTCCGATACGACCCCGTTCCGCCGACCTCCGTGACCGTCGACGGCGACCACTGTTCCGGGAGCGTCAACGAGTCGCTCGGCACGGAGAACGTCGCATACGCCTTTGCGTTGATCTTCGGGCCTGGCGTCAGGATGAAAGGACTCAAATCCCAGCTCTTTGAAATGCCCGCCTTGAACAACCCGTCCACGTAGTTCACGTCGCCCGCCCAACCCATCAGCGGACGCGAGTCGACCCACGGCAGATAGATGTTCTCGGCGCGCGCCCAGACTTGCAGCCGCGAAAGATCGCTCGCCTGGGCGCCGGTCAATGATGACTTCGCGTTCCGCGTCGAGAAGCCGATGCCGCCGTCGTGAATGTCGACGTCGGACAGATAGTTCGTCTTGGCACGGACGCCGATGATTCCGCCCTGCGGTTGACTGATCCAGAGCGCGGGCGCGAGCGCAATCAACGTGTGGCTGCGATCGCTCTGACTGAGATACGGCCAATTGTAGGCAATTTTGGGCTCAGGGAGTGTGACGAGATAGCCCGTGGGCTTGTTGTTTCGCCAATCCCAATCCCATGTGACGTGGTACGGATCGAGCTCGATGTGCGTCGGCTGCTCGCGTGTTTGGACGACGACGATCTGATCGTCGACGAGCGGATCGGCGCGACCGATCGTCCACCCCGACGCCGTCTGAACACCGACCGCCATCGGATGGCGCAGCTCGCCGCGACGCACGACCCGCACACTGGTGCGGTAGCCGCCACTCGCCGCTTCGGTCGATTGCCCTTCGACCGAATAATCCATCAACCCGGTTCCATGGACCCACTGGTCGAAGAACCAACTCAGCGCGTGACCGTACACCCGCTCGGCCGACGCCTTCATGGCGCGTTCGTCGACGTGCTTGAGCGCCCACATCGCGTAATACTCGTGCAGAAACGCGCGGAACGTGCTGTCGCCCAACACGTCGCGGAGCTGCCCGTACATCAGCTTCGCGCGACCGTAGATCATCTCGTTGTAAATCCCGAACTCGCTGAAATCTGCGGCGGTGGTTCCAATCGGCTGAGAGCGTTCGAGGATCTCGAGCTTCCATTGGTCGAGGTTCGTGCTGTCTTTGCCGGGAATGCTCACCGCCTCGACGCGATAGCCTTCAGGCAATCGCGGCGGCGGCAGCGCCACGCCGATTTTCTCTTGTGGGGTGAGCTTCTCAGCCCAATCCGTCTGATAATCGGTGAGCCCCTCATCCATCCAGCCGGAGCGCCACTCGTTGTTGCCAAGAATGCCGTAGGTGAAGATGTGTCCGGCTTCGTGCAGGATGAGCCCCTGACTGGCCGATCCGTCCATCACCATCATCGGAAACTCGGTGCCGCCTGGATCGAGGCGGTGCACGTTGGTGATCTGTGGATACGCGTACGGTCCGTAGATCGACTCGAGCCAGCGCAGTGCAACCAGGGTTCGTTCCACGGCGCGGCCGCCGCCCCACGTCGTATCGTCGCCGGATTTGAAGAGCACGTGAACGGACACGGTATCCCAAGTCGGGAAGTGCGTGCGCGGGACTTGGCGTACGTAGGTCGCGCCCTCGTACCGGTAGTCAGGGGACGCGCTCCACGCGAACTGGTGGACGTTACGCGCCACGAATCGCACGGCGCGGAATCCGGCCGGCGCCGGAGTGGCCTCGTCAGGCGACGGACCGTACGCTCCTGCCGCGATCCGTGGCGGTCCGTTGCGCGATACGCGAGCCCAACCAGGATCGCCCGAGACCGGCACGCCGGTGGACGCGAGCACCTGATCGTCTCGGACGATCATCGTGACGTCGTAGGTCCCGTACTCGCCGTACAACTCGCCTGCCGGCACGAGCGCGTTGGGTTCCCATCCCGCGCGATCATACACCGCCACCTTCGGATACCACTGGGCGAAGTCGTATGTGCGGCCGCGCCGCCCCTGCCGCCGAGTGACGGTCGACGGACGGGCATCCCAGGCGAAGCGGATGTCGATGGAATCGCCCGGAGCCAAACCCTTCGGCAGCTTGAAGTGCACGACGGTGCTGTCCGGCGATCCCGGGTAGTCCACGATCACCGGAACGCCGCCGACGACGGGCGCCTGCCGGAAGCGCTCATACCCGTAATTCGGCTCCGCGAGATCCTGAAAGCGGACGCGGTTCTCCTTCTCGTCGCGCGCGCTCCACTTCGAGCCCGGCCGGAACGCATTGAGGTACTGATGGAAGTACATCTCGCGGAGCGTGTCCGGCGAGTGGTTCACATACGTCAGCGTCCCTTCCGCGGCGAGCTTACCATGCTCCTCATCCAGGGTTGCCACGATGCGATAATGGATTCCCTGCTGCCAATAGCCGATGGTGTCGCCCGAAGGCGGCGTGGTCGCCCCCTGGAACGTGGCCTGCTGCAAAAGCCCAAAGGTGAATAGCGTCAGGAGCATTCCGACCCTTCATTACGAGTTGATTAACGGGACACCGACGTGCTCGTTTCGAGCCCACGCCGGACTCATATTCCGGGAAACGGACGGTGACGCTTCGTCACCCATCCGTCCGACAAACCGCCTGCAATGTACTCGACCTGCATCTTCTGCAACCACGCGTTGGGAACGAATGAAAGTGTCGAACGTTTCCCGATCGGGCGCCGCATGGCGTTCGACTCGAGAAGGGGCAGGCTCTGGGTCATCTGTGCCGACTGCGCGCGGTGGAACCTGACGCCACTCGAAGAACGCTGGGAGGCGATCGAGGACTGCGAGCGCCTATTCCGTGAGACACTTGTTCGGGTCTCGACGGACAACATCGGACTCGCGCGCATGCGCGATGGGCTGGAGCTCATTCGCATCGGTTCGCCGCTTCGCCCCGAATTCGCTGCGTGGCGATACGGGAGGCATTTCGGCAGCCGCCGGCGCAAGACGCACGTCGTCGCCGCCACTGGGTTCGCCGCCGCGGCGATCGCCGGCATCGCGATCGGCCCAACGATCGCGCCAGCGCTGACGCTCGGTGCGATTTCCATCGTGGCGGTGCCCGGGATCACTACGGTCATGGGCGCGATCCCGATCATCGGGGTGCTGGCGGCGCGCGACTACGTGCAGCACGACCGTGTCGTCGCTCGCCTCGCGCACGGTAGACGGGTTATCACCGTGCGAGCCAAGCACATCGGCGACGCCGAGCTCCGCGTGAACGGGAACACCGAATCGGCGAACCTTGCCGTCCAGCACGATACCGGCTGGTCTGAATTCACCGGAACCGAGGCGATGATCGCGACCGGAAAAATCATCTCCGGGGCAAACCGCTTCGGCGCGCCCGACGCGAGCGTTCAGGACGCCGTTCGAGAAATCGAGTCGGCGGGCGACGCGCACGGTTTCCTCGCCGCCGCGTCGTCGCGCAACGGTTGGCGCAGCGGTCGCATTCAGTCTCTCGTCAACAGATATCGTGGTCTTGGCGCGATGAAGCTGTCCGCCACCGAGCGCCTCGCACTCGAGATGTCGGTCCACGAGGAAAGCGAGCGTCGCGCGATGGAAGGCGAGCTGGCGATCCTCGAGACCGCCTGGCGCGACGCGGAGCAAATTGCGCAGATCGCGGATGAGGATCTGACGCCGCCAAAGCTTTACGAGACGTAGGCCATGAGAGGCTCTGGAAGACCGCGCATCTAGCCGCGCACGTAAAAAGCGCCAAGTAACCGGCGCATGTAACCAGCGCTCAACCGGGCCGGCAAAAACGACGACGCCGGGAAAGAACTGAAGCGTTCTTTCCCGGCGTTTTTGCTTGCGCTACTTACAGGCGCCTCTAAGAGCGCTGTTTACAGAGCGCTGTTTACAGAGCGCTGTTTACAAGCGCCTTCTAAAAGCGCTGCGTACAAGCGCTTTTAAAAAGCGTTGTTTACAAGCGTCGTTTATGCCCTAAAAGCGAAGTTCACCGTTAAGGAACTATCGTTCCCTTCTTAACCGGATTCTTCACGTACGTGTCGAACCACGCGATCCATCGCGCCCACTGGTCCAGATCGGACTCGCGCGTCGCTGGTCCGTGGTCCTCGTACGGATACATGTAGAGCGCGGCCTGTTTCCCCTGCCCCTGCAACGCTTGCATCATGCGGATCGACGAGATCGGGTCGGTGCCGACGTTCTGATCCTCGAGCGAGTGGTACATGAGGATCGCTCCACTCAGACGGTCAGCATAAAAGAACGGCGACATCTCCTCGTACGTGTCCTTCGCCTCCCAGAACGTGCGACGCTCGTTCTGGAAGTTGAACGGCGTCAGCGTGCGGTTGTACATTCCGTCGCCGGCGATGCCCGCCTTGAAGTACGGCGTGTGCGTCATCGCGTTCATCGTGCTGAATGCGCCGTAGCTGTGAC
>JAICJQ010000138.1 GCA_025928335.1 Gemmatimonadaceae bacterium
GAATTGCTCCGAGATCCACGTGACTGACGCCGGTGAGCGAGTCGTCGGCTCCGCGCAAGCGTATGCGTAGCGCCAGGGCGCGGCGCTGGTAACGTTCCGCCCGCGGAAAATCCGCTCGATAAACGGCGATCGTTGCCGCCTCGTGAAGGACTACGGGGAGCTGGGGATGCTCGGGTCCGAGTAAGCGCTCGTGAATTTGCAGCGCCGCCCCGATCGCCGAATCTGCCGCGGGATATCTGACGAGACGAATCAGCGCTTGCGCGAGCTGCCGGAGCGTCGCGGCAGCGTCCAGGCTCTGGCCGGCGCCCGACCGTCGCAGAAGGCCAAGCGCTCGATCGAGCGCGCCGAACGCCTGATCGTATCTCCCAAGCCCGAGTTCCAGGCGGCCGGTTATCGCGAGCAAACGCGCCTGCTCGCGCGGTGCGGCGCTCAAGCGTGCGATGCGGGCGTCGGCGCGGTCCACGAGCTCGGCGGCGGTCAGCGTATCGCCGCGCGCCTCAGTTGGGTCGCTCGCTTCGAACAGCTGCATGAGGAAATTGTTAACGGCGTCGGATTCACGCGACGCCGTCTCGGCGCGATCGCGTTCCATCGAGGCCCGGCGCGCCTGGGACAGCGACAGGCCCGTCCCCGTCGCGACGGCCAGGATGATACCAACGGCAGCCGCTGTCTCGATGCGATTTCTTCGGATGAACTTTCGTGCTCGATAGGTCCACGACGGCGGACGCGCGCGGACAGGTTCGTCGCGCAACCAGCGCGACAAATCGTCCGCGAACTCGCCGACGGTGCGATATCGCTCCCGGGGGTCCTTGGCGAGTGCCTTGGCGAGCACCGTATCCAGGTCGCCGAGGCCGAGCGGTTGCGGCTGGCGTTCGGCCAACGCGGCGAAGATTTCGGCCGGCGTGCGGCAACCCGTCGCGGTGGGATGCCGGCCGCCGATGAGCACGTACAGCAACACGCCCGCGGCGTAGATGTCCACGGCCGTGGTCGCGGGTTCGCCTGAATTCTGTTCCGGTGCGGCGTATTCCGGCGTGAGCGCTCCACCGTCGAGCGTCTCCTGCATCGACGCGCCGGCGCCATGTGTCTCCGGTTGATCGCCGCTCCGCGCTTCGCCGAGGAGCTTCGCGATCCCGAAGTCGAGCAGCTTCACGCGACCATCGCCGGTCACGAGGATGTTCGATGGTTTGAGGTCGCGGTGAATCACCAGGCTTGCGTGGGCGTGCCCGAGCGCGTCCAGAACCTGGATGAAGAGCCGCACGCGCTCGGCGACGGACGTCTGACGCGCCGCGACCCACTCGTCGATGCGGACGCCGTCGATGTGCTCGAGAACGAGGTAGGGTTGGCCACCGGGGCTTACGCCCGCGTCGAGCAGACGCGCGATGTCGGGGTGGGTGAGTCGCGCAAGAATTGACCCTTCGCGGCGGAACCGCTCGAGGCCCGACGGACGAACCAGCGTCAAGTTGAGGAGTTTGACGGCCGCACGCCCATCGAATTGTCCGTCGCTACGACGAGCCAGCCATACGCTCCCCATCCCGCCGTGGCCCAAGGGCCGCTCGAGCGTCCACCCACCCAACTCGAGTCCCCCGAGCCCGGCCACAGAAGGCGGCTCCAGAAAGTGCGTTCGCTCGGCCTCTTCGTCGCCCGCGAGCAACACGCTCAACTCGCGGGCAAGTTCCGGCTCTCGCGCGCGAAGCTGCTCGACGAACGGCGCGCGGTCGCTCGCGGGCAACTCGAGCGCCTCGTCGAGCAGTGGCTCGATGCGGGGCCAGGTTGACGGATCCATTCGTCAGTCGTGTTGCCGCAAACCTGTCGCCAGCGGACGTCCGCCGCCAGCGAACCGGAAACCACTCGAACTAAAACACGCTGTTGACGAATGTCTCGTTATGGTTGCCAGCCAATCTTCCCCAAGCAAGGCCGCCGCCGCCGATTGTCCCGGTCGGAGCGATGCGCGTCTCGAGCTCTTCCACCGTCAGCTCGATGGCTTCGGCGTCGCGATTCGTCGCCGCCTTGACTACTTGCTGCTGCTCCGCCGTAAGATCGATGCGAACCGTCGCCTGTTGAGGTCGTGCTTCGTTGTTCGTGGACACGATGAGGTTCTCCAGTGTAGAGAGGTTACGACGACAATCCGCCGTTTTGGGATGGTCCGCGCCAAGCGCCTCCTCGAAGATCCGGATAGCCTGACGGTACAGAGCTTCCGCGGCGACGAGCTCTCCCTGACGCCGTCGCGCTTCCGCGAGGTTGTTCAGCGTCACGGCGATGTCCGGGTGATGCTCGTGTAAGAAGCTGCGCTTGAGCCGCTCGGCGCGCGTGAGCAGGGACAGTGCTTCGGTCAGTCGCCCCCGGGCCAGGTACTGCGCGCCGAGGTTGTTGAGGGCGACGGCGATTTCGCCCGCATTCCGCTCCGGTGATCGCTCGAGAATGGCGACGCCCTCGCGATAGAGCGTTTCCGCTTCATCGAACTTTTCCTGACCGTCCAGAATGGCGGCGAGGGCCACCGAGTCAGCGGCGACCGCATCGTCGTCACCCAGGATTCGCCGCAGCGCGAGGCCGCGTCGGGCAAGCGGCTCGGCGGCGACGAAGTCGCGTCGCGCGTGCTCGATGCCAGCCAAGTTGTGATACAGCGTGGCGACGTCGTCTTCTCTTGGCGCCGGTGATCGCTCCAAAATGGCGAGCGCGCGTGCGTAGAGGTCACGGGCCTCGTCGTGCCGCGCCACGTCCTTACACAGCAAGCCGAGCGCGTTCAGTGCGTTCGGAAGAGATCGTTCGGCGTCGAGATCCGAGCCTTGTGATTCGGCGACGCGAACCGCTCGCCGAAGGAGTGCTTCAGCGTTCGCCAAATCGCCTCGACGGCGGAGGGCGTCCCCGGCTTCTACAAGTTCTTGAACCGCGACGCGGTCGCCTTCGCGCATCGGTGGTCAGGGATTGTACGTGATGTGCGGGCCGCCGCCGTAGGTGAAGCTCGTTGGCGCGATGCGGGCCTCGAGCTCCTCAACCTTCAGGTCGACCGCGGGCACTTCGATCCCCGTTTGCTGTTTCACGAGCGCACGCTGCTCGCTCGTCAACTCGATGCGGATGTGCTTCTGTTCGCTGGGCACGCCGGCCTCCGTTGGATTACGGGTTTCGTTTCGCGCAAAGAGAGCTACCTGTTAGAGCGCAAAATGACCCCCCGAGCGGACACCGGCTGCACCAGCGAGGGACCTGCTGTCCTTGACCAGTGGCCAGTCAACGACAGCAGGTCTTTCGCTTCTGCGGTTCGGGATCCGCTACTTATTTCGGCGGCTTCGGCGCAGGTGCCGGCGAACTCGGATCATTGACGATCTCGGGATCGGGACTCCATATCGAGCTCGAGGCGCCGGTCAATTGGATGGAAACCTGGTACTTGAAGCTCTGCTTGCCATTGGCGTGGGGGCAGGAGTCCGACACCGTCATCTGGTTTCCGGCCGAATTGATCGAGGGCGGGCCGAAAATCGTACCGCCATTGGTGACGCTGAATCCGGTGAACTTCCACGCCGAGTTCGGCGCGGCCGTGAATACGATGTTGCCTGACGAATTCACCGTCGCCGAATCGGGATTGAAGGTCCAGGCAGGGGTCGGGCTCGCCGTGTACGTGACCTGCACATTTGCTCCCGGCATAACGCACTCCTTTTGAAGTGATGAAGGGAGGGAGGGACAACGCCGGTGTCTTACTAGGACGCCGGAACAAGGTGCTTGGTGCGAGCGACCTCGATCCACCGCGGCCGCCGATAGCCCTGCCGCACCAGATCGAGTACGATTGGCCGCGCGTCGTCGAGCCGGTCGAGTCGCATGAGCGCGCCGGACTGCAGTGCGAGATGGTCGGTCACGTGTCGCGCGCGCGCCACCGAATCGATCGCTGCCAGCGCCTGGGACCATGCGGCTCTGGCATCGGCGGCCCGCCCGCTTCGCGCGAGCGCGTCACCGAGCTCGATGTTCGCCTCAGCCGACGCCGCTCGCAGGCTGAGATCGGATGGCTTCTTCTCGAGCGCCGGCGCGATGATGCTCAGCGCCCGCCGCTCCGTCGCCTCAGCCGCTGCGGCCTTTCCGGACGCGAGCTGCGCCGAACCAAGCGGCGCAAGCGACTGGGCCAGGTTGAGTTGGTAGGACGCATTCGTCGGCACGTGAGCGACAAGGGCTTCCAGAGCGCGAACGCTCGCCGTCAGCGCTGTCGCGCCCGCGGCGGCGTCTCCGCGCTCGAGGGCCGAAACGCCGAGAAAGCGATCCGCAATGGCAAGCAGGCGCCGTCGCTCCGGGTTGGTCGTGTCGAACGCGGCAAGTCTGGCGTACGCGTCATGCGATGCCGACGCCAACGCGCCGGCCTCCGCCGGACGTCCCTCGGTAAGCAACAGGACGCCGAGCTGGTTCTGCGCCAGCGCAACCATCTCCCGGTACGTGTTGTTCGCGGAATCGCGCGCCGCGATCCCTTGTTTTACCGAAAGCTCTGCGACGTGGGCCTTCTCGGCAGCCGCGAGGTCGCCAAGCCGCCGTTGTGTGACGCCCACCTTGTTGTAGCCGTTGCCGAGCGAGCGTTGCCATTCGAGCTTGCTCGAATCGCGCTGCACGAGCGCTTGTTCGATCGTCAAGGCCTTTTGGTATGCCGCGAGCGCGCCGCGAAGGTCGCCCATCGCCTCTCGCGTCGATCCAATGTTGCTCGTGGCCTGGGCAAGCTCGTAGCGGAAGTTCAAGCTATCGGGCGCCAAGGCGACGAGCCGCTCGGTGATTCGCGAGTACTCATTAAAGTGTGTCATCGCCGAGTCGAGCTCGTTCCGCACGTAGTGAATAAAGCCGACCCAGTAGTGGCTCGCCCCAAGCCCGAGTTGCCACGCGCTGTTCATGGAGTCGCGCCGCGCAAGCGCTTGCGCGAGGCCCAGCGACTGCGCGAACACAGCCAACGCCGTATCACGTTTCCCTTGGTTGTAGCGCACCTGTCCAAGCTGCGACAACGCTTGCGACCGCCGGAAAAGCTCCTCGTTGCTGAGCTCCGTTTCGGGAACGGCGGCGAAATAGTTCATCGCCTTCTTGCTTACTTCGTCGAGCAATTCCAGTCGGCCCACCGCCGTCAGCCGGGTGCTGAGATCGCCGAGCATGAAGCCGATCAGCTCCTCGGCCTGCCCTTGCCGACGGACGACGGCGTTGCGCGCCGCCGCGATGCGACGCGCTTGGACGGCGACGGAAATCGAGAAGCCGACCAACAGCACTGCGGTCGTCGCGGCGAAGGCGACGGCGAGGCGGTGTCGCCGGACGAATTTCTTCGCGCGATAGGCGCCGCTCGGTGGGCCGACCGAGACCGGCTGATTCGCGAAATGCCGTCCGAGGTCGGCCTCGAGCTCGTTCGCGCTGTGATACCGCAGCTCGCGATCGCGCTCCATCGACTTGAGGATGATCCAGTCGAGATCCTCGCGCAGCTCATGGCGAAGCTCCTCCGGAGTCGTGCTTCGTCGCTCGGCGATCGCCGTTTGTTCGGCCGGGGGAAGCGACGCAAAACGCTGACTCGGTGCACTGGCATCGCCGTGCTGCGTCGCCATCATCATCGCGAATGACGACTTCGATTCGAATGGCAACACGCCGGCCAGAAGTTCGTACAGCGTGACGCCGAGCGAGTAGACGTCGGCGCGGGTGTCGACGTCGGCGTCGCCGCGTGCCTGCTCGGGGCTCATGTACGCCGGCGTTCCGAGCGAGATGCCGGTCATCGTCAGCTTGGTCGCCGCGTCGGCAGCCCCGACCGTCTTGGCGATGCCGAAGTCGATGACCTTGCAGACGGGCTTTCCGTCGGACTCGGTGACGATGACGTTCGACGGCTTCAGATCCCGGTGGATGATGCCCTTTTGATGTGCGTGCTGAACCGCTTCGCAGATCTGGCGAAAGAGATCGATGCGCGCTTTCACGCCAAGCCGGCGCTCATCGCAGAAGTCGAGCAGTGTCGTTCCTGTGACGCGCTCCATCACGAAGTACGGCTGCCGGGCTTCGCTCACGCCGGCGTCGAACACGTTCGTGATGTTCGGGTGCTGCATCAGGGCAAGCGCCTGACGTTCGGCGTCGAAGCGCGCGGCGAAGATCTCGGAGTCGACGCCGTAGGTCAGGAGCTTGATCGCGACTTCGCGTCGAACGGGCTCGGTTTGCTCGGCGAGGTAGACCGCCCCCATTCCGCCACGGCCGAGAAGCCCGAGAATGCGATACGGCCCGATGCGCGTCGGCTGACCCCCAGCATCGGGGGTCAGCGATTCCTGATCGCGCGTCGTGAGAGAAGCGGGGTCGTTCTGCGGCACCGTCGCCTTGTCTGGACTAGGGACTACAGGGCGCCGAACCGGGCCAGCTTCGGCGCCTAGTTATGGCTTTTGGTTAGCGAGTTGGCAATGGCGCGACGCGATTCGCTGCAACGGACTGCACGTCGGGGTCAGACTCCACTTTTACAACGGGGTCAGACTCCTCATTTTTGATGGAGTCTGACCCCGTTGCGGCCTGTTCCAGCCGTGGATCAGCCGGGCATTTCGCCTTCCTCGAACATCGCGCGGACTTCCGTCTCACCATTCCATTGCGGCCAGTGGATCCGATGGAGCTCCATGAACCTCCTGGCCTCCTCGATCGCCTCTTCCTTGGACGCGAGGTTCATGATCGAGAAGCCTCCGATGACCTCCTTCGCCTCGGTGAACGGCCCGTCGGTGATCGTGAGTTTTCCGTTCGTGATCCGAATGCGCGCGCCGTCGGCCGTCGGACGTAATCCACCGAATGACAGCATCTTACCCGCCTTGGCCGCTTCCTGACCGAGCTTGTCGATTGCTTCCATCAGCCCCAGCGGCGGCGGCCCTGAACGGTCGACGTTCTCGTCGCCCTTCACGATCATCATGTAGCGCATCGCACTCTCCGGTTCCCGTTTGTCATCGTCGATTCTTCGGCGAGGTGTCGCCCAAATACACGTCGATTGGCCGAACCAAAAATCGACACACCCACCCAAAAACCCGCAGTCTGACCCCGCTTACGCTCGAATGGTTAGGGGAGGGCTGGTTCGGCGAGAACCCGCATCGCCGGAGCCCGGCCATAGGTCAGCGTCCGCCAGAGCCATTCCACCGGACCGAAGCGGTAGCGCTTGAGCCACCACACACTCATGGCCATCTGCGCTGCGAACAGCGCGACCGTAATCGTGAACATCCCGGTGTAGCCGACCCGGTTCATCCAGCGGAAACCGTAACTATAGAAGAGGGTCGTGCACACGACGGATTGCGTGAGGTACGTCGTCAAGGCCATACGCCCGGTCGCGGCCAATGGCGCCAACAATCGGGCGCCACGTCTAGTCTGAAACGCCAGAAGAAGCAGCGCGGCGTAGGCCAGTCCGCCCGCCTCCACCGACCAGTCCAGCGCGTGGAAAAGGAAGCGCCTCCAAGACAGCATCACGGTCATCGTTGTCGGCTCGGCGGTCTGTCTGGGGAAGAAGAATCCCCGGCCGAAGACTTCAACGGCATACCCGATCAACGCGACGACGACGCAGGCCGCGAAAAAGCGTCGCGTCGTGCGTGGCTCGCTGAACACGCGCCGCGCAAAGCCTGAGCGAATCGCCCAAACGCCGGCGAGAAACATCGCGAGGACCGCGAAGTACGTCACCAGCCCCCACCGGCCCCACCAATCCCCAAACTGGTGCACGCGCTGCGCGGCGATCTGCGCGTACGTACCGTGGCCGTAGATCCAATTCGCCGTCGTCGCCGGCTCTCGCGCCACCATGTAGCGTTGACCGGCCAGCCATCGAAGCCGTGAAATCACTTCGGCCGAGAAAAGCGCAATGCCGACGGCCCAGGCGAGTTGCCGCCGTGGCGTCGCGTCGCGAAAGAGCAGAAGCGCGAACGCCACGAGAGCATATGCCGTGAGAATGTCACCGTGCCAAATGAGCAATCCGTGAATCAAGCCAAAGCCGAGCAGCGCCGCTGAGCGTCGCAGGTACGTGCGCTGGACATTCGTTCCACGCTCCGTGGCTCGCATCAGTTGAATTCCAAAACCAATTCCGAACAAAAAGCAGAGCAGGGTATAGAAGCGGCTCTCTACCAACCACTCCTGAGTGAACGATAGAATTCGGTCGAAGCGGCTCGTCTCGTCGGTGACCGCGTACCAGTCATTGAGATTCGACCACAGCACGCCGAACATCGCCCAACCGCGAAGGAGGTCGAGTGCCTGTATCCGCTCGGACGGGGCGACCGGCTCCAGCGTCGCGGTGTGCGGCGGGGCGTAGACAGATGCGGCTGCGGCAAAGTTGGTCGTTGCCATGCTCGCCAGGACTGAGGTGGGGTCCAGGATCATCGCTCGCTCGCGCATGGCGCACAAGCCCGTTGACCGTCAGTTTAGTCGCCACATGCCATACCAACGGAGCGCGGCCATCATGAATGCAAGAATGTTGATGGGACTGTGCGGCGCCGCATTGGTCGTCGCCGCCGGATGCAAGGCACCCGGGGCTGCCGCGGACTCGAGCAAGGCCGATGCCTCGAGCGCGCCGGTCGATGAGGGCGCGGTTCGCAAGTCGATCGCGACCATGGACAGCCAGTTCGCCGTCGCATTCAACAGCGGCGACGCGAAGACCGCCGCATCGTTCTACACGGACGACGCGGTCAGCCGGCCGCCCAACCAGGAACCGGAAAGTGGTCGTGCCGCGATCGAGCAGGGTTTTGGTGGCATGTTCAAGAGCGTCGGCAAGGTCAGCGACTTCAAGCTCGACCAAAAAGATCTCGACGTCTTCGCCGATCATGCGATCGAGATCGGGGCGTATTCGCTCTCCTTCACGCCCGCCGGTGCCACGGCTGCGATGAAAGACCACGGCAGTTATCTGAACTATTGGAAGAAGCAGCCCGACGGCTCATGGAAGATCTCTCGCGACGTCATCGTCAGCTCCGAGCCGATGCCAGGCCAAGGTCCGCCGCCCGCGTCAAAGAAGTCTTAACACCTCCCGAGGTAGTTGATGCCGTCCGTTGCTTCCCGTCTCACCTGCGCGGCGACCCTGGCCCTTGCGGCCTGCACCAACTCGGCGCCGGCCACCACCCGCCCGTCCGCGTCCGGAACCGTCTCGGCCATCACACCGGCGGATCTCGAAAGACGCCTCTTCATCATTGCGGATGACTCGATGATGGGGCGCGAGACGGGAAGCGAGGGCGCGTTCAAGACGACCGCCTATATCGCCGCCGAGTTCCAACGACTCGGACTCAAGCCCGCCGGTGACAACGGAACGTACTTCCAGGTCGTTCCGTTCTGGCGCATCGCCGTCGATCCGAAATCGCAACTCACCGTGGGCGGATCGAGCCTCGCATTGCGACGCGACTTCATTCCATCATCGCCGGTCACCACGCGGACGCTCGACGTCGAGTCCGTATTCGCCGGGCCGGTCAACGACGGCGAGCGACTCATTTCGCCGGAGCAGGGACGCGGCAAGTTCATCATCGTCGATCTTCCGCCGGGCATGTCGTTGCGCGGCGCCCAACTCAACGCGCGACGATGGCCGGATGCCGTCGCGATCGGCTTCGCCGCGCTCGATGCTGTGGCTCCCGAGCAAGCGGCGCGCATCATCGAAGGTCGCCCGGCTCGCGACTCTACTCTGAACCCGACACTGCCCCCACTCATCCTCCTCACCCGCCGCGCCGCCACGGGCATCCTCGGCGCCGATCCATCGACGCTATCCCCGGGGGCGTCGGGCAAGCGCGTGACCGGCCGCGTCGGATTTACCAATGGCCGCGTCGCATTCCCAGCTCGCAACGTTGTCGCGATCCTCCCCGGTCGCGATCCCGCTCTCCGCGGCGAATACGTCGCGCTTACGGCGCACAACGATCACGTCGGCTTCGATCATGCTCCCGTGGACCATGACTCCCTGCGTGCTTTCGATCGCATCGTCCGGCCGATGGGCGCGGATTCTCCGCCGCGCGAGGCGACCGCCGCCGAGTGGTCGCGGATACGTCCCATTCTCGACAGCTTGCGTCGTCTGCGTCCACCGCGCCTCGACTCGATCCGCAATGGCGCCGACGATGACGGCAGCGGTACCGCGTCGATCCTCGAGATCGCCGAGGCGATGGCATCGACCGCACCCGCCGATCGTCCGCGTCGATCGATTCTCTTCGTCAGCCACACGGCCGAAGAAGCAGGCCTCCTCGGATCCGCCTATTTCACCGACCACGCCACTGTTCCGACGGACTCCATCGTCGCCGAAATCGATCAGGACATGGTCGGTCGCGGATTGCCGACCGACTATCCGCGCGGTACAACGCCCGCTGAGCCAACGTACCTCGAGGTCGTCGGCGATCAGCGTCTGTCCAAGGAATTCGGACGCATGCTCGAAGCGGCGAACACGCGCCAGCCGGTCCCATTCGTTTTCGATCGCACGTATGCGCAGCCTGGCCATCCGCTTCAGTACTATTGTCGCGCCGACCACTATAACTACGCGCGCTACGGCATCCCCGCGGTTGCGCTCTCGCGCGGTGAGCATCTCGACTACCATCAAGTGACCGACGAGCCGCAATACATCAGCTACCCGGATCTCACGCGGGTGTCACGTATGGTCTTTGATGCCGCTCTATCGATTGCCAACGCCGACCATCGTCCCGCGCTCGACGTTCCGAAGCCCGCGGATCCGCACGCCCCCTGCCGGCAATAATTACTTTCACCGCATTCGATGCTCACGCAACTTCGCGAGCAGTTCGCGTACAACCGCTGGGCGAACCTTCGTCTCCTCGACGCCTGCGAGCCGCTGTCGCGCGACGACCTCCGTCGTGAGCTCGGCGGAAGCTTCCCGTCAGTCTGGCTCACGCTCACGCACCTCTACGCAGCCGAGAATACCTGGCTTGCTCGCTGGCAAGGAACGCCGACCGGTCGGAAGCCCGAGCTCGACGGTGTGGAGACCGTTGGGATGTTGGGCGGAAAGTGGGACGATGTTTGGCGGCAGCAGTGTGAGCTGCTCGACGGCGCGACCGAGGCGGAGGTTCGCCGCGTGATTCCCGTCGTCCTCATGAGTGGCAAGCGACTCGACCAGCAGCTCGGCGCAACGATGCGGCACTGCGTCAACCACGCGACCTACCATCGCGGTCAGGTCACGAACTTCCTGCGCATGCTCGGCGCGACCACGGTACCGCTCGACCTCGCGCTCTACTACGACGAGCATCCCCCGGCTGACTGAGCCGAGCTCTCTCCGCGACGCCGAACGTCCCGGTCCGCCGCGGGATTCCTTTCGGCGAGCGAATGCATCGTCCGACCGGTAGATTAGGCGGTCCGTTTCGACGGGAGGGCCGGGCTTTTGAGGGTGACCGTATCGCAAGCACTTCTCTCCGCCAGCCTGCTACTGGCCGCTCCTCGGCACCTCCCGGGGCAGGACGGAAGTCACTTACCCGGTTCGACCTGGAGCTATGCCTTCGACCTCGGCGGCTTCCTCCAAGGGAACGGCAATGCCATCAGCCAGTGGCTGAGAGCAAACGCCTACGGGGCGACGGAGCCCCGCCGGTGCTCGTTCGACTCACTCTTCCGGCCGATTTGCGACGATCCGAGCGCATATCCCAAGTCGACCGGAGGTAGTCAGGTGGCCTTCATGGGAAGCGTACGCCGTCGCTTCTCCAACCGAACTGCGCTCGAGCTGTTTCTGTCCTCGGAACAGTCGGGCCAAGCCACCGGCCGTTGCGACGATCTCGCGACGCCGAAGGATCCGCGGTGCATCGATCGTTTCATGTACGTCTCGTTTGGCGGCGCCAGCTTTTCCCTGCTGGGCGAGATCAGCCGAGGCTGGGTGCATCTTGGCGCTGGACCCGCGGTGCTTTTCGCCAATTGGGACATGAGCCCGTCACACCTCGCTGGATTCTGGCTCGACGCAACGGTCGAAAGAGATCCAATCCCGGTTTTCCTGCGCGGTCAGTATCGCTACTACATGAGTACGGGCACCGACTGGATCCAGGGATTTTCGAGCTTTCACCCGATGTCGCTCTTCCTCGGCTTTGGCCTGAAGACGCACCTCAACAACGGCGGGACCTGAGCCGCGCTACCAGCGAACGCGGTACCTGCGCTCGCGAGACAGCTGCTCCCGCCGATCGCGCGCACGCTCTTCACGCTGTTCTGTCATCACTCGCGTCCGCGCGACACGATCCGCTGCCTGCTGCCGCGACCGCTCGGCAAGATCGTACGATCGAGCTCGAGACTTCGCTTGACGTACGATCGCGTCCCACCGATTCCGCTCGCGCTGCCGGTCCTCACGTTCCCTGATCGCCACTCGTTGTTCAGCCCGCGATCGCGCGACTTCGTATCGACAGTCGACGTATCGACTCGAATATCGATCGCCACAATCACGAGTGACGACTCGCTGCGCCGCGGCGCGAGACGGCCCAGCCAAAATCGCGGCGGAAGTGAGAGCGAGCAGGAAAGCATTGCGCTGGCGCATAGGTGCTCTGTTCTTGTGAAGACACCTGGTTGGACAGCGCTCACGGCCATTTGGTTCGCGTCGCCCGTCGCCCGTCGCCCGTCGCCCGTCGCCCGTCGCCCGTCGCCCGTCGCCCGACGCCCGCCCATGACCCCCTCGGCC
>JAICJQ010000074.1 GCA_025928335.1 Gemmatimonadaceae bacterium
CCTCCAGGCGGCGATCGCCGCGTGTCACGCGCGGGCGCACACTCCGGGCGAAACCGACTGGATTCGGATCGCCGCACTGTACGACGCGTTGTCGCAGGTCATGCCCTCGCCGATCGTCGAGCTCAATCGCGCCGTCGCCGTGGCAATGGCGTTCGGGCCGGGCGCGGGACTGGAGATCGTCGACGACCTGGCCGGAGAAGCGTCGCTCAAGAACTACCACCTTTTGCCGACGGTGCGAGCCGACCTGCTATTCAAACTGGGACGCTTCGCCGAGGCGAGCCAAGACTTCCACCGCGCCGCTGGGCTCACGCGGAACTCGCGCGAGAGGACACTGCTCCTCGAGCGGGCGGCGGAGGCCGCGCGAAGGGCGTCGCTCCTGTAATCTCACAAACGTTCGAGAGCGCCGTGCATGCCTTGACTCGGCCCCGTTCCGAGTAGCCGATTGGCCGCGCCTTTTGCCATATTGGGACGACCCAAGCCCAGTCGCCTTATGTGCCGCAACATCAAAACCCTCGCCAATTTCGAGCCGCCCGCCACGCATGACGAAATTCGGGCGTCGGCGCTGCAGTTCGTTCGCAAGCTGAGTGGCACGGCTCGGCCGTCGCGGGCCAACGAAGCCGCGTTCAATCAAGCGGTCGATGATGTCACAGCGATCGCGCGTCGTCTGATCGAATCCCTCGAGATTCACGCGCCGCCACGCAACCGTGAAGAGGAAGCCCGCAAGGCGAAGGAGCGTGCGCAGCGGCGGTTTGCTTGACGACGCCCGTTGCGTCGTCAATTGAAGCCCTCACCCACCGGAGCGCCTCTCGCGCGCAGCGCGATGCGATCGAAGCTCCGGCGGGACCATTGCTCGTGCTCGCCGGCCCAGGTGCGGGCAAGACGTACTGCCTCACCGAACGCATTCGATTTCTGATCGAGGAGCTGGGATACGATCCGGCTCGCATCTGCGCGTTCACGTTCACCAACAAGGCGGCAGGCGAGATTGCCCACCGGCTTGCCCATCGATTGGGCGCTGCGGCGTCCAGGATCACGCGTGGAACGATCCACGCATTTTGCGCCGAGCTGCTGCGCGAGTTGGGACCGCTCGTCGGCGTCGAGCGCGGCTTCGGCATCGCCGACGAAGACTATCAATTGAGTGTTCTGCGCCGCATCGAGGGGCCGCGGCGCTGGCATCGTTACACCCTCAATCGTTTCTCGGCATACCGCTTCCGCGGTTTGCCGCTGCTCCACGACGACTCGCGGCTGTTCGCCCAGTACGAGCGGTTTCTGGAATCGCGGAGGGTGCTCGACTTCGACACGCTGGTGATCAACGCCGCCTCGCTGCTCGAGGCGTCGGGCGAGAGTGCCGGCGTGCCCGGCCGGTGGGATGCAATTCTCGTCGACGAATTCCAGGACCTCAATCCGGTGCAGTATCGCGTTGTGCGCTCGCTGGCGAAGGGCCATGGGCACATCTTCGCCGTCGGCGACCATGAGCAGTCGATTTATTCCTGGGCGGGCGCGGATCTCTCCGTCTTCACGAGCTTCGTAAACGACTTTCATCTCTCGCGGAAGATCCATCTCGATCAGAACCATCGCTGCCCACGCGAGCCGTTCGAGCTCGCGCGAAAGTTGGTCAGGATCAATCCGGCGCTCTTCGACGATCACGTTGCTCCGCGAGCCGACCGCGAGTCGTCCTTCCCCGTCGGCGTGATGACGTTCGACAGCGATGCCGAGGAAGCCGCGTGGATCGTGAACGACATTCGGTGCGATCGCGCGGACCATGAGATCGGATGGGGCGAGGTCGCGCTGCTGTATCGCACGCACGAGATTGGACATGTCCTCGAGGCGGCGTTGATCAACGGCAATGTTCCCTGCCGTCTGGCGCAGGGCCGCGCGCTCGCCGACGATCCCGTCGTGGCCTACGTGATCGCCGCCCTGCGCGTCATCGCCGAGCCGACGGACGATGTCCACCGCGACGCTTTCTTCGGGGTTGTGCTTCCGCGCCCGCTGTTCGATGAAGCGCGTGCACAGGCCGAGGCGGCGCGGCAAAGCCTCGGCCGCCATCTCAAGTACATGGCGTCACGCTTGCCTCGTTCGCACGAGACCGCACGGCAGATTCGCCGCGCGCTCGCTGATTGGCGCAACCTCGCGGCCCTCGGCAAGAACCACACGGGGCTCGCGTCGCTCGTGCAGGATCTGCTGTCCCGGCGTGTCGGCAAGATGCGATCGGTGCTCGACGACCGGCACGACGAGATCAGCGACCCACTGTCTCTCCCGGACGTCGTATCGCTCGCCGGCACCCTGGCGGCGGCGCGGCGCGATCGAACCACGATCTGGATGCCGCGCATGAATGGCGCCGAGGTAGGACTCAAGGCGATTCTCGGCGGCATCGGCATCAGCGACGTCGTGCTCGGCGGTGCGCCGCCGTCGGATTGCCTTGTACTCGCACCGAGCGAGATCTCGTCGGTTGGGTTGGCGCTCGGAGTGTTCAAGGCGGCGCAGCTCATCGAAATGAGCGACGTCTCGTCGGTGTTCAAGGATTTTACGGCGGTCGATCTCGAGACGACCGACAACGACACCGAGAAGGCGGAGATCGTCGAGATCGCCGCCGTTCGCGTTCGGAACGGTGAGATCGTCGAGAAGTTCAATACGCTGGTGAAACCCAAGGTCGCCATTTCGCCGGCCGCGACCGCGACGCACGGGATCAATCAGAGCGACGTCGCCACTGCGTCGCCGTTCGCCGATATCTGGCCGAAGTTTCAGGCCTTCTGCGGGTCGGACGTGATCGTCGCGCACAACGGATATGAGTTCGACTTCAAGATTTTGCAGCGCATGGCGAAGGAGCTGGGGAGACGCTTCGAGCTCTGCACGTACGACACGCTGCCCTTGGCACGCGACCTCTACCCGACGAGCCGCAAGTTGGGCGACCTCGCCCGTCAATTCGGCATTCCGCTCGAGCATGCGCACCGCGCGCTCGACGACAGCGTCGCACTCGCCAAGGTCACGCTTCGCCTGGACGACGCCAAACGCGCCCATGCCCGCAAGACAGCGCTCGTCAGCCAGCTCGATCAACTCGGTGTCGCGCTTGCCCTCTGCGATGACGCATCGCTCTGCGACGAAGCGAGAATGTTCCGCGCTATCGCGCGCGGCTTCGCGTTGAGCCGCTACAGCAGCTGTCTCGAGAACTATGAGCGCGAGCAGGGCGACGATCTCTCCATCCCGACCGTTGACGAGTTGATCGAGCGGCTGGGTGGCGCCGAGCTGATGCTGAAGATTCGCTCCGACAAAACGGCCGAGGAACGTTATCCGGCGGCAATGATCCGCCTGCGTCGGCTGATCGCTCAGCTGCCATCGGGTTCGCTCGAAACCGAGCTGCGTGCGTTTCTCGAGCGGGCAGTTCTCTCGAAGTGGGATGGACACGACGCAGAGCACGGACGCGTCAACCTGTTGACGCTGCATTCGACGAAAGGACTCGAGTTTTCACGAGTGTATGTCGTCGGCGTCGAAGACGGGCAGCTTCCCGGCGGCTCTCCAACCTCCGGTCCCAAGCCGGCCGAAATCGAAGAGGCTCGGCGGCTCCTTTACGTCGGCATGACGCGAACCAAGGATCGGCTCGTGCTCACGCGCGCCATCACCCGCAATGGGCGGCCGACGCGCGGCACGCAGTTCCTTGACGAGATGGGCCTCGGCCCGGCACCGACTGCGGTGTCGACATGAGCGTATCGTGGCGCGTTGCCTTCGACGGTGGCGAAACGAGCGCGCTCTACGAACCCGCTGACGGCGACCAGCGCGCCGTATTCATCGCCGCGCATGGCGCCGGCGGAAACATGATGGATCGCGGCATGGCGTCCGTCGCGGCGACGCTTCGTCGGCGCGGGTTCGGCGTTGTTCGCTTCAACTTTCTCTACAAGGAACGAAAGTCGAGTCGGCCCGATCCCATGCCGACCCTCATGCGCACGTTCGCCGCGGTGGTAGATCACGCGCGCGCCGAGATCGGGAACGGTTCGGGACGGCTCATCATCGGCGGCCGTTCCATGGGCGGCCGCGCCGGATCGATGCTGGCCGCCGAGAACTTCGCGGCGGACGGACTCCTTTTGTTCGCCTATCCGCTGCACCCAGCCGGCAAGCCGGAGCAGCTCCGCGACGCACACCTGCCGCGGATCTCGATGCCGGTGCTCTGCTTCAATGGAACCCGCGACGCGCTGTGCGCACCGGAGCTCATGCGGCGCGTGCTCGGCACTGTGCGGGCGTCGTGGGAAATGCACTGGCTCGAGGGCGCGGACCACAGCTTTCACGTGCTGAAGTCGTCGGGTCGCACCGACGCTGAGGTCCTCGACGAGGTAGGCGACGCGAGCGACCACTGGCTCGCTGGGCTTTCTTAGCCGGCATCGCCCTTCCCTCGCCAACGGATCGGTTGATCTTTTCGTCTGATATGCAACCGGCGTCAGGCCGGCGCCCTTCTGCGTTTTTCGGAGCTTTCATGCACCGCTCGCTCGCATTCAAGTCACTCGCGCTTCTGATCATCGCGTCGACCGCCACTTTCGCGCAGCAGCCGACGGGTAGGGGTCGCGGCGGCGGCCGAGGCACCGCGATCCAACCCGGTGAACAATGCCCCGCCGGTACCACGGAGATTCGGCCCCGCAGCTGCATGGCGCCCGAGAATCCGGCGCCGAGTATTGTGGACTACCGCCCAAAATCGACGCTCATCACGCCGGCTCACCTCGTGAAGACCGCGAAATACCCGGCGATCGACTTTCACGGGCATCCGCAGGGCCTTCTCGGAACAGCGGAGGGACTGGCCACGCTGGGCGCGGCGCTCGACAGCCTCAATGTGCGGATGATGATTTCGGCCGACAACATGTCCGGCGACCGCCTGAAGAGCACGATCGCGAACATCCAGGCGAACGAAAAAATGAAGGACCGCGTGCGCGTGCTTGCCGGAATCGATTTCCGGAACGTCGGACCGGGGTGGGCCGAGAAAGCCGTGAAGCAGCTCGAGGCGGATGTCGCCGCCGGCGCGGTCGGCGTCGGAGAAATCCCGAAGAGCCTCGGCCTCTCGATCAAGAAGCCCGACGGCTCACGTCTCAAGATCGACGACCCCGAGCTCGACCCAATTTGGGATGCGTGCGCGCGTCTCGGACTTCCCGTGTTCATTCACACGGCCGATCCACAGGAGTTCTTCCAGCCGATCGACTATAGCAACGAGCGCTGGCTCGAGTTGTCGTTATTCGCGGAGCGCCGCTACCCGCAGGACCGCTTCCCGAGTTTTGAGACGTTGATGACCGAGCGTGACAATCTCTTCAGGAAGCATCCGAAGACGACGTTCGTCGCGGCGCACATGGGTTGGCACGCGAACGACCTCGGCAGGCTCTCGAAGATGCTCGACCAGATGCCCAACGTGTACACCGAGGTGGGCGCCGTGCTCTACGATATCGGGCGCCAGCCGCGCGGGGCGCACGATTTCTTCATCAAATACCAGGATCGAATTCTCTTCGGGAAAGACTCGTTTCAGCCGGAAGAGTACCCGTACTATTGGCGCGTCTTCGAGACGAAGGACGATTACTTCGACTACTACCGTCCGTATCACGCCTTTTGGAAACTCTACGGCATTGATCTTCCAGACAACGTGCTGAAAAAAGTCTACTTCCAGAACGCGCTGAAGATCACGAAGGGAATTCCGCAGGGCGGCTGGCCCAAGTAGACGCACCCGCAACCTCACCAGCCCGAGGTCGTATGTCGACGTCAGCGACGAGCTTTGATACCCTGTCGGTTCGCGCACCCGAAGCCGCGAAACTGGCCCACACGATCCGTGTGCAGAGCGAGTCGATCGAGGAAGGCGAGACGATCGACAAAGACTTCGTCTTCACGGGCTGCGGGGGAAACAATCGGTCGCCGCAACTCAGTTGGAGCGGCGCACCGGCGGGGACAAAGAGCTACGTCGTCACCTGCTTCGATCCCGACGCGCCGACGGGATGCGGATATTGGCACTGGTTGGCGTTCGACATCCCGGCGTCCGTCACGAGCCTGGAGGCGGGAGCCGGCACGGACAAATCACCTGCCGGCGGGAAGAGCGGCTACACCGACTATGGCTTCGCGTCGTACGGCGGACCGTGTCCGCCCAAGGGCGACGCGCCCCATCGCTACATCTTTCGAGTGTACGCTCTCGATGTCGAGAAAATCGGAGGCGCGGGGCCCGGCACGACGGGTGCGACGCTCACCTTCATGATGCGTGGTCACGTGCTGGCGAGCGGATCACTCACCGCCAAGTTCGGCCACTGACCGGCAGCGTCGGGTAGGTTCACCGGCGCCGCCAGATTCAGTCGCGTTGCCATCTCGCGGAAGCGACATAGCGCGTTCGCCAGCTTCATCTGATCCGGGTTCTGGCACTCGGGCTCGAAAAGCTCGGGTGAGGCAACGATGATCGCGAGGCATTTCGCGCGTGATGTCGCCACGTTGAGCCGGTTCAGGCTGTAGAGAAACTCCACTCCGCGGGGCGCATCGGTCGGCCGCGACGCCGCCATGGAATACACGACGACCGGCGCCTCTTGTCCCTGGAATTTGTCCACGGTGCCGACGCGCGCGATCGTCCCGGCGAGACGGGCCGAGAGCCGGGTGACGTGAGCGTTGTATGGCGCGACCACGAGAACGTCGTCCTGACGAAAAGCGGTCGGCTCAGCGGCGCCATCGCGCCACCCCACGCGATCGCTCGCGAGCAACTCGACGATCCGCGCCACGACTTCAGCTTCCTCGTCCGAGGCGTTTCGATTGCCCTCGTGCGGTACTTCAACGTAGGCGAGTCCCGATACTGGAAGACCGTCAACACCGACAAGCCCCAACTCCGCGAGCTCCGGCCGAGTGGAGAGTCGTCCGTCGTAGAACAATTCCGACGTGAAGTCGCAAATCTTCGGGGACAATCGCCAAGTCACGGGCAGGAAAATGCCATGGCTGTCCGAGATGGTCCTCGATCCGCCCAGCATATGATCGAGCGCGGAGACGCCGACGCCGTCGGGATGCGTACCCTTGCGCGGCTGCTCCAGCTGCTGAGGATCTCCGAGCAACACGAGGCTATCCGCCGCCTGCGAAACCGCGACGGCATTGGCGAGCGCCAGCTGCCCCGCCTCGTCGACGAACAGGACGTCGACGCTCGATACCGCATCGCCGTCCGCCCACAGCCACGACGTGCCCCCGAGAACGTCGATCTCCCCATTGTGGAGAGCGTCGAGTGCGCTCTGATTGTTCGCGAATCCGCGGACGCCGGCTGAGTCTTCGCCAACGCCTTCCTCGCCGTTCTTGTGACCAAAGCGAATGACAACTCCCGCCTCGGTGGCGGCTTCACCGGTCTTCGCGAGCAAATGCTGAATGACCTTGTGACTATTCGCCGTGATGCCGACTCGTTTTCCCGCCTTGACGAGGGCACATATCATTCGCGCGCCGCAGTGCGTCTTGCCCGCGCCAGGCGGACCCTGGACGGGAAGAACGGTCGTATCAAGATCGCTACAGATCCGCAGTGCGAACGCCGGCTCCGATTCTGCCGCCGCTCGGCGGAAATCCACGCCGCGCAGCCGAGGCGCTTGTCGGCCGAGGAGCGCCCGCGCCGCCCCGAAGCCGGCCTGCGCGGAGACGAACGCTTCGCCGATTCGATACAAGCCGTCTTCCATCACCTTGCTCGATACATGCGTGAACGTGAACATCGCCGGCGGATGCACCTCGGCGACGCCGGGTCCCTTGCGGACGTCCACCGTCCGACGCGCACGATCTACGGCGACGACCTTTCCGAACCCCCGTTGATCCTGGAGTTTGACGTCGTCGTCCGGATCGATGTCGCACTCTTGCTCGGGGAAAGAATATCGGTCGATCACCGACTTGGTCGGCTTTCCGTTCTTACCGATCGCGAATCCCAAACGCTCGATGAACTGCATGCCGGCGATGGCCCCGCGTTCGTCGAGCAGTTCCTCCTCCGGGAGCTCGCAGAGCCGGAAATACTCCCACCACGTTGCTTTGTCTTCGCGTCGATGGTAGTCGAGCAGATACGCGAGCAGCCAGCGCGCTTGCTGATCGGCGTCGCGCTCGGCCAGCAGTTCGGGAACGTCCGAAAGCAGTCGCGAACGAAGCGCTTCCACGCGCTTCGCGCGATCGTCGAGCTCCGCTGAGGGCTGCCCGTCCGCAAGCACGGCTCTCGGAATTGTTTCACCCGCTGCAACGTGTTTCGAGCGAACGTCTTCGAGCCAGTTCCGCAACCGCAGTGTGGACACGCAGTCGTCGCGATTGTAACCCTCCACCGTCGGACGCACATCCGGCGGGAGCTCGCTGACGCGATTCATCTGCAGCGCGTACTCCATCGCGCGCAGACAGCGATTCGCGTCCGCAAGCCGGACATCGCGCGTGAATCCGTACAACGGCTCGAGGCTCTTCACGGAATACTTCTCGATGCCGATACGCATGCCCTGGTGCACGACCGCGTACAGGTCGACGAATCGGCCGGAACGGAGCATCGCGTCGAGCTCGCGCTCTCGCGTCGCATAGCGACCCATCAACCGCTTGAACGCCGACGGCTCATACGGGGCGTAGTGATAGACGTGCATCGCCGGGTGCTCGCGCATCGCGGCAACAACGAGATCGATGAACCACTCGAAGGCGCGTCGCTCGTTGCGCTCATCGAGCGCCCATGCGGATTCATACGAGCCGTCGAGGCGCGCGACGCCGAACAGATATTCGCGCCCGCCCTCCACCGCCATCGGATCGCCCTCGAGGTCGACGAACAAATCACCGGGCGTCGGCTCGGGAAGTCGGCACAGCCCCTGATCCGGCTCAACCGGAAGAAGCTCGTACCGAGGAACGGCGACGGCGCGCGACTCGACCTGAATGCGGGCCTGCTCACGCACGCGTTCGATTCCTTCACGCGATCCACGGCGCGGTTTGAAGGCGATCGGGATCGGCAGCGCGGCCAGCGCGCGAACGGTGCCGACGCCGCGCGACACGAGCTCCTGTCGTTGCATGCGCGAGATGCCGGCGACGAGCGATAGGTGGTCGTCCTCGCGACGGCGTGCCGCGCACGCCCCGAACCACTGGCACACCTCACAGTGCGCAACCGGCTCCGGATAGTTCGCCGCGGCGAGCGCGTCATCGCCCTCGGCGACCGCCGCCACCATTTTCGCGCGGATGAGACGGAAGTACGCGGCGTAATCGTCGAAGCGATACGTCTGCTTCGGATTCGCTCCGTCCGGTGTAACGACGTGAAAGAACTCCGGTCGAACTTCTTGCCGCAGCGCGAGCATCTCGGAGTAGAGGCCCAACTGCAGGATAGTCCCTGCTTTCGTTTCCTTCGCGAGCTTCGTGTCGGAGATCTCATAAGACCAATCGCCGAGCACACTACGTTTGCCGACGCGGCGCATGACATCGGGACGACCGAACCAATGGCCATCATCGAGCGCGCCCTGGACAATGACGTCGATGCCCTTCGCCATCGCCTCGTGTGTTTGAGCGATCTGCTCGACCGTGTCGTCGATCGAGCTCAAGTCGACGATCGTGCCGCCAGCGGCACGGAGCGTTTCGACGTATCGCCGCTCGTGCTCTTTGCCGCGCTCGCGCAGCGCGTCCAGCAGCAAGTCGTCGACATGCGGACGCTCGCGTTTGCGGTACGCGACCGCCATGTCGAGCGCCGTCTTGTGCCGGCAGCCGAGAAAGTTCGCTAGGTCAGTCGCCGACAGAACGAGGTTCCGGCGACCCCCTCGTTCGAGGATGTGCATCGACTAGCGGTATTCGTCCATCAATTCGGCCAGCGCCGCACCACCCGGGCACAATGCGTTGAAGTCGAGATCGACGAGCGGCGTCTCGACGGTGCCGGCAACGGCGTGCATGTCCGGGGCATTCTCGTCGATGTGCAGCAGCCCGGTCACCACTTCACCGTGGGCGTGACGGGCGCGCAGATACGCATAGGCGGCATCCCGATTCGTCGGGTCGTATTCGTTGGCGACCTTCCGGAAGCGCACGACGCTGCCGTCGTGCATCGTCACGCTCGTCAGGGCATCCTCGCCCTGCTCTGTGGCGATCTCGCGGCGCAGCGGAACGAAGTCCACCGGTGCCACCTCGAGATAGTGGTTGCGGGTGTACCGATAGCTTTTCGTCGACGTCTCGTGATCGTTGAAGCTCACACAGGGCGAGATGACGTCGATGAGCGCGAATCCATTGTGGCGGATCGCGGCCTTGAGGATCGGCACCAGCTGCGCCTTGTCCCCGGAAAAGCTGCGCGCAACAAACGTGGCGCCGAGACTCAGGGCGAGAAGCACCGGGTCGATCGGCGGCTGCACGTTCGCCTCGCCGCGCTTCGACTTCGACCCAACGTCCGCGGACGCGGAGAACTGGCCTTTTGTCAGACCATATACGCCGTTGTTCTCCAGTACGTACATCATGTTCAGATTGCGGCGGATGGCGTGGCAGAGCTGACCGAGGCCGATCGACAGGGAATCGCCGTCGCCCGAGATCCCGATATACGCGAGCTGCCGATTCGCCGCGTTCGCACCGGTCGCCAGCGCCGGCATGCGCCCGTGCACACCGTTGAATCCGTGCGACTGGCGGAGAAAGTACGCGGTCGTCTTCGACGAGCAGCCGATGCCGCTCATTTTCGCCGCACGATGCGGCGGAAGCTCCAGCTCCCAGAGCGCTTGCACGAGCGCGGCAGTGACGGAATCGTGTCCGCACCCCGCGCAGAGCGTCGACATCGCGCCCTCGTAGTCGCGCTTCGTAAAGCCAAGGGCGTTGGTCGGAAGCGAAGGATGTCTGACCGGAGGCTTTGTGATCGAGGCCATGGTTTTGTCGCCGTGACGAGTTCTTTATCGTTGACGCGCCGCGGTTGCCGCGACCGTTCCGACACCGGAGTACCTGGGCGTGTGCGTAGCCGCATTCTCGCCAAGAACGCCGCGCACGACTCGGTCCGCCGTCAGCGGAAGGCCGCCGTAGTCGAGAATCGACGTCATCCGATCGCGAGCGATTCCCGTTTCAATGGCGAGAAGACTCCGCAGCTGGCCATCACGATTCTGCTCGACGACGTAACAGCATTTGTGCGCATTGATGAACGCCTGCACCGACGGCGGGAATGGGAAGGCGCGAATCCGCATGTAATCGACCGAGTGTCCGTCGGCACGCAGCCGGTCGACCGCTTCGAGCACCGCCGAATGGCACCCGCCGAGCGAGATGATGCCGATTTCAGCGGCACGGTCGTCCGACTGATTGTGCACCTCGGGCGCTGGGACCGCCGTCGCAGCCGTCGCGAGCTTGCGCGAGAGCCGATCGACGACCTCGAGATAGTCGGCGGAGTCCTCAGTGTACGCGGCGTTCTTGTCGTGGCCGGAGCCACGTGTGAAATACCCGCCGCGCGGATGCGCACCGGGCAGCGTCCGGGCCGCGACACCATCACCATCGACATCCGTGTACCTGGCGAACTTCTGAACGCGGTCGAGCTCCGCGGGGCCGAGCACCTTACCGCGATCGGGCCGGTACGAGTCGTCCCAGGCGAACCTCTTGCACATCCAGTCATTCATGCCGATGTCGAGATCCGACACGACGAAGACCGGCGTCTGGAAACGCTCAGCCAGATCGAACGCGTTGACCGCGAGATAGAAACACTCTTCCGGGTTCGCCGGGAACAGCGCGATGTGCTTCGTGTCGCCGTGCGACAGGTACGCGATCGACAAGAGGTCGCCCTGCTGCGTGCGCGTCGGCATTCCGGTCGATGGGCCGGTACGCTGAATGTCGAAGAAGACGCCCGGAATCTCGGTGTAGTACGCGAGTCCGATGAACTCGCTCATCAGCGAGATCCCCGGGCCCGCCGTGGATGTGAACGAACGCGCGCCGCACCATCCGGCGCCGATCACCATGCCGGCCGCCGCCAATTCGTCTTCAGCCTGAATCAGCGCATACTTGCGCTGCTTCGTCACCGGATCGACTCGGAAACGCTCGCAGTATTCCTTGAACGCCTCCATGAGGGACGTCGACGGCGTGATCGGGTACCACGCGCCGACCGTCGCACCGGCGTAGACGGCACCAAGCGCTGCCGCGGCGTTGCCGTCGATCAGAATGCTGTCCGACGTGGCGTTCATGCGCTCGAGGCGGAACGGCAGCGGACAATCGTAATGCGCCTTCGCGTAATCGAATCCGAGCCGAATCGCGCGGAAGTTGGAGTCGAGGAGTGCACGCTTCTTCGAGAACTTCTCACGCAGCATCTCGCCGATCACGTCCATGTCGATCTCGAGCAGCGCGGCGAGCGCGCCGGCGTAGGCAATGTTGCGGAGCAATGTCCGCTCTCGATCGCCCTCGAACGACTCGACGCACATCTTCCCGAACGGGATTCCAAGAATCGTGATCCCTTCTCGAACGAGCGAGTCGTCGAGCGGCCACGACGAGTCGTATAGCAAATAACCGCCCGGGCGCACCGACGCGACGTCCTTGGCGTACGTCGCGGGATTGAGCGCGACGACGAGATCGACCTCCTCCGGCCGCGCCGTGTAGCCGTCGCGGCTCACACGGATCTCGTACCAGGTGGGCAGGCCTTGGATGTTCGACGGGAAAACGTTCTTGCCCGTCACCGGAATTCCCATCCGGAAGATGGCTTGCATCAGCAAGCTGTTGGCGCTCGCCGAACCGGTGCCGTTCACCGTGCCGATCTTGAACGCGAAATCGTTGACGCGCGAATCCACTGGATGGCTCCCGCCGACCTCAGGCATTCTGCACCGCCTGGTTCGTGACGGGCAGGGCGAACGATGGCATGACGGTCGCCAGGCGCGACGCCGCACGCCCCAGGGCGTACGGAACGAGCAGCTCGAACTGTCGCATGTCCCACGCGGCCGTCGGGCATCGCTCGGCGCACAATCCACAGTGCAGACACACGTCTTCGTCCTTCACCATGATGCGCTGCGTCTGCGGCAACGGCGACGACGAATACAACGCCTGCGTTGGGTTCATCGTGGGTGCGGAGAGCCACGCACGAAGGTCCATGTCGTCAGCGACGTCCGGCGCGATGGTAAGACAGTTCACGGGACAGACGTCGATGCACGCGTCGCACTCGATGCACAGGCTTGCGGTGAAGTGTGTCTCAATGTCGCAGTTGAGACACCGCTCGACCTCTCGCGCCGTTTCTTCGGCGGTGAATCCGAGCTCGACTTCCACGCCGAGACCCGCGAAGCGCTTGGTCAGCTCGGCATGCTGCATCTTCGTGCGCGGGAGCGGGCTATAGTCGTTGCTGTAGCTCCAGGCGTGCATCCCGACTTTCGAGCTCACCAGATTCATGCCATACGCGGGACGCTCACTCAGCGGCTGGCTCTGGCAATGTTGGTGAATGGATATCGCCGCCTGGTGCCCGTGCTCGACGGCCCAAATGATGTTCTCCGGTCCCCACGCCGCGTCGCCGCCGAAAAAGACACCGGGCCGCGAACACTGCATCGTCGTCTTGTCGACGATTGGCATCCCGTGCTCATCGAAGTCGATCCCGACGTCGCGCTCGATCCACGGAAACGCGTTGTCCTGTCCGATGGCGAGAATGACGTCGTCGCATGGAATCACGACGGTGTCGACGACCTCGCTCTTCTGTCGTCCATTCTGATCGAACCAACGCAGACGCTCGAGCTCCAGTCCAACGAGACGGCCGTTCTCGAGCACGAAGCGCTTCGGCGCGTGGTTCTCCACGATCGCGATGCCTTCTTCCTCGGCGTCCTCGAGCTCCCATGGTGACGCCTTGAAGTAGGGACGCGACCGACGGGCGATCACTTTCACATCGTGCCCGCCGAGCCGACGCGACGTCCGGCAGCAGTCCATCGCCGTGTTGCCAACGCCGATGATCAGGACACGCTCGCCGATGCGCTCGATGTGACCGAAATGCGCCGACGCCAACCACTCGATACCGATATGAATATTGGCCGCCGCTTCGGTCCGCCCCGGAATTTCCAGATCCTTCCCCTTCGGCGCCCCGCTGCCGACGAACACCGCGTCCCACGGATCCTCGAGCAGCGTACGCATGCTCTCGACCGGCGAGTTGTAGCGGATGTCGACGCCCATTCCGAGAATCGACCCGACCTCTTCGTCGAGCACTTCCGCCGGGAGCCGGAACGACGGGATGTTGATGCGCATCAGCCCGCCGGGCTCGGCGAGCTTCTCGAGGATGGTGACCTGGTAACCCAAGGGCATCAGGTCGTTCGCTACGGTCAGCGACGCCGGCCCCGCACCGATCAGCGCAACGCGCTTTCCATTTTTCTCAGCAGGCGCTTTGGGCAGCCGATCCGTAACGTCGCCGCGATGATCCGCCGCAACGCGCTTGAGCCGGCAAATCGCGACCGGCTTGCCATCGATGCGGCCTCGACGGCAGGCAGGCTCGCACGGACGGTCGCACGTGCGGCCGAGAATGCCGGGAAAGACGTTCGATTCGCGGTTGAGCAGATAGGCATCCGAGTATCGGCCCTGTGCGATGAGGCGGATATACTCGGGCACATTCGTGTGCGCCGGACACGCCCACTGGCAGTCGACAACTTTATGGTAGTACTGCGGATTCGAAACGTCCGTCGGAGGACGGGGGGACGTTGAGGCGGGACGTGCGCCGGCAGCGGACATGCAGCGGACTCCTTGGAGTGCCTGGAGGTCGGCCTATTCTCTGTCCCGGAACGTAGTGTGGCAAGGGTGAGATCCCCCGCGCATCTGGCGGAACGCCCTATGCGCCGAAAGATTGAATTGCGTACCGTAACGTCGCGCGGCGTGAAGGTCGAGCACCCGGGGGAGGAAGCGATGGGTCAGACACTGCACTTGGGAGCGCCAACGGTCATCGAATCCGCCGCCGAGCGGACGCCCTACGCCGCGCTTTTCGAGGACGACGGTAAGGTCGCCTACTTCTACGGGCTCGACACCCGACTCGGTGACCAAGTTCAGGTCCTCGATGCCGTTCATGTGTACAACGTCGGCGTCGTTCTCGATCACCCCACGCCGGAGCTCGACGTCCACTTGCCGTGCGACGTGCAGATTCTCTGGTCGGAGAATCAGGAGCGTGTCGCGCTAGTGCTGAATGGGAAACCGCACGCGGCGTTCGACTTCATTGCCAAGCGGGGGTATTGCCGCTCCAACTTTCCGGCGTCGTCGAGCTGGAGTAAGGAAGGACATGGGTGGGACGAAACGGCCGTCGAGTTCGTGAGGCACCCCAGCTAAAGGCGCGTAAACTACGGAACCGTTGCCGCCCAGTGCTCCAGAAAGGCGTCCACGGCCGGCGGTCCGGACCCAACGCCTTCGTCGTGTTTGAAATAGACGTACGACTCGCCCCACTCCATCGCGCCCAGTCGCTTCGCCCATTCCGCGAGCGCCACGGCATCGTAGTCGAAGCGATGTAGCCGCGTGTATCCCCACGATGCCGTCGCCACGACCGGCGACGAGAATTCCGGCTGATCGATGATGCACATCGCGACGTCGCGTTCGCGCAGCGCGTCGTAGACATCCTCTCCGAACCAGCTCTCCTCGCGGAACTCGATCGTAAATCGCCGGTCGCGCGGCAGCGTGTCGAGAAAGGCCTGAAGTCGAGGGAGGTCCTTTTTCAAATTCGGCGGAAGTTGAAAAAGAATGGGCCCGAGCCGACCTTCGAGTGACGACGTGTTCTTGAGGAGAAACTCCACGGCGCTCGCACACTCCGGCTTG
This sequence comes from Gemmatimonadaceae bacterium, assembly GCA_025928335.1. Lineage (GTDB taxonomy): Bacteria > Gemmatimonadota > Gemmatimonadetes > Gemmatimonadales > Gemmatimonadaceae > JAQBQB01. Next base: position 15,640 of record JAICJQ010000074.1, read on the forward strand.
AGTCGAGCGAAGTGCGTGATGCGCTGGCTGGCTTTGATCGCGAAGGTGAACGGCTCCGGGACCTGTGCTGCCCATGCTTGCAGGACGCCTTCCTTCGGAAGACGATAGAACGTGTTGTTGATCTCAACCGTTGGAAAACGCGACGCGTAAAACCCGAGCATCGCGTCGTCCCGGAGCTCCGGCGGATAGAACGAGCCTTTCCACTCCTTGAACGCGAAGCCGCTCGTTCCAGCGTGCAGCTTCATGAAACTTTGACGGCCGCTTCGCTCGGTTTGGTGGCGGTGAGGCTGGCCTTCAACGCTTCCATGAGGTCGATGATCTTCGTGCCACCGTCCGGCGCGACGTCAGCCGTAATATCCTGGCCCTCGACCTTGCGCTGGATCGCCTCGAGCACGCGCTCGCGGACCGTGTCCTTGAACTTCTGCGGCTCGAAGGTGTCCGTCGCCGTCTGCTCGATGAGTTGCTTCGCCAGCGCCAGCTCCGCGGGCTTCACATCGCCGTCGGGAATCGTGACTTCGGTCGTTGAGCGTACTTCGTCGGCGTAATGAAGCTGCTCCATCACGAGCACGTTGTTCAGCGGGCGGAGAAGGACGAGGTGCTGTTGGCCGCGCGCCGCGTACTGTCCAAGTGCGGCTCGACCCGTCTCCTGGAGCGCCGCGGCGAGCAGACGATACGCGCGTTCGCCGCCCTTGTCGGGGCTCAGGTAGTAGACCTTTTCCAGGTACTCGCGATCCACCTTTGACAGCGGAACGAATTCGACGACGTCGATCATCCCCGTCGCCTTCTCTTCGAGCGCCTTCAGCTCCTCGGCGCTGAGAATCACGTATTGGTCTTTGGCGAACTCGTATCCCTTCACCGTCTCGTCGCGCGCTACGATCTCGCTGTCCTTGGGACAGATGTATTGCTGCTTCAATCGCGAGCCGCACTTTTTGTGGAGCATGTTGAACGAGACGCTCGATTTCGATTCCGACGAGGAGTGCATGCTGACGGGAACCGAAACCAACCCGAAGGAGATGGTAGCTGTGCCGATGGCGCGAGCGGGCATACGAAGGACCGGAGCCGAGGGAGGGAGGAGGCCGCGACGAGTGCGCAGGAGCAAAAACTCTCGTACACGACGAAGCTACTCGCAAGATGGAACGAGTGCGCGCGCCCGATCTACGGCCTGTCACCAAGGTTTGTGAGCCGAAGCCGATCAGCACCCGAACATTTCCCGGCGCGCTTCACTCGTGGGCCGCTCTCGTGGGAAGCAGCAACGCGACGACGACGATGGCTCCACAGAGGACGACATACAGGCCGGCCCCCGGCCGCGCGACGAGGAGCGGATTTCCGGCGAGATCGTGCATCGTGCCGTGCAGACCGGCGAGCTCCCAGAGCGCCAACACGAACAGTGCGACTCCGAGTGCGCCAATCGCCGATCGAAGCCGACGCGCGGGTGCGAGGAGAATCCCAAGGGCTCCGACGACACAGAGTACGCCGCCGGCGAACACGATTCGACCGTACAGGCCCGCCACGCCCGAGTAGCGTTGGAGGCCGGCGAAAAGCGTGATCCACGGCAGCCATGCCCCGACCGCGAGGAGTATTCCGCCGACCCCCGACGTGATTGCACCCGGCCAGTCGCGCTCTATCACCGACACACTCAGGTCTTCGGTCGAACGTTAAAGAACAGGTATGAGTTTGATCGAATATCGCTCGTAATCCCGGAACCTTGCGACTGGAGCGCGCGAACGGTCGCCAGACTCTTTCCGGCGACTATCTGGTCCCAGACCGCGGGTGAGGTCACCCCGACAACCTCGATCTCCCACCATCCAGCTTGGCCGCCGTTCGCTTGCGACTCGTCGAGATCAGAGTCGATGATATGGCTGTGCGCCGGCAACGGCACGTTGGCGAAATTCGCACCGAAGAGGCGCGAGAGATCGATCGTCGAAGGGTGGTTGATGCAGTTGCCTGGTATCGGGCAGTGCAGCGTCGCGTCCGCCGGACGAAAACCAATCGGCGTCATGACGTACAAGACAGGGATTTTTCCGGGACGGGGATCGACGGTCCCGTCCTCCCCAACTTCGCATTGGCTGGGCGCCCCGCTCTCCGGAGGCTCGGCGCAAAAGAAGGGCTTGCTGTAGAAGAACGAGACGGTCTTTCCGTTCTGCCACCCGTCCGTGAAACCAACCGATACTCCACCGTGCGCATCTCGGTTCGCGCTGAGCGACCGCTCCGTTGGACCACCGGAATCACCGCATGCGGCAAGTACTACGGCGCCGGCACAGCCCAGGCACGCGAGCTTCTCCCGCCACGTCATTGCGTCTCCCGCGAAAGTGTGAAATGGGTGGGACCGTCACGGCAGCAGATGACGTGCCAATTGTTAACATGGCAACTAAAATTCTGCCTGCGGACTCGGCCGTTCATGTCGGCATCTTACCTCGGCCGACCCTTGGCTCGCCGGCGCTATCCCGACAACTTGCCCTCAACCCCGCCGCCTGCCTTGCCGCCTGACGCGAGCGATCTCCCGCAACCCGACGCCGACAACCTCAGCGCCTATCGCGCGAAGCGCTCACCCGATACGTCGCCGGAACCCGTCGGCACCGTGTCCGTGGTGCCCGGGCGGCTATTCGTCGTGCACAAGCACGCCGCACGGCAGTTGCATTTCGATCTTCGACTCGAGATGGACGGCGTTCTGCGTTCGTGGGCTGTGCCGAAAGGCCCGTCGTACGACGTGAACGACAAGCGCCTTGCCGTGAAAGTCGAGGACCATCCAATCGAGTACGGAGACTTCGAGGGCGTCATTCCGGCCGGGAACTACGGTGCCGGCGGCATCATCGTGTGGGATCGTGGAGAGTGGGTGCCCCTGGAGGATTGGAAGGAGGGATTGGCGAAGGGCAAGCTCCTCTTCGAGCTCCGCGGGCACAAGCTCCATGGCAAATGGACGCTCGTAAAGATCAAGAAGAGTGAACGTGACTGGCTGTTGATCAAGGAGCGCGACGCGTGGGTGAAGGTGCCGGGCGATCAGTTCGTCGAGACGTCGGTGCTGTCGGGCCTCACCGTCGAGGAAGTCAAGGAGGGGCGCGGGCCAGGCTCCAAGCTGCGATCGGCAATTGAAGCCGCCGGCGCCAAACTCGGGCGAGTCGATCCGCACTCCCTCGAGGTGATGCTCGCCGAGCCCTCGGACTTCGCGTTCACTCGGGACGGGTGGCTGTTCGAGCTGAAGCTCGATGGGTATCGACTGATCGCGGGAAAGTCGGCCGGCGAAGCCGTGTTGATCACGCGGAACGGAAACGATTACACCGCTGTTTTCCCCGAGGTCGCGCGCGCCATCAAAGCGATTCCCTACGACGACTTCATCATCGATGGCGAAGTGGTGGTCATCGATCCACAGGGGAAGCCGAGTTTCTCGCGGCTTCAGCAGCGCGGTCGCCTCTCGTCGCCGATCGATATCAAGCGAGCCTCTGTCGAGCTGTCCGCGACATTCTTCGCGTTCGACCTCCTCGCCTTCGACGGACTCGATTTGCGTCCGCTTCCTCTCGCAGCTCGAAAGGCGCTCTTGCTCGATGGATTTCCCAAGATGGGCGTTGTCCGCGCACTCGATCACATCGAGCGCGATGGCGAGGCATTTCTCGGTCAGGTGATTGCCCTCGGGCTCGAGGGGATCA
>JAICJQ010000127.1 GCA_025928335.1 Gemmatimonadaceae bacterium
ACCGGCAGCTCGTTCGAGAACCGGAGATCTCGAATCATCTGTTCGAGAACATGTGTCGGCGCCGGACTACATCCGCCGTTGTTCAGATTGACTATCGTCCGATCGAGATCAAAGGCCCGCTGGATCTCGCGCCAGTAGGTCTCATCCTCGGCGACGCTTACCGCACCTCGGCGGCCGGCGATGGGCTCGGCGGCGAACAGATGTCGGAAGGCCGATTGGCGCATCACAGGAAGCGACGCGCCCGCGCCTACTATTGACGAGACGAACGTTCGGCGAGTTGTCATGGGGATGACGTTCGGACGGGCAACGGATTCGGTCAAGACCGGGTCCGCGATTGCCTTGGTGTCTGAACGTCGAGCAATAACGTGTCGACCGTTACTTTCCATCGTATGCGCATCTCGTACTTTGCCCCGCTCGCCTTCCTGGCCCTCGCGGCCTGCTCCAAGGACTCAAGTGACTCCGGTACAACGACCGGTCCGGGTGGGACGACGAATCCGGCGTACAACATCGCGCCCGATACGGCACTCGCCGTGCAATCCGCTGTCGTCGGGTCGACCCTTCAGGTCGCCGCGAAAGTAACGTTGACCGGACAGCCGTCGCCGAACGTCACCGTGACTTGGTCCGCCACCTCGGGAAACGGTGTCGTCACGCAAGCGACCTCCGTCACCGACGCCACGGGTACGGCTCGGAATTCTTGGCGCATCAGTGATACGACGCGAGTCAACACGTTGACGGCCGCCATCCCCGGGATTGCGTCGGCGACCTTCCAGGCCACCGGCCTCGCCGGCCCCGCATTGAACCTCGTCCGCGTATCGAAAGACTCGTCGTCGACCGTGAGTGGAGCGAGCACGCTTCTTACCGTCCGTGCCACTGACAAGGGCGGCAATCCGGTCCCGGGAGTCACGGTCACCTGGTCTTCGAGCGGCGGCGGTCTCACGCTGCAGCAGTCCACTACGGGGCCGGGCGGAAACGCGGACGTCGTGTTCACTGCCGGGCCGATCGGCGGTCCAGCAGCGGTCTACACCGTGACTGCCGCCGCCCAGGGCATTGGGTCAGTGTCCTTCAAAATCACAGGCCTGTAGCGGCGGCCAACCGAGGCTCGGTCTTCGGGCCGAGCGTCGCCTCAACGAGGTAACTAGTCGCCGGGAAGGAGCAGCGTCGCGTACTTGCAAAAGACCGAAAACGCGCTGACCACCGACACGACGAAACCGGCGCGGCCGTCACGCCAACCGCCGAACACCAGGTAGTCGCGCACAAAGCGCCAGAACGGCCGGACCAGGACGTCCAGCGGGGTAGTTCGCCGTCCCCGAGCGCGCAGATCGTCCGCCGCCCACCGCGAGTATTTCGCGATTTTCATGACGTGGTGCGGGAGGTCGCGATAGGGGTAATGCAGTAGGTCGCCGGCGAGCGGCTCGACATGCTCGAGGTTCTGCAACCGCTCGTGTACTCGATGGGCGGTGTAACGTTGGTCGCTCGAGAAGACACGGACCTTCCAGTCGCGGCCCCAGGGTCCATGTCGGAGCTCCGTGCCCAGGTGCCAGTTCCGTGAACGGACCCGATAGGCAGCGCCGGCGCGGAACGGCCCACTGACGAGACGAGCAAGCGAATCCTTGAGCTCCGGCGTGACGATTTCGTCGGCATCGAGGGCGAGGATCCATGGATTCCGCGCCCCCGCGATGGCAGCGTTTCGCTGCGCCCCGATCGTCCTTCCGGCGATGGTGAGGACGCGGGCGCCCGCGGATCGTGCGATGTCGGCGGTGTCGTCGGTGGAACCGGCGTCGGCAACGATGACCTCGTCCGCCCAGCGGACGGTGTCCAACGCGGCGCCGAGGCGCGGAGCCTCGTTCAGCGTCGCGATCACGACCGTGATCGGAATGTGCTCAGTCATGCGGGTGGGACGCATCGGCGATGTAATGGACACCCAGCGTCGGATGACCCCTGACGAACTCAGTTGGACCGGGCACCTACCTGATTTGCTGAACGCGTTACTTACCTGACTCGTTGCGTCCGAGGCGCATTATCGCACCAAATTCGCGTAACCAAGGCCACCTCTGGCCTGTTGCGGTGGCCCCACAGAAACGGCGATCACCGCCACATTTTTTGGCGCTCTTCCGAGGCCGAGCGGAGTCAGGTTACTATCAGAAACGCTGAAAAATACTTTGAAATCGGATTCCTAATACTCTCTATAATAACGACTTAGGCAAATCTCTGAGCCGAGCATCCCCCGCGGCTGGCGGCGAGTGATGGAACGGGCCCCATGGGTACGCTTCCTGCTCAACCCGGCGGTTGTTCCAGCTTGGCCCACTGCGTCGATGCAGGTCGACACAGTTTGCGCCGGCGCGGTCGTATCTCATCAGGGGGAGGAGGAATGAGGAGTCTCAATCGCATGACCGTAGCGCTGGCGTCTGCAGCCACGCTTGGTCTGAGTGCTGCGGCCTCGGCACAGGTCGCGTACTCTGGGTACACAAACGGCGCATTTAACGCGACAGCACCCAACAGCAGCGCGTTCCAGACTGCCACTCTCTTGGGACTGACCTACGAGAACTCGCTGTTCAACGGAACGACTGCCGCTGGGCAGGGTTTTGTCGGCAACAACGCGCAAACGCAGGGAAGCCAGGAACTGAACAACTTCGGCTCGTTCTTCCTGAACGCACCCGTGGGAAGTTCCACCGACTATAGCGGCAACACGTTCAACCTCCTGATCAGCTTCCTCACGCCGTCGACGGGCAACAAGGTCTATTCGGCTAACCTTCAGGGAACGGTCACGAACACATCGGGCGGCGCGGCGATCGTATTCACCAATCCCGTGCAAACGTTCAGTCTTGCAAACGGCAGCACAGTGACGCTGACGCTTGCGAGCTCCGTGTCGCTCCACGATCCGACGAGCGCGGCCTGCACGGTCGCCACGAATCCGTCGACGACCTCGTGCGCTCCGATCACCGGTTTCTTCAGCCTGACCACGACACCTGAGCCGAGCAGCATCGTGCTCGCCGCCACTGGCCTGTTCGGCCTTGGCCTGGGCGCCCTCCGTCGCCGCAACAAGAAGTCCGTCTAACAAGAAGTCGGTTTAAAGTTCTGTCTGCTGGTGGAAAGGGTAGCCGCGCGACAGGCGGCTACCCTTTTTCTACGGCGCTAACGTCGGGCCGGCCTTGAAATGATAGTCGCCGTGCCGTCGCCCTTGGAGAATCGTCTCCCAAGGAAGTAAGCTCGTATCGGGATCTCGCGAAGCCGCCCGGGGTCGCTCACCTCCACCCGAACCGCACCGGCCCATGAACTCTACATCATCCAATAGCCTTCGAAAGCTGCGCTTGCCGGCGTATCTCGCCGCGGCCTTTCTATTCGCCTACCCGGCGATCGACACACTTATTCCCGCACTGCCGGTTCACCTGGGACTTCCACAGTGGCGTTACACCCTCGTGCTGAGCATGGCAGGAACCATCATCAACCCGGTTTTGGCCATGCTGATCGTTTTGGGAGTGGCCATCGCCTCGGAAGATCGGGTTAGCACCATCATCATCTCGAGCGTATCCGCCGTTGCGGCCCTTCTGTTGATCGTCGGGACGGGGATGTTTGGACTCGACGCGATTCAACTACGGAGCGCGGTTCCTCCGGCGGCTGGCTCGCGATACGTGGTGATGTCACTTTGGGTCTTCATTCGGATCGCTTCGGCTATGGTGACTACGGTCATAATCAGTGTCGTCGCCCTCGGCACGGTTCGTCGGCAGGCGGCTGCTGCCGCGCAATCCAACGGACGCGACTCCATACTGGTCGGCACTCCTCGGCGCTCGACGATTGCGGCCGACGTTCCGACGGCGGATACGCAAACGGCGCGCATGAGTTAGCGCGCCGCGGGGCTCAATACCGACTAGCTATCCGACGCGCCTGGGATCATCCGGGCGCGTCGGCTTTTTTCGGCTGTAAATAGATCCGTTCAAAGAACACCGGCTCACCACCGCGCCGTCGCAGCTCGGGCTCTGGCCGTCGGCGCTCACGTCCCTTGAAAGCCAGGTAGCTTCCCACCGCCAACACGATCGTGACGATAAACGATACGAGCACGACGGTCGACAGCAGCATGTTGATGTCCATCACTCGCTCCCTTTAAAGGCTAGATTCGGCCGGCGCGCTCGAGCTTGCCCCAGCCCATCTTCACGTTGAGGAACTCTTCGGCCGTAGCGAACAGCTTGGCGACGTCGACGGTCACGACGAAGAAGAAGCGGTACAGAATTGCCAGCGGCACGAGGCGGAGATCCTCCTCTTCCATCGCCACCGTATGCAGCGCGGCCGCAACGTCCAGCCACGTCAGCAGCAGCCACCAGTACAGCACGTAGACCGGCGCGCCGGCCGCAAGCGCGGCAAGGCTGAAGAACAGATTGCCGAAGACGTTCATCACCGGCCAGGCAATAGCTTCAAACAACATCGATTGCAGCGAGACCCAGGTCGCGAAGCGCTTCCGCGGATTGAACAACGCCGAGGAGTGCTTGCGAAGCGCCTGCATGATTCCCCGCGTCCAGCGATAGCGCTGCTTCAGTAGATCGAAGAGCGTTTCCGGAGCTTCGGTATACGCGATCGCCTGATCCTCGTACACGATGTGCCAGCCGTCGGTCAGCAGCTTGAGGGTGAGATCGGCGTCCTCGGCATAGGTATCCGAGTCGTAGCCGCCGGCGCGCGACAGCGCGTCTCGACGGAAGATGCCGATCGGCCCGGGAACGATGTTCACCGCGTGCACGAACCCCTGCGCTCGGCGCGCCATGTTCAGGCCTTCGATGTACTCGAGCGCCTGCAGACGGGTCCACATGTTTCGGCGATTGACGACTTTCACATTGCCGGCAACCGCGCCGACGTGCGGGTTTCGGAAGTGCGGCATCGCGTGTTTCAGCGTACCGACCGCCAACCGGGAATCGCCGTCCATGCAGAGCACGAACGGTGTGCGGGCGAGGCCGATGCCGGTGTTCAGCGCGCTGGCCTTCCCGCCATTGCTCTTGCTCACCACACGGACGGTCGCTCGGCCGTAGTAGCCTTCCAGCTCCGCGGCTTTCGCATACGTCTGGTCGGTCGATCCGTCGTCAATCACGAGGACGTCGTACGCGGGATAGTCCAGCTCGAGAAGGCTGCGAATCGCCCCCTGAATGACCGCTTCCTCGTTGTACGCCGGGACGAGAATGGTCACGAGCGGTTCGAACCGCTCTTCGCTATCCACGCGCGTCTTTGATTCGACGTGCTGCAGGTAACCCAGCCACAACAGCACGAGGTACCGGAGCATCGTGATCATCAGGAACGCCGTCACCACGACGATCGCGATACGCAGCTGCGGGCTCTGCACGTCCACGTGCGTGCGCGGGAGCATGAACACCACAGCGCCGGCGACCGTGAGAAGAACGATCGCGGCTGCGATGACGAAATACAGATATCTGGCGCGCATGGTCGTGGTTACGGAGTGATGCGGAGCCGTGCGCTCGCCCGCGCGGACTGATAACCGCTGTCGCGAACGCCGTGAGCGTAGTCTCCGTCAAGCGTCAGCGACCACCAGCGGCGGCGATACGCGAGGGCAAGACCGGTCGACAGCTGCGACGCGTTGCGTGACGTCGAGTCCGTCGGTGCAAAACTGTCATTCATGCGGCCGATGCCGGGGAGTACCCGAGCACTGACACTGAAGCCGCTGTCGCGCTGCGAAGAAAGTTCCAAGCCCATTGCGTGCGACGTAAATCGGCGTGGATCCCAGTACGACGCGCTCGCACGATCGAAGCCGATCAGGCCACCCGAGTAGATCGCCGATATGCCTCGCCATAGCGCGTACCGGGCTCCGAGAAGCAGCTGCGTGCGATCGTTGCCGTCGCTCAACCACATGCGATCGACGCCAAACGAGAACGCGGCCATTCCCAGCGGAAGCGTTGCCGACGCGCTCGCGCCGCGATACGTCAGCGTGCGTGGCGACATCAGCCACTGGAAGGTTGGGCCAGCGCGCACCTCAGCCGAAGTCCAAAGTCCGGCGAGCGATCCCGAGGCCGAGAGCGAGCCGTATCCGAAATCGCCGCGTTCGCGATAGCGCACGGCACCGCCGTCAGCCGAGAATCGGTAGCCTCCGAGATACTGCACGAGACCGAGATACGCGGCCTCACCGTTGTCCGAGCCAAGGCGTCGCGTGTCCACTCCAAGGAGCAGCGCCGATGTCGGGCCGATTCTCAGTCCGCCTCCGAGTCCGGCAATCGACAGATCGAAGCCGGCGTTGTCGCCCAGATACGACGCGACCGTGTTCCATCCAAGGTCTTGTCCGATGATGGCGGTCTGTTGTCGGCGTTCCGCCGCCGCGAGCTCAGCGAACCCGCCCTCGGCGCCGGCGTCCCCTGGGCGGAGCGCGCTCGCTTCCGAGTACGCATCCCGAGCACGCTGCCTGTCGCCTTCCCATCGATACATATCGCCGAGCATAACCCACGCTTCCGGCGTTGGGCGCGTCGCGATTGCCGCGGACAGGTCGCGCTCGGCAGCGGCGTTGTCACCGCTCATCGCGTACAGTCGACCGCGCGCGATCAACAAATCCGGATTCGAGCCGGCCGTCGACAGCAGCGTGTCGTACTGCGCGACCGCCGACGCACGATCGCCGGACCAGGCGAGCGCCTCGGCGTATGATTGACGGAGGCTCGTGTCATTTGGCGCGAGTGTCACCGCGTGACGCAGTAGCCGTGCGTCTCCAACCGAGTCGCCGGCCATCGCGTGGACGCCCGCCGCCTCACGAATCAACGGCAACGAGACCGGATTCGCGGTAACGAGCGTGTCGAACTGCGCCGCGGAGAGATCGAGGCGATGGTCGCTGGCGAGCAAACGTGCCAGCGTGAGCCGATACGGCGCGTACTGTGGATCTTCACTGACCCATCGCGCGGCGTCGCCGGTAGTGGGCTCGTACGAATTGCGCGCGACGTGAAGCATGACGACGAAGCTCGTGTCGTCCGGCGCGTGGAGGGTCACCCAACGAAGTTCTGGCTCCGCCTCGCGCGGATGATTGCCCCACGCCAATGCGCGAGCCAATCCAATGTGCGCGCCGGCGTTGGCCGTATCGGACGCAATGAGAATTCGATAATTCGCCGCGGCGCTGTCGTACTGCTGGAGCGCGAGAAGCGCGGCGGCGTATTCAGCGCGCGCGCCGCTGTCCGGCGACGCCAGCAACAGCTCGCGATATCGCGCGAGTCCTTCGGGCACTCGGCCATTTCGCACCAACAAGCGGGATAGCTCGCGAAGCGCTTCGGGGTCGCGCGGATGCTTGGCGTCCCACGCCTCGAGCGCGGCAATGGCGTCCGCGGGCCGGTCTGCTTTGCCTGCCAGGTACAACTTGTCGCGAAGCTGCTGACGCTCGGAGGGCTTCCATGCTGGGACTTTCCGCGATGGCGCAGGAGAAGGACTCGTCGCCGTAGTGCCGGCCGGGGCGGGAGCGGCAACCGGCGCGATCGCCGGCGGAGCGACTCGTGCTATGCGTCGTGGAGTGGAGTCGGGCGACGGCTTCGCCTGATGCACCCGCGGTCCCCAAACACGCCAACCACGTATCGACGGGATCGAAATCCCGGCGCCTGCCACCGCCGCCACGGCCAGCGTGACGACGAGCAGTGCGTATCGTTTGCGCGCCGGCATCAGGCGAGCGAGGTGAGGAGCGTCCGAATCCGCTCTTGATCGCCAGGGTAACCGAGGATGTCGACGATCAGCTCACCCTGGCCGATGTTCTGCCATGTATCCCGAAGACGCTGGACGAAGTACGGGGCGTGCTTCCGACCGGTCGCGTGGAGATAGATCAGCACCTGGTTGTTCGCCACGGCAACGAGATCGCCGTTCACCGCGCGTACGGTGCGCAGCACGACGTCGCCGACTTTTTCAAGCTCGCCGGGCGGCGTGGTGAGCGCGACCAGCGAGAACATGCTTCGCGAATCGGCCGAGAGGATCGACTGAATCGCGCCGCGGAAACCCGCTGCATCGAACGGCACTCGCGCTCCAGAGCGCGTAGGTTGTGCAACGGACGGAGACTCGGGCCCGCCGGCATCGGGGAAGTCGACGGACCGGCGCGCCGGCATCACCGAGAGCGGCATGACAGGCGTCGATCGACGAGCGGCCCCGTTCATCAGCTTCACGTCGTAGTGGTCTTGCAGAAGCTTCAGTGCGTCGTCGGCGGAGTTCTGCGGCAGTTCAAGGACGACCCGCTGCCGGCCGTTCGCCGAGTGCATTTCGACCTGCTGGAATCGAACTTCTTCGGCCGCGGGAATGATCCCGGCGCCCGGCTCGATCCGATACGGGATCGGAGCGTTCGACGGCACGCGATAGCGAACCTTTCGAATCTCGATGTGACGGTGACGCTGCAAATCCGCCGAAAGGTGGAACATCGCCGCGGCGCGCTGGACCAGCGGATCGAGGCGACGATCGTAGACGCCGGCCAAGTCACCGGGATAGGTCACGATCGACGTCGCACCCAGTTCGTCGAGAAGTTGGAGCATCGAAATGGCAGCGTTCTGCGAAGGACCTGCCGCATCGATGAACGGAACGACGGAGTCGATCACGAAGCGATCGAGGGGGGCGGGTCCAAGCAGCGACCGCAATTCAGCGAACGCCTCATCTGGCGAAGTTGCGCGTCCGAAACGGCGCGCAAAATCCAGCTGAAAGCGGAGGATGTAGAGTCTCTCCGCCGCTACCTCACTCGCGATGTCGAAGCCGAGGTATTCGCCCTGGCCGAGAACATCGTCCGGGTCGTCCAGCGTGAGAATCGCAGCCCGCTCGCCGGCTTTCACCCCGGCCATGAGGAACTGAAGTCCAGCTATGCTCTTGCCGGTTCCGGGCGCGCCGCTCAGCACATAGGTGCGGCCGCGCATCAGGCCGTCGAGTTGCTGGTCGACGGGCAGGATTCCGGAGGGAATGAAATCGGCCCGGACAGAGAGTCTCGGGGCGAGGGAGTGCGCTGCTGTGGTCAACGGAGTCGAGGTTGGCCTTGTCGGCGGTCGGCTTGCGCGAATGGTTAGGTCCGCTTATTCGACGAGGGCGTGCTAGCGGGCGCAACAATTCTTGGCACCCCGTGAGTCACGTCAGTTGACCAGATTGAAGACCCGGCATCGTCTCCGGTCGTTTATTTAGGGAACCAGTGCGGCACTCGAGCGTCTTGTGGCATGGTCGCGGCCGCCTGAGCGCCGCGGCAATTGAAGCTTTTCGGAGTTCGCCCTTTCGAGAATGAGCCGCAGACCCCTCGTAGCATTTCTCGCCGGACTGGCGCCGTATCCGCCTCCGTTGATTGGATCGTCGCTGCGGATCGCTCGGCTGATTCGAGAGTTACACAAGGACTTCGATATTGCGCTCCTGTGCGCCGCCGACGTCGACACCGCAGTAATCACGGAAAATTGGGAACTCGGTAAACATTTGACGCGCGTTGTCGCTGTCCCAAGGCCGGAACCGCTTGGTAAGCGCGACGCGCTTTGGGGATCGATCACCTCGAGCGCCAAAGCCGCGGTGATCACGACCCTACCGGGTCAGCGGCCACGAATCTTTGATTGGGCCTGGTCTGACAAACTCGTTGGAGCCACGCGGCAGGCGCTTGGCGAGCTGGATGTCGAGGCCGTCTGGGCAACCCGATTCTGGACCGCTGAGATGGCCCGTTCGGCGGGCGCGACACGGATCATCGTCGACGTCGACGACTTTCAGGGCGAGGCGATGGTGAGAGAGCTTGCCGAAGGCCCGCGCTTCAAGCGCAAGCTCCTTCACCAGATTCAGGCGAAAAACTTGGTCAGGTACGAACGCCGGTTGCTTCGTCGATTCAGCGCCGTCGCGATCTGTAAGGAGGAGGATACGACGTTGCTCGAAAACGGCAGCGCGGAACGAATTCACGTCGTGCCGAACGGCGTCGATCTGCCGGACACGGTCGATCGAAGCGGCGTTTCACCCGGCGAGCTCCTTTTCGTCGGCACGCTCTCCTGGGGCCCGAATATCGAGGCGATGCGTCAGCTCGTCGGAGAGATTCTCCCGAACGTCCAAGAAACATTTCCCGACGCACGACTCACGGTTGCTGGTCGCAGTCCAACTCCCGACGACGTTCGTTCCCTGCTCTCTCGTCCCGCGGTGGAGCTTCACGAATCCCCGGCGTCGCTCACCGGGTACTATTCGCGCGCCGCGATCGGCGTTGCGCCACTTCTGCGCGGGGGAGGAACGAGCATCAAGGTACTGGAGAGCTTGGCGTATGCGCTACCGACGGTCGCGAGTTCCATTGCTTCGCGCGGATTAGGGCTGGAAAATGGCAAGCACCTGTTGGTCGCTGCGTCCAATCGCGATTTCGCGGCGGCGTGTGTGCGCCTGTTGAACAATCCCGCCGAGGCGCGAGCACTTGGTGAACGGGGCAGACAGGAGGTGCTTCGTCGATTCTCGTGGGAAGCAGCGGGCGTACGCGCGCGCGCCGCGGTCCACTCGGTTCTCGCGTGATGACGCAGCGGCCGTTGGTCGCCTTCCTCACGAGTACCGTTCCGCACCCGCCGCCGCTCAATGGTTCAATGCTCCGGGTTGCCCGCCTCGTTCGGGAGCTGAACAAAGAATTCGACGTTGCCGTCATCTGCCAAAGCGACTACGACGCAGAGACGCTTGGCCGGAGTTGGGATGTCGCTCAGTCGTGCATCCCGGTTGTGTCCGTGCCGAAGCCCCGTTTTTCGCCGAATCGCGATGCGCTCTGGGGCTCGCCCGCTTCGGTTCTCAAGTCGACGTTCTTCACGCTCCTACCGAACCGAGCCCCCCGCATCTTCGACTGGGCATGGTCCGATGATTTTGTCGAAGAAATCAGGCAACTGCTAAGGCAGCGTCCTGTGGACGTCGTGTGGGCGACAAAGTCATGGATGGCGGAAATGGCCCGAGCGGCGGGCGCTCAGCGCATCATTGTGGATATCGATGACTTTCAGGGCGCTTTGATGCTCGAGCAGCTCGACCAGGGCGGTTTCTCTCTTCGCAAACCGTTTCACAAATTGCAGGCCAAACATCTCGTGGAATACGAGCGCGACCTACCCTCTCGTTTCACCTCGGTCGCGGTATGCAAGCCGGAGGATCTATCACGCCTGACCTCGAATCGCGACGCACATCCGCACGTTGTCCCGAACGGAGTCGATGTGCCCGACACGGTGGACCGGGACAAGATTCGTCGGTTCGAGATGTTGTTCGTGGGCACTCTAGGCTGGGAGCCGAACGTCGAGGCGTTGGCGAGCTTTGTGACGCACTCGCTTCCCGCAATTCGTCGCTCGCTTCCCGACTCACGACTGGTCGTAGCCGGACGAGGGCCCATTCCGGATAATCTGGCCCGGCTGCTCAATCGAGACGATGTCGAGATCCACGAGTCCCCGCCGTCGTTGGTCGAGTTCTACGCGCGCGCCGCCATCTCCGTGATTCCCCTTTTGACCGGCGGCGGAACGAGCATCAAAACAATTGAGAGTTTGGCGTACGCGCTGCCCACTGTCGCAACGTCGGTTGCCGCGCGAGGACTCGGAATGCAGCACGGACGCCATCTGCTCATCGCCGATACGCCGGCCGAGCTCGCCCGGTGCTGCATCCATCTTCTCACAAACCCGGAAGAAGCGCGGATGCTCGGCGTCAGTGGTCGAGAAGAGGTCATTCAAAGACTGTCATGGGAATCAGTCGGCGATCGCGCCCGCGCAGCGGTTCGCGAAGTGCTCGGCGGCAAATCCGTTTGAGTCTCGATCGGGACGCGGCCCTGGTCTAGTCCGGAAGCGGCTCCAACCGACTCTTCAGTCGGTCATCTCGGCCGTAGACGTCCTCGGCGAAATACAGCTCCGAGTCGCGCGCGTATGCGGTGAAGTACACGATGTACACCGGAACGCGCTGTGTCAGCGGCACCGTTCGATCGTTGCGCCCAGAGTCCATCGCCGCTCGAACGCTGTCCGCCGGCCAGCCAAGCACGTAGGATGCGAGATCGGCCGGGCGCTCCAGACGGATGCAGCCGTGGCTCGCCGCGCGCGTCGCGCGCCCAAAATACGAGCGCTGATTCGTGTCGTGGAGGTAGATGTCAAAGTCGTTCGGAAACAGAAATTTCACCAGGCCAAGTGAATTCTGCGGACCAGGACGTTGTCGCAGTACACGATTCCCGCCCTCCTGCGCCCATTCCATGTCGTTCCGCTTGAGATACGCGGGGTCCGATTTCAGCTTTGGAAAAACCTCGTCTTTCAGGATACGCTGCGTCGGCCGCCAGTACGGTCTGAACACAACCCACTTCATCGAGTCGCTGAATACCGGTGTCGCATGGCCGTTGTAGTCCGCGCCGACGACAACCTTCATCGAAAGGACGCGCTGCCCGCTATCGAACGCATCGAGGTGAAACGACGGGACATTCACATAGACGTAGCGCTGACCCAGGGCGTGAGGCAGCCAGCGATGGCGCTCGAGATTCGACCCGATTTGACGGGTCCGCGTTTCGGCATCGACGTTCAGAGCGGCGAAGGTCGCGCGGCCCAGCTTTCCGTCGGGTTCGAGGTTGTGCCGTCGCTGCCAGATGGCCAGTGCGACAAACACCGAGTCCTCGGACGGTACCGAGTAACCCTCGGCTTCGAGCCGGGTCATGAGTTCCTCCGGGCTTACGCCGGGCGAAACGACGGGCCAGCCCCCGCGTCCGACGATATCGCGGTAGTGCGAGTATTCCCGCACTAACACGACGTACTCTGAATCCTGCGGAGCCATCTCTCGCAAGCCCTCAGCGATCGACGAATCCTCAAGAGTATGCAGCAGCGCAGAATCGACCGCCGTTCGGCGAGCGGGGATGTGCCAGGACTGAGAAATCGTCCGCGGGTCGACTTGGCCCATGAGCATGTCCGAGGCGTATCCGACATAGGCGGCAGTCAGCAGCACGTCGGCGTTCGCGATATCCGCCGGCGTGGCTGCGCTGTCAATGCGCTTCGCGTTCACTACATGGCGGATCGAATCGATTGGATACGCGTCAGTCCGGAGCGCGTGCTCGCCCGCGTGCGCCACCGCTTCGAGCAGCGCCGACGCGCGATCCTTTACGCCTTCGGGCTCGAGCCAGAGGGGGGCGTTGTCGTAGATCCGGTAGAGCGTTCTCACTCGCTCCCAGCGTTCGGGCGACACCCATTCGGGCGCGGTCTCGCCCACTCGCGCGCCGATTGCTAATTGAATCGTCGCCGCCGAAACGCCAAGGACGTTCGGAACCTCTTGGGGAATGTAGATGCGCGGGTGCGTCGGCCGATGCCTGACATACCGTACGGCCAGACCGACGACCACGACGCTCAGAACGCCGATCACTAATCGCCGCAGCGCCTTTCCCATCACCATGGTTTGAAAGTGAGTCGAACGCGCCAGCGGACTGCCCGCATGGCACGAACCGAGACTCACGATGACGAACAGACGTCACCACCCTCGCATGAGGGCGGCGACGCCGAATCGACGAACTGGTCGTGATGGCTGCTCGCGGCGCAGGCCGCGGGCGACTAGGGCCGTCGTCCGCCCGGT
>JAICJQ010000161.1 GCA_025928335.1 Gemmatimonadaceae bacterium
ATTCCGTCCGCTGTATCCGACGAATCTCCCGATCAAGGAGAAAATCGACATCATCGTCCGCCAGATTTACGGCGGCGACGGCGCCGACTACACCCCGTCGGCGGACAAGACGATCGACTACCTCCAGTCGATCGGATTGGGTGAAACGCCCATATGCATGGCGAAGACGCAGTACTCGCTGACCGACGACGCGACGCGATTGGGTCGTCCGCGCGGCTTCCGGATCATGGTCAACGAAGTCCGGCCCGCCGCCGGCGCCGGCTTCGTCGTGGCGCAGTGCGGCGACATCATGACGATGCCCGGCTTGCCGAAAGAGCCGGCGGCCGAACGCATGGCTCGCCTGCCGAGCGGCGAGATCGTCGGGCTCTTTTAGCCGGCGGCGGCTACGGACTTGGTGGGTGAGACGAGCTCCAGGTACTCGCGATCCCACCGGTCGCCGACGCGATCGAAATACAGCGCGATCGCGTCGGTCATCTGGCCGGCGTCGAGCAGGGCGATGACCTCACTGGCGTCCTGCGGCCAGAGAGTGAAACCGCAACGCTGCCTGAGGTAGCGGACGAGGCCGCCGATCATTTTGTCCTCGTCCGCTCCCGACGCCGCGAAGTGAATGCCGTCGGCCCCCGAGACGATTGCGTAGTGCAGGCGCTGGTCAAATGTGGTTGCTTCGAGCATCGGCTGCCTCACATCGGCTTGAGGACCATGATGGCGACCACGGCGACCATGAGCGCCAGGTACGTGAACATCCCGGAGCGCAGACGCGCGCCGGCGCGCGCCACTGCGCTCTCGTCGTTCGCTGGTGCGGAAACCGCCTCGATCAGGCGCATGGTGCGTTTTCTCATCACGAAAGCCCCAAACAGCGCGTGAAGCACGATTCCGCCAAACCCGAGCCGCACCCAGAGGGCGCTGAAGCCAATGTGGCCGACGAGTACCATCGCGATGCCGGTGAGCAGGACGATGCCTGACGCCGGGCCGCCAGCGGCGCCGAGTTGACGGGCCATCTGGGGAATGACGGCGCCGAGCGCCGTCCGATCGTGGCTTCTCAGGAGCCGAGTGGTCACCATCGCGAACATGGCACCGCCGCCGATCCAGACGACAGCGGCCAAGACGTGCAGTACCTTGAGGACGCCATACCAGGGCATCGTTCCTCCGGGGTGGGGTATCCGCTCAATTATACACCATGTATAATCTCCTTTTACGTGATGTCAAATCAATTCGTTTCAGATGACCCCACGTCCGTACCCGAAGGGAGAGCGCAAGCATCTGGTCGACGCGGGGCGGGACAAGATCATCGCCGCCGCGAGTGAGGTGCTGAACCTCGACGACCTGAGTGCATTCTCACTCGACGCCGTCGCGCGCCGAGCCGGCGTGACGCGCATGACCGTGTACAACCATTTCGGCTCGAAAGGAGTGCTCCTGGGGGAAGTCTTCGATCTGCTCGTCGAACGAGACGCGTTCAGCGGGATGCCGGCGCTCTTTGAGGCGAAAGACCTCGGCGCGGCGCTCGACGGATTGGTCGGCATGCTCGGTCGGTTCTACGACGACAACCGTCAGCTGATGCTGAAGATGGTCGGGGTCGCCGGTCTCGATCCGGACCTGGACAAAGTCCTGCTCGAAAAGAATCAGCGCCGTCGGCGCGGCATCGAGGCAATACTCGGCAAATTTGGCGCGCCCAAGAAGCCGGCGGTCGAGCGCTCGGAGCTCGTCAACACCCTCGACGTGCTCCTGAGCTTTCACACCTTCAACTCGCTGGCCGGCCCGGATCGAACCCCGGCCCAGGTCGTTCCGCACGTGCGTCGAATGATCCGAGGAATACTTGGCGAGCGATCCGCGCCCGCTCGAAGGCGCTGAAGGCGCGGCTTAGCTCAAGCCATCGCTGGGCGGCTTGTCCGGCACACCGGGGACTCGCGTCCAGATGACGATCGTCCCGCACGGCACCGTAGAGGATCGCGGGGTGAATTCGGCAGGAACGGACGCGAACGTTTCGTAAAGCTCGATCGCCTGGATGTCGTTCGGCAGCAGGTCGTCGATCTCCATGCCGGGCGCGAGCTGGCCGTCGATCCACATGTTCGGCGCGCAGGCGCGAAGCGCGGCGGAATGGGCGGCGAAGCGGACGCCATAGTAGTTGTTGGCCACCCGTACGAGACGCACGCCACGCTTGTCGCGCAGCAGATCGCTGAGCCGAAGTGGATTTCGCGCCAGGATGTCCGCTCGTGTCACGAAGAGACCGAGGCCGCGCGCCTTCCGCTCGTCGAAATCGCGCAGGGCAAGCGCGCGCCGCGTCGCGGAGCTTGTCACCGTCATTCCAGTAACGTTCTGCGCGACACGGTTCAGTTCGACGACCACCGTATCCCACTGTTTGCTGTTTGCGGTGAGCAGGGCTTCCAGTGCCTCGAACCCAAGGCGATGCACGACGATCGTGAGCGTGTCGAGGTCCGGCGCCCACAGGCGGAAGGATCCTCGCGGGTCCGTCCGGAGGACACTGCCCGCGATCTGCACCGTGGCGCCTTCAATCCCGCCGCCAGCCGAGTCGCGTACAAAACCGACCATCTCACGGCGGCCGGCTTGCACTTGGCCACCCGCGACTCCGGCCAACCCGGCGAATAAACAGAACGCTCGAAGAACGATCAATGACGAGTGGCGCATGCTCCCCGCGAATCTGTGAGCCGGGCCGCAGACACGCCAGTCCCGCGGGCTCGGACGAACGTCCAACGCGTACAAAACGCTTCGCGCGCTCGCGGTGTCCAACACCGTGGGACGAAACGACTTTGTCCCAGGAACGGACATTTGCTGTCTCGATGCGACACGACGATGCGGCACCCGCCACCAAGGTGTCGTTCGTCGTTCACGCAATCGTAATGATTCATCAATTGAAGTTCGCGAAGTCGACTACTAACCTCCTGCCACCTTGGGCGCCGTGGCCCGCTGGCCGATTTCGGATCAGGGAGTGCTTCGGATGCAACAGCTTCGCAAGCGTTGGCTGCCGCTCTTGATCGCCGTGCTCGTGATCGGCGGACCGGTCGCCTGGTACAAGTGGCCCGCCTCGGCGTCGGCCGCCGAGGCCTCGCTCACCGTCCCGGTGAAGCAGGGCAACTTCAAGGTGATCGTCACGACGACCGGCGAGCTGCGCGCCCGGAAGTTCGTGAAGGTCCAAGGCCCGAACTCGATGGCCGCCCAGGTCTACCAGTCCAAGATCACGTGGCTGATCCCCGAGGGTACTGTCGTCAAGCAGGGCGAGCGGATCGCCGAGCTCGATCGCTCGCCCGCGGCCACGCGCATGCAGAGCGTGACGCTCGATCTCCAGAAGGCCCAGGCGGAGTACACCAACGCGTCGCTCGACTCGACCCTGAATCTGTCGCAAGCACGCGAAGACGTGCGGACCGCCGAGTACGCGCTCGAGGAGAAAAAGATCGCCAAGGAGCAGGCGCAGTATGAAGCGCCGAGCATCAAGCGACAGGCCGAGATCGACTACGAGAAAGCGCAGCGTGGCCTCGATCAGGCGAAGCGCAATCTCGACACGAAAACGAAGCAGGCTGTCGCCAAGATGACGGTCGCCGCGGCGGACCTCGGCCGTCAGCAGAACAATCTCAAGATGGTGCAGGACGCGCTCGCCGGCTTCACGATCATGGCCCCCTCTCCCGGCATGGTCATCTACGTCCGCGAGTACGACGGCAAAAAGAAAGGGATCGGGTCGAACTGGAACACGTGGGACAACATGGTGGCGACGCTTCCCGATCTGACGCAGATGGAGTCGCAGACCTACGTGAACGAAGTCGACGTTCGCAAGCTGTCCGTCGGGCAACCGGTATCGATCGCGCTCGACGCCGATCCGACGAAGAAGCTTTCGGGGAAGATCACCGAGATCGCGAACGTCGGCGAACAGCGGCCAAACCAGGACTCCAAAGTCTTCGAGGTGAAAATCGAGGTGTCGAAGGCGGACACGACGCTGCGCCCGGGAATGACGACGGCGAACGCGATCGAAGTCGCGTCGATTCCCAACGTGCTGTCGGTCCCGCTCGAGGCGGTGACGAGCGACGGCGGATTTTCCTGGGTCTATAAGAAAGACGGACGCAACGTCGTGAAGCAGATGGTCGAGACCGGTGCGTTGAACGACAATGAGATCATCGTGCGCAAGGGCATCGCCAAGGAAGATCGCGTGCTGCTCGCGCCCCCGACCGACAAGACCGACATCAAGACGGTGACGATTCCCGGCCTCAAGCCGGTGACGCCGCAGAACACCACCGGAGATACCGCGAAAAGCGTTTCGCTGCCGGCGACGCCTCCCCCGGCTGTATCAGGTAAGAAGGATTGATCGGCCACATCAGCTTCTCGGCCCGCACCGCGGCCGAGGCGGTGGCGCACAATAAGCTGCGCGCGGGTCTCACGTCGCTGGGTATTCTCTTCGGCGTGGCGTCGGTCATCGCCATGCTCGCCATCGGGAAGGGCGCCGAGCAAGAGATCCTCGAACAGATGAAGATGCTCGGCGTCAACAACGTGGTGATCACGCCGATCATCGAACAGAAAGAAGGAAAGGTTCAGGGCGACGGCGACAAGAAGGAATCGAAGCGTTTCACACCCGGCCTCTCATACCTCGACGCGGACGCGATTCGCGCGACGATCCCGGACGTCGCGGCGACGAGCAGCGAAGTCGTGGTCAATAGTGTGATCACGCGCGAAGGGCTGCACCGGTCCGGGAAGCTGGTCGGCGTCGATTCGTCGTATCTGCGCGTCATGAACCTGCACGTCGCCGAGGGACAGCCGTTCGCGCCAATGCATTTCACGGCGGCGGCGCCGGTCGCGGTGATCGGACAGGGCGTCAAGTCTCGCTTCTTCACGACCAGCGATCCGATCGGACGGAGTATCAAGGTCGGCAGCCAGTGGCTGACCGTCGTCGGCGTGCTCGAGGATCGCAAGGTCTCGAGCGAGACGTCGCAGAAGCTCGGCATCCGCGACGCGAACATGGATGTCTACGTCCCACTCCAGACGATGTTGCTTCGCTACCGGAATCGCGCCGAAGTGACGCAGACGGAGATGGAGCTCGCCGCGAAGGAGCACAACAGCGGCAGCGCGAACGACTCTACTGAAACGGACGACCAGCGGGCCGAAAAGCGCAACTATAATCAGCTCGACAAGATCATCGTCCAGGTCGGCCGGTCGGAGGCAGTGCCGGCGGTGGCCGAGGTCGCGCGCCGAATGCTCCAGCGACGCCACAACGACGTCACGGATTTTGAGATCACGGTCCCCGAATTGATCCTGCAGCAGCAGCAGCGGGCCAAGACGATTTTCAACGTCGTGCTCGGCGCGATCGCGTCGATCTCGCTGATCGTCGGCGGGATCGGGATCATGAACATCATGCTCGCGTCGATCCTCGAGCGCATCAAGGAGATCGGTGTACGGCGGGCCGTCGGAGCGACGCAGAAGGATGTGTTGGCGCAATTTCTCAGCGAGGCGGTGATGATCAGCCTCGCCGGAGGCCTCGCCGGCATCATCGTGGGCGGCATTCTCGCCGTGACGATCGAACGCATAGCCAAGATTCACACGATCGTGTCGCCGCTGTCGGTGGCCGTGGCGTTCGGGGTATCGGTCGCCGTCGGTCTCGTCTTCGGCATCATGCCCGCGTCGCGCGCCGCGCGCCAAGACCCGATCGTTTGTCTGCGTTACGAGTAAGCTCGGTGCTTCCCCGCAATAAAACGGTACCATCGGGGTCAGACCCCGACAGGGCGATTTCTATTCGATGAAGGGTCATATGCGGATACCTTTGTTCGTCGTCATCGTGGCCGCTCTCTCGCAGCGGCTGAGTGCGCAAGTGCTGACGCTCCAGGAGGCGATCGCGATGGCGCAGCGGCAGGGGCCGGCGGCGCAGATCGCGCGGAGCTCGCGGGACGCGGCGCGATACCGAAACGACGCCTTCAATTCCCGGTTATTGCCGCAGCTCTTCCTCACCGGCGACGCGGCGGACTACAACCACGGCATCAACCCGATCACGCTCCCCGACGGCTCGACGCAATTCATTGGACAGTCGCAGAACCAATCGTCGTTCAACCTCGGGTTCAGCCAGCGCATTCCGCTCACGGGCGGGCAGATCAGCGTCGGCGAAGCGGTGAGCCGTCTCGACGAATTCGGGAACTTGAACAATCGGTCATGGCAGACGTCGCACGTCGTGTCGCTGCAGCAGGATTTGTTCAAACCGCGGACGGTCGTCTGGGACGAGCGCGTGCAATCGCTCGGCGCGTCGGTCGCCGAGCGCGCGTACCTCGAGGCGCGGGAAGATGTCGCCGGCTCGGCGGCCGACGCCTTCTTCAATCTCTACGCGCAGGAGATCACGCTCGCCAACGCCACGGCCAACGTCGCCGTGAACGACACGCTCTACACGCTGAACAAGGGCCGCTACGAAGTCGGCAAGATCGGCGAGAACGATCTGCTGAAGAGCGAGCTCGCCTTGCTGCGCGCGCGGGCGGCGGTCGAGGACGCGCGATTGGCGAGGGACCGGGCCGAGGCGGCCCTTCGACGCACAATCGCGTATCCGCAGGGTCAATCGCTGACCATCGTCGCGCCGGATTCCATCCCGAACGTAGACGTGGACCCGGATCTCGCGGTGACAGAGGCGCTGCGGAACTCGAGCGTGATGGAGCAGGGAACGCTCGAGGACGTGCAGTCCAAACGGTTGCTCAACTCGGCGAAGTTGTCGAACCGGTTCAATGCCTCGGTCCGCGCCACGTTTGGCTTCAACCAAACGGCGTCGGCGTTCAGCGAAGCCTATCAGAGCCCGCTCGGACGACAGGCGCTCTCGGTCAGCATCAATCTTCCGATGATGCAATGGGGCGCCGGCCACGCCGACGTCCAGGCAGCAGTGGCCGACGATCGCCGCGTGACGAGTAACAACCGCATGCGGACCGACGCGCTGGTCGAGGAAGCACGGTTCTCCGCTCTGCAACTGCAACAGGCGCAGCGCAACGTGATCCTCGCGGCGAAGGCGGACACGGTGTCCGCGAAGCAGTTCGAGGTCGCGCGCAACCGCTACATCATCGGCAAGATCAGCAACACAGACTTGTACAACGCGCAGTCGGACAAAGACAACTCGGTGATTGCGCACGTCCAGGCGCTGCGAAATTACTGGACGTCGTTTTATCATCTGCGTCGAGTGACACTTTACGATTTCGTCACCAAACGCGAGATGGCCGACGTCAAAGGCTGAACTGCCTGAGATGGTGGTCGAGGTGTTTTGCCTCGAGCCGGCTCCAATCGCGTCCTGACATCTTCCCGAGTGTGTCGGAGACGGGCCACGGGCCGTCGAGCGGCCGCGACGTGAACTCATCGATCAGGGTGAGCAGCCTACAATGCTCGTCTTCAAATGAGTGACGAAGGCCGCCGGCGAAGATCTCCGGTTGCGTGCGCGCGCCTTTCGGCCACTTCACGTTCAGCAGCAAGACCTTGATGACCGATCGCGGCACGTACTTGATCGTCCGCTTGAATCTGATGCGCCCAAGCGGCTGCTCCATCGCTTGATTCACGTGCCAGAGCATCTGGTCTACTGTCATCTTCCCCCACAAACGCGTGGCATCAGGGGTTAAGCGTCGAACGCGTGAGCGGATGAAGTCCAGCGTGGCGGGATCGTGAAGTATGAGCATGGAACTCGGCTGCCAAGGTATCACGACGAAATTGACAACACCGTAAAACCTTTTTGAAGCACAGAGGACACGGAGACACAGAGGCGCACAGAGAACGACCAACAACTTTTCTCTGTGTCTCTCCGTGTCTCTGTGCTCTCTGTTGTTCAAAAGGTCTTTCGCCGTTAAGGCTTGACAGACCGGTGCGCCGCACGCTACCGTACGGGCCATGATCCGCTTTGGCGCCTACGGCTATTCCTATTACTTCGCGATCCCCGTCACGGGCCGAAGTTGGAGTCGTACGCGCTGAGCTGATCCCCGCGTTGAACGAACCCGACGACCCGTGAGAATCTCACGGGTCGTTTTTGTTTTCTGCCTCTTCCCGGCCAAAACCCATGATCATCGTGACAAAATCGGACGTCAGCGACGCTGAGATCGACCACATTCGCGAACGCATCGAGTCGCTCGGCATGCGCACGCACCTGTCGCGCGGCGAGCGACGCACGATCATCGGCTGCATCGGCGATGAATCACTGCTCGACGAAGTGCCGCTGCGCTCCCTTCCAGGCGTCGAGTCGGTAACGCCGGTGCTCAAGCCGTACAAGCTCGCGTCGCGCGAGTTCGCGGCGGACCGCACCGTCGTGCGCGTCGGCGGGCGCGATGCGCGCGCCGAGTTTGGCGGACGAGCGATCTCGGTTATCGCGGGCCCCTGTTCAGTCGAAGGCCGCGACATGCTCCTCGAGACGGCGCGCGAGGTTCGAGCGTCCGGTGCGTCCATGCTGCGCGGCGGCGCGTTCAAGCCGCGCACGTCGCCGTACGCGTTTCAGGGGCTCGGCGAACAGGCCCTTCGTCTGTTGGTGGAAGTTCGCGCGGCGACCGGACTGCCGGTCGTCACCGAGGTCATGGATACGCGGCAGGTCGACCTCGTCGCCGAGCACGCCGACATGCTCCAAGTCGGCGCGCGGAACATGCAGAACTTCTCGCTGCTCGCCGAGCTTGGACGCGTGCGTCGGCCCGTGCTGCTCAAGCGCGGCTTGTCGGCGACAGTGAAAGAGTTGCTCATGGCCGCCGAATACATCATGGCAAACGGCAACCACGATGTCGTGCTGTGCGAGCGTGGCATCCGCACGTATGAGACGGCCACGCGTAACACGCTCGACGTCGCGGCGATCCCTGTGCTGAAGCGCGAGTCGCATTTGCCGGTGATCGTCGATCCGAGTCATGCCGGCGGAGACGCCGAGTTGGTTGCCCCGCTCGCCTTCGCGGCCGTCGCCGCCGGCGCCGACGGGCTCATCGTCGAGGTGCATCCCGATCCCGAGCGTGCGCTCTCGGACGGCGATCAATCGCTCGCGCCGTCCTCGTTCGCTTTACTCATGCAGTCGTTGGACGCGTTCGCGAGGGCCGCTGGACGCACGATCGCCGCGCCGGTCGAGGCGAGAGCCGTCGCATGAGCGAAAAGCCGGGAGACAGCGAGCGGGATGCCGCAACCGCCGAGCTTGCGCGCTGCCGCGAAGAGATCGAGGGGATCGACAACCAGATCGTCTCACTCCTCGAGCGCCGGCTCACACTCGGCAAGCGAACCGGCGAATTGAAGCGAGCTGCAGGCCTGCCGATTCTCGACCCGACTCGCGAAGCGGCGGTGATTCGCCGCGTCACGGCCGTGGCGCGCGGTGCGGATCTGCCCACGGAGCCCATTCGCGAGATCTTCTGGCAGATCGTCGGCATGTCACGGCACGTCCAGGAGCAAGTCGAGGGGACGCCGTGATGTCGGAGGATGGCTTTTTCAAGAGCGCGACGATCATCGGCTTGGGGCTAATTGGTGGGTCGATCGCACGTGACCTCGTGGCGAAGGGTGTTCGCGTGCGCGGCTACGACACCGATCGGGCGCGACTCGACTCGGCGGTTCGCGAAGGCATCGTCAGCGACCCGCTCGACGTCGACTTCGACGGTGCGGGCGCCGACGTCATTGTCCTCGC
Source organism: Gemmatimonadaceae bacterium (assembly GCA_025928335.1). Taxonomy (GTDB): domain Bacteria; phylum Gemmatimonadota; class Gemmatimonadetes; order Gemmatimonadales; family Gemmatimonadaceae; genus JAQBQB01. The sequence goes on from JAICJQ010000161.1 coordinate 9,581, forward strand.
CGTTCCCGTCGATCAGGCGCCGGGACTGCTGCGACGGCTCGCCCGTCTCGCGCGGTCGGCGCGACTCGTCACGGACGTTGGCAGCACAAAGACGAGCATCGTCGCCGAAGCGCGGGCGCTCGGCCTTGATGCCTCTTTCGTTGGCGCACACCCGATGGCCGGCGACCATCGCTCCGGTTGGGGCGCCTCGCGTCGCGATTTGTTCGTCGATGCGCTCGTCTATCTCAGTCCAACGTCCGCGGTGCGGACGCCAGTCGTCGAGGTAGCGAGCCATTTCTGGAGATCGCTCGGCGCCACAACGCGCATCATGGAAGCCGACGAGCACGATCGGCATGTGGCGTGGACGAGCCACTTGCCGCATTTGGTCTCGACGGCTCTCGGGCTCGCCCTCGCGAGCGCGGGGATCGGACGAGACGCTCTGGGACCGGGCGGTCGCGACACCACACGACTCGCCGGAAGCTCGCCCGAAATGTGGACGGCCATCGCGACCGACAATCGCGCCGCCATCGAAGAGGCGCTTGCCAGCGCTGAACGCGAAGTGGCAAGCTTCAGGTCGGCGCTCCTGAGCGGGGATGTGGGGCTGGTTCGTGAGCGCTTTTCGCGCGCGCAAGCGTGGTTCGACGGACAGTCGCCGAAACGCTCATCGCGCTGATCCGTCGCACAACTTCCACAACGACTCGTCGTCGACGGTTCGCCAGTCGGCAGGGTAGTCCCAGATCCGACGGATGACCTCGGCGGATTCACAAATAAGGCAGGTCTCGCGACGGGCGCCCGGCACTCCATGGGCGCTCAGTTCGCGAACGATCCATCGGCGGCCGCCCCGTTGCAGCAGCCGTTCCGTTGATTGAGTCTCGTATGACACCGACATCGCGAATGGAATGAGCGTGCGCTCCTGCGCACATCATAGGCCCGCACCCGCCGAAAGGGTCTGAACCCGACGGTAGTTGGCGCAGTAGTTTCTTCGAGGCTGTTCGCCGTTCAGTAGACCACGCCTGGCCGCCGACATCATGCCCGCTCCTGAACTGCTCTACCTGCTGCATGGAGATCCTGCCGAGCTGACCGAGACGCTCGTCGGCATGCGCGTCGCCGAC
>JAICJQ010000005.1 GCA_025928335.1 Gemmatimonadaceae bacterium
CGCCGACGACGCGCAACTCGCCGCGGGCGAGCATCGGCTTGAGCATGTTGCCGGCGTCCATCGAGCCTTCGGCTTTGCCCGCACCGACGATCGTGTGCAGCTCGTCGATGAACATGATGAACTTCCCTTCGCCCTCAGTAATCTCCTTGAGGACGGATTTCAGGCGCTCCTCGAACTCGCCGCGGAACTTGGCGCCGGCGATCAGCGCACCCATGTCGAGCGAGACGAGTTGTTTGTTCTTGAGACTCTCCGGTACGTCGCCGTTGATGATGCGCTGGGCGAGGCCCTCGACGATCGCCGTCTTGCCGACGCCCGGCTCGCCGATGAGTACGGGATTGTTCTTCGTGCGACGGGACAGCACCTGAATGACGCGACGAATCTCCTCATCGCGGCCGATCACGGGGTCGAGCTTGCCCTTCCGGGCTGCTTCGGTCAGATCGCGTGTGTAGCGCTGGAGCGCCTGGTACTGATTCTCGGGGTTCTGATCGGTGACGCGGTGCGTCCCGCGCACCTGCTCGAGCGCCGCGAGCAGCTCGGCATGTGTGGCGCCGGCGCCGGTCAGCAGATTCTTCGACTCGATGCCTTTGACTTCAGACAGAGCCAGCAGCAGATGCTCGGTCGAGATGTATTCGTCGCCGAGCTTCTTCGCCTCGTCCTCAGCGCGGTCGAAAACCTGGTTGAGCTCGCGCGAGGCGTTTGGTTGCGCGTCGCTCTGTTTCGGAAACCGCTCGATCTCGCGGCGCACCTGATCGCGGAGCGCGGCAACGCTCGCCCCGAGCTTCTGCAGCACGGGCACAACGATGCTCTCGTCCTGCTCGAGGAGCGCGGCGAGGAGATGCAGGTCGTAGACGGCGGGATTGCCGTTGCGGCGCGCGACGGCGACGGCATCGTTCAGCGCCTCGCCGGCTTTGACGGTCAGTCGATCTGGATTGATCATGGTTCACTGTGGAAGCAACGAGGGTGCCCTCTGGAACCGCCAATCCGGCAGAAAAAAACGCGCCGGATGGCGAGAAACCATCCGGCGCGCACCACTTTGTCTCGACTACTTCCGATAGTAAATGCGTCGTGTTCCAGCCAACACACCGTCCACGAAATACTGAACGACGTACGTGCCCGAGGCCGGTTCACGTACGCCCGGCGGCGGCCACTGCGCCTCGTACTCGCCACAACTCAACCGAAGACTGTTGAGCGGGCTCCCGTTCATCGAGCTGCTTGCTCCCGATGTGGCGGTCAGCGCTGGTCCATACAGGATCGGCGGAACGACTGGCTGCGCCAGAATGTTCATGACCCGCATGGTGACCACGTGCGTTTCACTTGTACTGCCGCCCGAACAGTCGACCGTAAAGCGGATCTTCGTGTCGGGGTTGAAGGGATTCGGGTAATTCTTCCCGAGTGAACCCTTTGCACCTTGCTCTCGGGGCTTCTGTTCCTGCCCCGCCGCATTCTTTGGCGACATCGCACAAAGGGCGAGCACGAGCAACGGTGCTGCCCAGCGGTGGAACATGGTTTCTCCGCGCTAACGAAACAGGACCGTTACAAGAGCTCCTGAATGGGTTGATAGGGATGCTGCCGTTCGCATCAAAATTAGGTTGCGGTCAACGGTGCGTCAAGCGAACAGTAGCGTGGACTACTATGCCACATAGGAATTTACATGCCACGCCACACCCGCCCCGTCGGTCCTCGAACCGTGTGTCCAACCTTGTCAAAGTACTCCAACAACGGAATCAAGTACTTACGCGAGATCCCGAGGCCCTCGCGAAGGGCCGAAGGGTTCACCTCCTGACCGCTCGACAGTAACTCCCGCACGCGGTTAATAAGTAACGTGAGATGCTTTAGCGTATAGTACCGATTATGCTCGACTTGTACTATTTCACCTCGTCTCTCCAGATACCGTGCGACCGCCGCAACAGGTGTAGCGAACTCCTGCGACAGTTCCTCCGTCGTCGGAGGCTCAATCCCAGCCCGATCCAAGGCGCCTAACAGGGCTGAGGCAAGCCGCTGTCCGGCCTCGTCCAGCTGAGGCTGCCATTGAGCAAGACGAACGATCCCTCCCGCGGACACCAAGGACCCCGCCCGCGCCTCGGCTTCCAGGGCAGCGTCCACGACCGCTGGATGGCCCTTGAGGCGGCTCCGCAGTAGCTGGGTGGCCATTCCCGGCTCCAGAGGCTCGGCGGCGTGAAACTCACTCACGGCGGATCTTAACGCGCCGCGGAGATCATCCAGAACGGCCCGCGCGGCAACGCGACCGCCGAGCAACTCGACCGACGGCGTATTTGCGACGAGATCCATCACCGTGGCGGCCGATAGTCCCAGTCGGACAGGCAGCTCGGATACCTCGACTCCAAGCGTCGAGGCCTCCTGGATCATTCGCTCCAACCGCGCCGTTGCGGACAGGCCCGGCTCCCAGGGACGCGCACGACGCGGCGGGTATGGGTCGGTGATCATTCCGCCACCGATCGTGTTGAGGGGCGACGTCGTCCGCAGTACAAAACGATCGCCGGCCCGAAGCACGACGGGCTCGTCGAACGACAATCGAGCAGCAAATGGTGCCCCCTCGGTCACGACCTTCGCGACGACACGCGCCCCGACCTCGCTCGTGCCCACGTGGAAACGCACCCGCGTGCGCGGGCGCAACCCAGCCGCGACGCCGGGCAGCACGCTCACGTCGGCGCGGGCCAGCGTCGTGGGACGCCAAGCGGGATCGTCGACCAACACCGAACCGCGAGGCACCTCTACCGGCTCGACGCCAACGAGGGCGATCGCCGTTCGCGCACCAGGGACAGCGGCCTGCGTGACGCGGCCGTGCGTTTGAATCCCGCGCGCTCGAGCGACCGCGTTCGTCGGAAGGATGCGCACTGACTCGTCTTTCTCGAGCCGGCCGGACCACACGGTTCCCGTGACGACCGTACCCGTCCCTTTCACACTGAACGACCGGTCCACGGGCAGGCGGAACACATCTTCGTCGCTCCGGGGCGCGACACGGCGTACCGCACCGACGAGTGCCGCGCGCAGATCGTCGATGCCTTTGCCTGTTTTCGCCGACGTCGCGATGATGGGAGCGCCGGGAAGTATGCCGGCGGTCGTCTCGCGAACCTCGTCCTCGACGAGTGCGAGCCACTCTTCGTCGACGAGATCGACCTTCGTCAACGCGATAACCCCGGCGTGAACGCCGAGCAGGTCGAGGATCGCGATATGCTCACGCGTCTGCGGCATAATGCCTTCGTCGGCGGCGACGACGAGCAACGCCAGATCGACGCCCGTCGCTCCGGCTACCATCGTCCGCACGAATGCTTCATGGCCCGGCACGTCGACGACGCCGACGATACCCGCGTCGCCGAGATCCAGTGGAGCAAACCCGAGCTCGATCGTGATACCTCGGCGCTTCTCCTCCGGCAGACGATCGGTATCAACGCCGGTGAGGCGATGGACGAGCGTCGTCTTTCCGTGGTCGATGTGACCGGCGGTGCCGAGGATCACGCCTTCACACCCCACGAATCCTGCTCCCACACATCGAACGCGCGAAGCGGACGGTTGTCATCCAGGTGCTCACGCACGAACTCTCGAAGCAACCGCTGGTGGGCGCGCACGTCGTTCGGCTCCGACAGCGGATGTGGCTCGCCGCTGAGCCAATCGCGCAGCGCGCCGCGCGCCGACGCCGGCAGCGTTCGACCCGCTCGGCTCAAGTGAGCGCATCGCGCACACAGCGAACCGCCCGCCGGATGACTGAACATCGCCGGCGCCTCGGCGTCGATCGTCGCATGGCACTCGGCGCATGCATCAACGGTCGGTGCGACGCCCAGCTCGGCAAGAATGCGCCAGGCCGCGGCGAGCGCGATGTCGCGCACCCGATCCTCGCCGGCCGACGAGAGCTCGTCGAGCGCGGCGGCGACGGCGTCGTACAGGGCGGGATCCGCGTCGTCCCGCGCGAAGCGGAGCGTGAGCTCGGCGACGGTGCTCGCCGCCGTGAACCGCGACAATTGCGCGGCGAGCTGCGGGCGGGCTCGCGCGACGTCAAAGCCGCTGAGCGTGTCGAGGTCCCGCCCCGTTTTCATCTGCAATTCGGCCGTTCCTTCGGCATAAAGATCCAGCGCGGCGCCGAAGCGCTTCTGCGAACGCTTCGCGCCGCGCGCCAACACCGATCGTACGCCGGCGTCACGCGTCACCAGCTTGAGAATCCGCGACGACTCGAGGTAATCGAACGCATGGAGCACGATCGCTTCCGTGACGACCAGTGTCATCCGAGAAAGTTAGTCGAGCGACTCGGCGACTCGGCGACTCGGCGACTCGGCGACTCGGCGACTCGGCGACTCGGCGCTAAAAGCTTGTGCGCGCTCCGATCAAAAGGGTCCGGCGCGGACTGAGGAAGTTGAATACCGACGCGTATTGCGTGTCGAAGAGATTCTCGGCGTGAAGCGTGAGCTCGGTCGTCGCGAACCGCGGGTTGAGGCGGGCGAGGGCGAGTGTCGCACCGACATCGGTGCGCGTGTACGCCGAGTCGATGACGGCGACGAAGGGAAAGGGGCGGAAGTCGCGATCGCCGCGCTCGCCGACGCGAATGACGTGCACGTCGACGCTACCGATCGACGTCGTGTACGCGCCGCCGAGCGTCCATGATGTCGTTGGCCGCCGAATAAGACTCTGGCCCCGTAGGTAGAGGCCACTGGACGACGTATCGAAGCCGGGCGCGAGGACCTTGGTCTCGAGATGGGTGAGGTTTGCGTCGACGGTGAGCGCGCGGAAGGGTGTGTAGCGTACCTCGAATTCCCTGCCCTTCGCCGTCGCCAGCGCGACGTTGCAGTAGCTGGCGCCACAGGCCTTATCCGACCCGGTGTAGTCGATCATGTCGCGGAAGCGCTGATCGAAGTGCGTTACGCCCAGCTCGAGGCGGTCATCCGCGAGACTCTGGCGGAATCCGACCTCCCAACTGCGCGTCCGCTCGGGACGCAGCGCATGGTTTCCGGTGACGAATCCGGTCGAGTAGTTCTCGAGGAACGTGGGCTCGCGGAACGCCGTGCCGACGGACGCCCGAATGCGCGACCCGCGCAGCGGGCTCCAACTTCCACCCACGCGGTACGTATCGAATTTGCCGAACCGCTCATTGTCATCGTGGCGCAAGCCGGCGGTGATCACGACCGCGGCGGGCAGCCGCGAGCTCAACTCGGCGTAGCCGGCGGCGTTGCGGCGCGCCGCCTCGAAGATCGACGAGAACTCCGACGTCCCGAACACGCTGTGGCTCTCGGACCGCTCGTCCTCCTGCTCCAACTGCGCGCCGGCGGTGAGGACCGTCGCATCGACGACCGGAATGTCGGCGCGGAGATCCGCCGATCGGCGACGCGTACGGTCGATCGAGACGTAATCGCCGCTCGACGGTTGATTGGAGCCGCCTGACGTCGAGTTCGAAGCGACGCTGAGGCGCGTCGTCACGCGGCCGAGCCGTCGTTCGAGCTCGGCGCCGAGCACGGTGCGTTCGAGGGTTTGGAAGGCGGCGCTGTCAACGATGTCGCCGCCACCATTCGTCGGAAAATGGTACGCCTCGTCGCCGTAGCGCGCCGAGAAGCGCAGATCCGTGTTGGCGTCGAGCGCGACATGCACCGCGCCGCTGCCGATGCTGTTGTGCAAGGCGTTGTTGATCGGATAAATCCCGCGGGTGTCGTGGCGCGCGACACCGAGCGACAGATCGCCGTTCGCGAATGGTCCGAGGACGGTCGCGTCGGCGTCGGTGGTTCCGTAGTTGCCGGTCCGCGCCGAGATGATGGTGCGCGCGGCGCCGTGGCCTCGACGGGTGAAGATCTGGATGACACCGGTGACGGCATCGGCGCCATACAGCACACTCGCCGGCCCGCGGACGACTTCGATTCGTTCGATGTTGTCCGTGGTGAGCGAGCCGAAGTCGATCGCGCCGCCGGGATCATTCACCGCCACTCCATCGATGAGCACTTTGACATACTTGCTCTCGCCGCCGCGCACGAAGAGCGATGTGTTCCCGCCGAATGAACCGGTGCGCGCGAAGGTCACGCCGGGGAGCACTTCGAGGGCCGTGGAGAGCGACGTGATTCCGCGCAGTCGCAGCTGTTCGCCGGTGATGATGTCCACTGTGGCGGGAGACTCGTCGCGCCCGAGAGGCACGCGCGTCGCAGTGATGACCATGGGCGCGACTCGCGCCGTGTCCGGCTGCTGCGCAGTGAGACCCGAGGCAAAGGCCGTGGCGGTTGCAATGAGCAATGTGGATCGAGGGCGCATGAGAGGGACCGAGTCGAAGAGGGAAAAGCGACACGTCATCGTGATCGCCGGAGAACGAGGGTCGGAGTGCCGTCGACGGGGTCGGCGGCAATTGAAATGGGCCATTGGTACACGCGTTCGAGAACGCTTGGCTGCATGACGTCGCTCGGCGACCCGTCGGCGACGACGCGGCCGTGGTCGAGCAGCACCAGATGCGACGCGAACCGCGCGACGAGGTTGAGCTCGTGGCTGACGAGCAGAATCGTTTGGCCGGCGTGCGCCAGGCGCTCGAGCAGCTCAAACACCGCCATTTGATGGCCGATGTCGAGGAACGTGGTCGGTTCGTCGAGCACGAGCACGTCGCCGCCTTGTGCGAGCGCGCGCGCGAGGCGTACCCGCTGCCACTCGCCGCCGGAGAGTGTATCGACGCGCCGCTCGACGAGATCGTCGACGCCGGCGGTGCGCATTGCCTCGGCGATCGCCGTCTCGTCCACCGGACCGGCCACGTGCCACACGCCGAGATGCGGAAACCGGCCGATCGCGACGTAGTCGCTGACGAGTACAGGAAAGGTCAAATCCTCGCGCTGCGTGACGACGGCAACGCGACGCGCCAGCTCCGGACCGTCCAACTCATCCAGCGGTCGGCCGTCGACTGAGATGCGTCCCTGACGCAACGGAACCCGGCGAATCAAGCTCCGAACAATTGTGCTCTTCCCACTGCCATTCGGCCCCACCACAGCGGTGATTGCCCCGCGCGGCGTCGCCAGCGAGACACGGTCGAGCGCGTCACGTTCGGCGCCGGGATAGCGCACCGTCGCGCCGTCGAAGGAGATCACGTGAGCCGTCGCAGCTTGGCGAGAAAGAACGGCACGCCAACGAGCGCCGTGACGGCGCCGAGCGGCAATTCCGCGGGCGGTCGCAAAACGCGCCCGAGCAAATCGGCACTCACGACGAGCGTTGCGCCGATGAGCGCGCTGGCGACGAGGAGCGATCGGTGCCTTCGCAGACCGAACGCGCGTGCGATGTGAGGCACGACGAGCCCGACAAACCCGACGAGCCCCGCGGCGGCAACGGTCGCCGCGGCGAGGAGCGACGAGACGAAGAACACGCGCCGAATTGCTGTGTCGACGTCGAGTCCCAAACCGGCCGCCGCGTCTTCGCCGAGGGCGAGCACATCGATCTGACGACCGAGTGTAAACAGCGCGCCGCCGCCCAAGACGAGATAACCCGACAGCACCGCGATTTGCGGCCAGGTGGCCTCGCCCACCGAACCCATCATCCACCAGAGGGCGTTGCGGACAGTATTCGGCTCGGCATTGGCGAGAACGACCATGATCGCCGCGTTGGCAAATGCGCCGACGACAACACCGGCCATGAGGAGCACGCGCGGATCTCCGCGAGCGCCCGCCGCATGCGCTACCACGAACGCCGCCAGCACGGCGACGATCGCACCGGCGAAGGCGGCGAGGGGCAAAAACGCGCCGGTGACGCCGGCCGCCTGCGCCAGCACGGCGCCGACCGCTGCTCCGCCGGAGACGCCGAGGAGGTAGGGCTCGGCGAGCGGATTGCGCATCGTCCCCTGAAGCGCCGCGCCGGACATCCCGAGGCCCACGCCGACGAGAGACGCCATCACGACGCGTGGCAGCCGCAGCGCCCGGACGACGTAGGTGAGCTGGGTATCTCCCGTTCCACGCAGAGCATCCCAGATCGCTGATATAGGAACTGGAATTGTCCCGACGGCGATCGCGAGGATCGAGACGGCGGCGAGGACAACGCCAAGCAAGAGCCAGCGGCCCGTTGACATGTCAGTGCACCACGCCGGGATGAAGGAGATCGGCGAGGGAGCGCGCGGCGGCGCCGAGCGTGACCGACGGACGCCCGACGATCGTCGTGTCGAACACGAGAACGTGACCGCCCCGCACCGCGGGGACGGCCTGCCAGCGCGGGTCTGACCGAATGCTGGCCGCGGTGATCGGACTCGCCAGGACAAAGTCCGGGTTCCGGCGCACGACATCCTCGATGGTGACGATGCCGGACGGTCCCGGCAGATCGGCGTAGACGTTGCGACCACCGGCGATGTCGACCAACTCGTTCAGGAAGCTTCCGCCGCCGATCGTGATCAACGGCCTGTCCCATGTGTGGAAGAACACCGTGGGACGCGGCAGCGTCTCCGTCGCCGCGCGAACGCGATCGAGTGTGGCGCGCACGGAGTCGACGACGGTCGCGGCTTGTGCCGAATCGCGCGTCAGGCGACCAAGCAAGCGCGTGTCACGCTCGAATTGTGCGATGCTGTCGATACGGAGTGCGGCGGTGGCGATTCCGGCTTGCCGAAGACGATCCGCGGCCGCGCGATTATCCTGGCTCGCGTAGAGCACGACGAGGTCCGGCCTGGCGCCGATGATCGCTTCGACATTCGGGCGTAGCGCGGCGCCGAGGCTTGGCACGGCGATCGCCGATTCGGGGAAGGCGTCGTACATGGAACGGCCAACGACGCGCGATCCCGCGCCGATGGCGAAGAGCACTTCGGTCGTCGTCGGGTTGAGCGAGACGATGCGTCGTGGTGCCGCGGCAATCGTCACCGGAGCGCCGAAGTCGTCTCGCACGGCGGCGACGTCGCGCTGCTCGGCGCGGTGACACGCGCCAAGCAACGACGCGCCGACGAATAGCGCGCGACATAAAAACACGGGCATTCTGCCTGAGGAGAATGCCCGCGGTGCGAGACACGCCGACGATCGCGTCGGAATATCCACCAGTCCTCCCCCGAGGATCTGTGAAACAGTGGTGCGAACGGGGTCGTCTCCTGGCTCCGGGCTGCGGCGCTCCCCTTCCCGGCACTCAGCCAGTGGGATGATGAGCTCGCGTAGAACGCCCGTTACAGTGGCGGGGCCGCACCGGTCTCACACCGGTTTCCGTGTCCCGCGTTCGCCTTCAGTTGTCGAAGCGAAGTCTACGACGATGGCCGCTCGCCGGCAAGCAGGTGCGCGAGCTCGGACTTGAGCGACGCACGCCGAGCCTCGTAGGTCGCGCGCGCCTCGCCACTCACATCCGTCGCGCGCTCGAAGGCGTCGTCGAGCTCAGCGATCTCGCGGACGAGACGCTGGGATCCAACTTGCTTCAGGGCCGCGGCAACGCGGCGCGGACGGCGGCGCAACGCGAAAACGAGCGCGATGACCATGGCCGCGACAAAAAGCGCGCCGACACTGGAGTACACTCGCTCGCGGCTCCCGCCGACCTCGCGTGGTGGCTCGATGCGCACCACCGCACCCGCGCCAACATCTTGGGCGAGAAAGCGGCGAAACGTCCGTCCCTCGGCACTCACGGCGGGCGTTTCTCGCAGTCCCGGTCCCTGAACGCGCGTCGTGGGCTCTTGCACGAGCAGCTCGAGCACGCCGGCCGGCTTGTCCATGCGAACCGACAGTGGAAAGGCGCTCGCCGGCAGATTGTACGTGAAAGCGACTTGACGAATGCCCGGGCTCACCGGAGCAAACAAACCCACGGTTGTGCCGCGTCGCGTGAGAGCGCCTGCCGCCAGCTCGCCGTTGCCATTGAGCTGGAAGTCCGTCGCCGTCGCGGGAATCGTGGCGCTCCACACCGGCGTCAGGCTGTCGCGCGCAACGGCGGTCATCGTACTGTCATTCTGAAGGTCGAAGACCTCGCCAATGGGGCGCTGTCCCGCGGGCGTTGCGGCGCCGATCACCAAATGACGGCCGCCAATGTGCAGGCCGACGGGGCCCGACGTCGTGTCGAAGACGACGAGCAGCGCGTCATCGCCGCGCACGACCGGCGTACGAAGGGGCGGTGTGTAGTAGGCGACGCCGCTGTACGACGTCGACACGAAATACACCGCGTCGGAATCACCCGAGACGCGATACTGAAAGTTGAACGCGCCACTCGGCGTCGTGCGGACCGAATCGAGCGGACCCGCGTGATCGCGGCCGACGCGATGCAGGATCACCCATTGGTTGGCGACCGGCGGCTGCCGCTCGCGCATCCCGCGCACCACGCGTCCTTCGACGCGCCGCGCCGAATCCTGCTGCAGGGCTCCGACGACCGGGTGGCCTCGCGGTTCCAGCGCCCAGCCGCCCAGTCGCCGAGTCGCCCAGTCGCCGAGCACGTCGCTCACAACTTGAACTTACCGAAATCCTCCGGACGCAGCTGCTCGAGGTACGACTTGAGCTGCTCGGTGCTGAGCTCCGACGACGTGTCGGGCTGAAGATTCGGCGACGAACCGTACGACTCGCCCTCCGACTCTTCCTCGTCCTCCGGGACCATGAGCAGCGATTCGGCCGCGAAGATCGGCGCGTCGAGACGAAGCGCGATGGCGATGGCGTCCGACGGGCGAGAGTCGACGCGAATCGAGTTGCCGTCGCGCTCGAGGAGAAGCTCGCCGAAATACGTATTGTTTTCGACGCGCGTGATTTGCACGCGACGAAGCGTTGCCCCGAGGCCCGTGACGATCGCCTTGCACAAATCGTGAGTGAGGGGCCGCGCCCGCTTCATGTTATGCATGTGCATGACGATCGACTCCGCTTCCGCCTGGCCGATCCAGATCGGCAGCAGGCGCGCCGCGCCCTTCTCCTGGAGGACGACGACGTACGTCTTCGTTCCCGGGTCGATCCCCAACTTCGATACGACGACTTCAATCATCTCGGTACCCACCGTCAACGAATCGCACGCGCGAGTCTTGCCGCCCGGTCGGTTCGTTCCCAGGTAAAAAGCGTCATCGACGACCGTCCGCTGCCAACCTTCCTCGGTGCACGGCCGAAATGTCCGTACGCGGTCGTCGCGCTGTAAATCGGTTTTCTGAGATCGAGGGCTTCGATGATGCCGCGCGGAGTGAGATCGAATTCTTCGCGCACGGCGTCCATGATACTCGATTCAGGAACGGTCGACGTGCCAAACGTATCCACCATGACGGACACCGGCTCCGCGACGCCGATGGCGTATGCCAACTGCACCTCGCATCGCCGAGCCAGACCGGCCGCGACGATGTTCTTCGCGACCCATCGCGCCGCGTAGCAGGCGCTGCGGTCCACCTTCGACGGATCTTTGCCGCTGAATGCGCCGCCGCCGTGCCGCCCCATGCCGCCATACGTATCGACAATGATCTTGCGGCCGGTGAGGCCCGCGTCGCCCTGCGGACCACCAATGACGAACCGGCCGGTGGGATTGATGTGGTACTTCACCTTCTTCGCGCGCAGCTCTTCAGGAATTGTGGGTTCGATGATCTCGTCGATGACGGCGTTGCGAATCTTGCGGGCCGAGGCGTCGTCGGCGTGCTGCGTCGAGACGACCACCGTGTCGACCGCGACGGGCCGCTTGTCTTCGTACACCACAGTGACCTGAGCCTTCCCGTCGGGTCGCAGCCATTTCATCGCGCCGCTCTTGCGGCACTCCGCCAGCCGCTCGGTGATCCGATGCGCGAGCAAGATCGGCATCGGCATCAGCTCAGCGGTTTCGTCGGTTGCATACCCGAACATCATCCCTTGGTCGCCGGCGCCGCCGGTATCGACGCCCATGGCAATGTCCGGCGATTGCCGATCGATCGTGCTGATCACGGCGCAGGTCTTACTATCGAAGCCGTACGCCGGGTCCGTGTAGCCGATGCGCTCGATGGTCGCCCGGACGATATCCGGGACATGGACGTAGGTAGTCGTCGTGATTTCGCCGGCGACGCACGCGAGACCTGTCGTGACCAACGTCTCGCAGGCAACCCGCGCCGTTGGATCGTCGGCGAGGATGGCGTCGAGCACGGCGTCGGAGATCGCGTCGGCGACCTTGTCGGGATGACCCTCCGTGACCGACTCGGAGGTAAAGAGATGACGATCGTACATGAGACCCCGGTTAGACCCAACTAGAGGCTAGACTCGAGCTCTCCCGTGGGCAACCCGTCGGCGAACAACGCTTCGTCGGCCATGATGTCGGTGAGGTGGCGCCGCAGCTCCTCGGCTGCTTCCGCGGCGGTGCCTTTGGACGCGGCCGAGTTGGCGGCTTCCTCGGCGACCTCGACGGAAATCCCGCGCACGATGCGCTTGACCAGCGGTACGGACCGGGGCGCGACACTGAGCTGTCGCACGCCAAGGCCGATCAACGCGAAAGCCATCAGCGGCTGCGACGCCATCTCCCCGCACACCGCGACGTCGATGCCGTGCTGCTTCGCCGTGAACACAGTGCGCCGGATCAACTTCAGAACCGCCGGATGCAGAGGAGTGAACCGGCTCGCGAGATTGGCGTTGCCGCGATCCACCGCCAGCGTGTACTGCACGAGGTCGTTCGTTCCGATGCTGAAAAAAGCGACATCGTTGACGAAGGTGTCGCACGCCACCGCGGCGGCAGGCGTCTCGATCATCACGCCGAGCGGCACGTCGCGCCGGAAGGCGACACCGCGGCGCTCGAGTTCAACCGCGGCCTCGTCGAGCAGCGCGCGCGCCGCGCGCACTTCATCGACGGTGACGACGAGCGGGAGCATGATGTGTACGTTGCCATGGACCGCCGCGCGGAGCAGCGCGCGCAGTTGCGTCGAGAAGAGTTCCGGTTGGTCGAGGCACATCCGGATCGCGCGCCAGCCGAGAAACGGATTTGGCTCGGGCGGAAATCCGCCGACTGGGAGCTTGTCGCCGCCGATGTCGAAGGTGCGTATCACCACGGGACGCCCACCGAAGGCTTCGACCACGCGCTTGTAGGCGCGGTACTGCTCGTCTTCGTCCGGCATCGACGCGCGGCCGAGGACGAGGAACTCCGTTCGCATCAATCCGACACCCTCGGCGCCGCTCGTCGCGGCGAGATCGGCTTCCTCCGGCAAATCGACGTTGGCGCGCAGCGTAATCCGAACGTCGTCGGTCGTCACCGCCTCGAGGGTCGCGAGGTGGCGAAGCTCCGCTTCCGCCAACGCTTCCTGCCGCGCGCGCTCGCGGTACGCGTCGATATCCTGGTGCGACGGGTTGATCGCGAGAAGACCGGTCGAGCCGTCGAGGATCGCCGTCTCGCGCCCGTTGAGTTGTTGCGTGGCGGTGCGCAGCCCGACGATCGCCGGCAACCCGAGTGAGCGCGCGAGAATGGCGACGTGGGACGTGCGCGTCCCGGTATCAGTGGCGATCGCCTTGATCGCCGTGCGGTCCAGCTGCACGGTGAGGCTCGGCGTGAGGTCGTGCGTGACGAGAATCGCCTCCGCGCCTTTCGGCAGATCCACCGGATCGTGGTCCGGAAGGTCGAGCAGCATGGTCAGCACGCGGATCTCGACGTCTTTCAAGTCGCCGACGCGCTCGCGCAGCATCGCCTGCGGTGCGTGAGCGAACCGCTGTGACCACTCGAACATCACGATCTCGAACGCCTTCTCGGCGCCGATGTTCTGCCGGATCAGCTCTTCGACGGCAGAAGTGAGGTCGGTGTCGTCGAGAATGAAGCGCTGGGCATCGAAGATGGCGGCCTCCTGCTTGCCCGCGGTGCGCTCGACGCGATCCCGGATCTGCGCGAGACGCTCCTTGGCGCGCGCGAACGCGTCGTGCAGTCGTTCGATCTCGCCGGGGATCGCGTCGTCGGTGATGATGCGGTGCTTGACCTCGGGAATCTCCCACCGCAGGAGATGCACGGGTCCGACCGCGATACCGGGCGACGCTGGTATACCGACGAGCTTACGATCCACTCAGCTTTCTCCGAATTTGCTGATCACGAGGTTGGCCAACGCGTCGATCGCCTGATCGGCGTCTGGTCCTTCGGCCCGCAGAACGATCGATGACCCATGCTCCGCCGCCAGCATCATCACGCCCATGATGCTTTTGCCGTTTACGTCGAGATCATCCTTCACAATCGTAATCTCGCTCTGAAATTTGGCCGCGAGCTTTACGATTTCCGCGGCCGGTCTGGCGTGGAGTCCGTTCCGATTAGCGATCTGGACGGTGCGTTCGGGCATCAGGGGATCACCGAGATGAGGACGAAGGCGGCGAGCACGAAGAGGGAGAGTCGCCACCCGTCAATGCGACCCTTGAGACGCACGATCAACAGCGAACCGAGCGCTACCGCGACGAGGACGAAGCCGATCAGGTTCCTGCCCGGACCGATCACCCGCCCGAGCGCGAGCGGGATCGCGATGCCAGTCGCGAGCGCCGCGAGACGGCCGATCTGTTGTGGACCCTGACGCAACACCGGGTTGCCCAACGCCGTCGCCACGCGTAGGCCGTGCGTCCAGCCGGTGCGCAGCCCCCAAATCCGCAACCCGAAGTGGCCGATGTTGTAGGCCACAAGGAAAAATGCAAGGACCGCCAAGGTCCCGGCGCCGATCCCGAAGAGGGCGAGCGACGCGAGCGAGCAGAGGGGAAGCCAACCAGCCCAGACCAGCCTGTCGCCGACGCTCCCCAGCGGTCCACAAAGCGCCGTGCGGAAACGCTCGATCCGCTCCGGCGGCTCTCCGTCCAACTCGGCGCGCGCCAGCGCGCCGACGGCGATCGATGCGAGATACGGATGAGCGTTGAAGTAGTGCGCCTCGCGCGCCAACGCCGACTTGAAGCGCGCCGAGTGAATGCCCTCGGGCAGCAGTTGCAGGGCCGGCTCGACGCAGAAGCCAATGCCGTTGCCGAGGAGGCTCTCGTAGTTCCACGCGCCCTGAATCGCCAGCAAGCGAATGAAAATCGCGAGGCGCGTACGGAACGGCAGCTCGGGAACCCGGCGCGGAGACGGCTGGGCGGCGGCGCTCATCGCACGAACAGGAAAAAGAGACCCGCGACCAAACCGCCGATGAAGAACCAGCGCGCGCCGGCAGTCGAGTGAAAGAGCTTCCACGCCGCGCCGCCGGCGACGCTCGCCGCGGTCGCGACGGCGATCGCCCGCGAGAGCCGCGCGTCCATCATCCACGTGCGAATACAGAAATCAGCCAGCGGCGCGAGGAGTAAATAGGCTATCGCGGTGAGAAGGATGCCGCGCACGAGATCAGCGGTCATGCCGAGCAACTGGAGCGAGATCACGGCCCCGCGAGAGCCGGCTTCGAGGGCGTCACGTCGCTGGCCGGCCCACAGGGCGTTCGCCTGTCGCAGCTTCACCATCGTCCAGCCGCCGACCCACGTCGTGGCCAGGGCAGCGACCATGGCGAGCGTCATCGCGCCGGCCGGGTGCGAGGGGTGCGACGAGAAAATCGCGCCGCCGACCACGGACGCCGAGCCCCACTCCGGATAGCGCGACGCGCCGAATGGAAGCGTCTCGAGGGCAATCAACTCGAGGGTCGCGCCGATGAGCAATCCGCTCGCCGGCTGCCCGATGAGAACTCCCGTGATGGTCGCCGCGACCAGTGGGCGCGAGATCATTGCCTGAGGAAAGCTCACGACGTCGAGCCCGAGGACGCCCCCGAGCAGCGCGATGGGAAGCATGTCGAGCATCACAGCGCCGATCCGTTGAGCAGGTCGGGCAGCGAGACCGCGCGCGCGCCGGGGACGTCCTGGGCGCTTACCTTGACACCGTTCGCCGCGAGGCCACGCAGCTGAGCCTCTTCGTCGGGCGAGAGAAAGACGTACCGCAGCCGCTGCACGCGGCCCGGCTTCGAGTGAATTCCGCCGACGTTGACGGTCGTCACGACCCCGCCGTTGACGAGACGCTGCATCGTCGCGATATCGCCGGTCAGCAAGATGCCGCGCCGATGGTCGGCGAGATACTTTGGCAGCGCGGTGATCGCATCGGTCGCGGAGTGGAAGTAGACCTCCATTTCCGGCGGCACCCCCATGCGATACAGCTCCTGCTCCCAATCGCTCGCGGCGACGGTGTCGTCGACGAGCACGATGAAGCCGATATCGAGCGGCTGCCCCCAACCGACCACGACCTGGCCATGAATGAGCCGGTCGTCGATGCGGAAGAGCTCAACCGTCACTGCCCGTTCCCTCCGGTCGCGGCGCCGTGCACGGCGATCGCGGCGCGGCCGCGCTCCGCGGCGTGACGGGCCGCTTCCGGCGCCGGCCTCGCTTCGGAGAAGACGAAATCGAGCAGTGTCGGAAGATTTGCGCCCGCGACGAGGACGGCGTCATCCATACCACGAAGGATTCGGCGCGAGGCCATCGTACAGCTTCCGGCTTGGAGATCGGTGAAGATGACGCGCACACCGTGTTCGATCATTCGGCGGCGTAAGAGATCTTCGATGTCCTCGACGCTGAGCTGATGGACGGCGATAGGGATCAGCTGTCCGCCCCGCCCGGTGATCTGCTGCACCGCGGAGACGAGACCCGCGGCGAACTCGCCGTGTCCAGCGACGATGGCGCGCGGGGCCGTCATCGCACCGCCTTGGCTCGCTTCGCTACTCATTGTCTTCCTGAAGATATCGAGCCACGTCGTTCCGTCCGCGCATCTGGCGCATCAAGCGCTCATTGAAGCGCTCGGCCGGATCGACGCCGCTGTACTTGAGCAGGTGATTCATCGCGATGACTTCGGCGATCACGGTGATGTTCTTTCCGGGATTCAGCGGTACGCGCACCAACGGGACATTCACGTCGAGAATGGGTTTCGTTTCGCCATCCAAGCCGGTGCGGTCGACCGGCGCGTCGTGATCCCATTCTTCGAGCTGGACGACGACCTCGATGCGCTTTTGCTGGCGTACGGCACGAACGCCGAAGATCCCAGGGATATCGACCAGTCCAACGCCGCGGATCTCCATGTGATGCCGTTGAAGCTCGTGGCCGCGCCCAATCAGTACGTCACGTCCTCGACGACTCACGATGACCAAGTCGTCCGCGACGAGGCGATGGCCCCGCTCGACGAGATCGAGCACGCACTCGGATTTGCCGATGCCACTGCGTCCGACGAACAGCAGCCCGACGCCAAACACGTCGGCGAGCGAGCCATGGACGTTCGTCGTCGGAGCGAACTCCTCCTCGAGCCAGGGCTTGAGATGATTGTAAAACTCGTTCGTCTTCAGGTGCGATCGAATCAGCGCGACGTTCGACGCCGCGGCGATGTCGCACAGATCCGGCCCCGGTTCCAGTCCCTTCGTGATGAACACACACGGGATCGGGAACGAAAAAAACTTCTCGAGGTTGCGCCGGCGAAGCTCCGGGTCGAGCGATTTGAGATAGGTGATCTCGGTCTCGCCGAGGACCTGAAGGCGCTTCGCCGGGAAGCGGTCTACGTATCCCGCCAACACGAGGCCCGGGCTCGAAGCGTTCGGATTCTCGATCAGACGCTCGAGGCCGTGCGGCGGAGCGACGTGCTCCAGCTGCAGCGTGTCGCGCATTCGCTCGAGCAGGCGGCCAACGGTCAGCTTCGGCGTCACGCGCCCCTCGCTCGCTGGGCGATGACGCTCTTCAGATGCGCCTCGGTTTGGTCCGCCGCTCGCTCCCAGGTGAAGCTCTCGGCGAAGGTGCGTGCCTCCGCACCCAGACGCTCGACCAGCTCGCGCGACTCGGCGACGCGTCGCATCGCCGCGGCCATGCCGCGGACGTCGCCGTGGGGCACGAGGAATCCCGTATGGCCGTCGCGTACGGACTCGCGAATGCCCGGTGAGTTCGAGGCGACGACGGGCGTGGCGCAGGCGGCGGCTTCGAGATTGGTGATGCCCCAACCCTCCTTTGGCGACGCGAACACGAGCGCCCACGAGCGGCGCAGCAACGCGAGCTTGTCCGGCTCGCTGATTCGCCCAAGAAACCGCACGCGGTCGCCGAGGTCAAGCGAGCGTGCGAGCTCCTCGAGCGCGGGGCGGTAGTCGCCGGCTCCGGCGATCTCGAGACGTGCGTCGCGCCGCGCGAGCTCGGCGAACGCGCGAATGACGAGGTGCACGCCTTTGTATTTCTTGAGGCGGCCGAGATAGGCGAAGACGGGCGTCGGCGACCGCGCGGCGGGATGCGGCGTGTAGCCGACCGTATCGATTCCGGGGTAGATCACGGCAATCGACGCCCGCGGAATTCCGCGATTTACGAGATCGTCGGCCGTGCTCTCGCTGATCGCCTCGAACGGAACGTGGCGATAGCTCCAACCCAACGGACGCTCCGCCGTCCAGACCGCGGCGGCGAGGGGAGCGGCGAGCTCTTGGAAGACCGTCGAGCCGAAGAGGTGCGGCACGAGTGCAACGGTCGCCGCGGCGTCCCAGCGCTGCGTATACAACGGGATCTTGTTGATGTCCTCGACGAGAACGTCCGCCCAGCCGTCGAGATGCCGGCGAAAGTACCGACGCGCGTACAACGGAAAGCTGTGTCGCGTGCCGACGCGAAAGACCTCGATCCTGTCGAGCATCGCGTATGGCGGGCAATTCGGCCAGCCGCCGCAGAGCAATCGCACGGAGTGCCCCTTCGCGGCGAGGCGGCCGAAGATCTCATGCAAGTGAATCTCGGCGCCGCCGGCGAGTGGATTCTCCCGGTCCTGCCAGTTCACGACGAGGATCTTCACTACATGCGACCCATGCGGCGGGCAAGCGCGTCGAGCACGCCGTTGACGAATTTTGCGCTACGCACGGAACCGTATCGCTCGGCGAGGTGCACGGCTTCCTGGATGACGACGCGCGGCGGCGTCGTGCCCTGGAGCAACTCGGCGCCGCCGAGGCGGAGGATGCAGCGATCGACGACGGCGAGACGCTCGAGTCGCCAGTTGGTCGTAACGTCGGCGAGATCCGAATCGATCTCTTCGCGCCGCTGCGCGAGAAGGCGAATGAGCGGCCCGGCGACCCGCCGCTCGTCGGCCGTCACGGCGAGATCGTCCCAGATCTGCGACGTGACGCGTTCGAGGGGCTCCCCGGCGCGCAGGTCCCACGCGTAGAGTCCCTGAAGCACGCGAGCACGCGCCCGAGTCTCAACCCTCGTCCGAGGCATCCAACCGGTCGAACAGGTCTACCATCTCGAGTGCGGCGAGCGCGGCGTCCCAGCCTTTGTTGCCGTGCGCGCCGCCGGCGCGTGCCTCGGCTTGTTCCTGATTGTCGCAGGTGAGCAGCCCGAAGCCGATCGGCGTATCGAACTCGACGCTCGCCTGGGCGAGACCGCGCGACGCTTCGCCGGCGACGTAATCGAAATGCGGCGTATCGCCGCGAATCACTGCACCGACGGCGACAATCCCTTCGTAGCGCTCCGAGGCAAGAAGACGTCGCGCCGCGATTGGCAGCTCCCACGCGCCCGGCACCCACACGACGTCCACGTCGTCCGCCGACACACCGTGACGCACGAGCGCGTCGAGCGCCCCGTCCATCAGACGTTCGACGATCGCTTGGTTGAATCGGCTGGCGACGACGGCAAAGCGGCGTGGCTGGCCCCCTCCCGCTGGCGTCCCGACGAACTCCGCCATTTACGAGGCGAGCAGATGTCCGAGCTTGTCGCGCTTGGTACGCAGATAGTCCGCGTTCTCGTCGTGCGACGGCTGGACGATCGCGACCCGATCGCCGAGCGTGATCCCATACCCTTCGAGCCCGATCATCTTGCGCGGGTTGTTGGTGATCGGACGAATGGATTTCAGCCCGAGATCCAACAGGATCTGCGCGCCGATGCCGTAATTGCGCAGATCCGGCTTGAAACCGAGTTGCTCGTTCGCCTCGACGGTATCGGCGCCTTTGTCCTGGAGCTCGTAGGCCTTGAGCTTGTTGAGGAGCCCGATGCCCCGCCCTTCCTGATCGAGATACACGATCACACCGCGGCCTTCGTCGGCGATCATCTTCATCGCCGTGTCGAGCTGCCAGCCGCAATCGCAGCGCATCGAGTGGAAGACGTCGCCGGTGAGACACTTCGAGTGAATGCGAACGAGAACGTCTTCGCCGTCGCCGATGTCGCCGTAGACGAGCGCGACGTGCTCGTGGACGTCGACGTCGTTCTTGTACCCGACGATCCGCCACGAACCGTGCTCGGTCGGCAAACGGGCCTCGGCGATGCGATGGACGAGACGTTCGCTCTTCAGCCGGTACGCGACGAGCTGCGCGACCGTGATGAAGACGATGTCATGCTCCTTGGCGAACTTCTCGAGCTCGGGTCGGCGGGCTGTCGTGCCGTCCTCATTCAAGATCTCGCAAAGCACCCCGGCCGGCAGCAGACCCGCCAGATTCGCCAGATCGACGGCGGCTTCGGTGTGGCCGACGCGCTGGAGCACACCGCCTTCGCGCGCCCGAAGCGGGAAGACATGGCCCCCGTGGCGTAAGTCCGAGCGCACCGCCGACGGATCCACGGCGACGCGGATCGTCGTCGCGCGATCAGCGGCGCTGATGCCCGTGGTCACGCCGAAGCGCGGCGCGCCGTCGATGCTCACCGTGTACGCCGTGCGGTACGAATCCAGATTCGTCTCCGCCATCGGCGCGAGGCCGAGTGCGTCGATGCGCGGTCCAGTCATCGGAAGGCAGATCAGCCCTCCCGCTTTCTTGATCATGAAGTTGATCATCGACGGCGTGACGAGTTGCGCCGCACAGATGAGATCCCCTTCGTTCTCGCGATCTTCGTCGTCGGCGACGATGACGAACTTGCCGTCGCGGATCGCCTCGATCGCCTGTTCTATCGTTCCGAAACCCATGTCGATTCCTTGAGCAAGCGGTGCACGTACTTCCCCAACATATCCGCCTCCACGTGCACCT
The DNA here is from genome assembly GCA_025928335.1 of Gemmatimonadaceae bacterium. Taxonomy (GTDB): domain Bacteria; phylum Gemmatimonadota; class Gemmatimonadetes; order Gemmatimonadales; family Gemmatimonadaceae; genus JAQBQB01. Next base: position 20,723 of record JAICJQ010000005.1, read on the forward strand.
GATCGCCCGGGACGAGCGTTCCTAACGTCGTGTGGCGCAGCGTGTAGTCGATCAGAGAAAGCTGCACCCCGCCCGGGACAGAGAGGTCGTTGACGGTCAGGCTGACGCCGTCTACCGCCAACGATCCGTGCTGCACCATAAGCTCGGCGAGCCCAGCCGGTAGGGCAAGGTCGACGATCTGCGCGTCGCCATCCATCGCCACCGCGGTGACGCGGGCCACGCCGTCGACGTGGCCCTGAACGAAATGCCCCCCGAGCCGGTCGCCGGCACGCAGTGCCCGCTCCAGGTTCACATGACGCCCCGCGCTCCATGCGCCGATCGTTGTACGACCGAGGGTCGTCGTGACCGCGCCGACGGTAAACCACCCGTTTCCCTGCGCCAGTACCGTGAGGCAGGCGCCGTTGACGGCGATGCTCTCGCCCTCAACAAGGTCGGCGTAACGACACGAAATGCGGAGCTCGAGACCGGCCGGCGTCGGTAACACCGCCTCGATTGTCCCCACGTCGTCGATCAATCCGGTGAACACGGTACCTCGCGCAGCGCGTAAATCGTGAGCTCGTCGTCGCCAATCCCGCGCCGCGTCACGATCGGCAGTTTCGATAGCCCCTTCTCGAATGCCGGCGGCGCGAAGTCGAACGCGCCGAGCCGGCTCGGGCCGATAAGTGCCTGAGACCGAAAGATAGTCAGTCGGTCCACCACGCCGGCCGAGAGCATCGATCCGGCGAGTCGCGCGCCGCCCTCGCAAAACAGCGATCGAATGTCGTGCTGACGAAGCAACACGAGCGCATCCATCAGATCGTTCGCCACGATTATCTCGGCGCCGGCCCGTTCGAGTGTGGCCCGACGGTCCGCCGTCGCGTCGCGCGACGCCACGAAGATCGTTGGGACGTCGAGTGCCGTGCGAACCACCTTGGCCGCAGAAGGCGTTCGCAAACGGGAATCGAAGATCACCCGTCGCGGCGCGACGCGGGGGGACGGCGCATCGCGCACCGTCAGTGCCGGATCGTCGGCGAGCATCGTGCCGACACCCACCGCGATCGCGTCGGCATTTGCGCGCATGCGATGCACCTCGGCGCGCGATTCACGTCCCGTGATCCAGCGCTGCGTCCCTGCGAGATCGGCGATGGCGCCGTCCGCCGAGACAGCAAGCTTGAGAACGACCCACGGACGATCGCTGGTGTGGGCGTTGAAAAAGGGCGCGTTGATCTCGAGCGCGCACTCACGTTCGACGTCGACGCGTGCATCGATGCCTGCCGCGCGCAAGGCTTCGACGCCGCCGCGGGCCACGGGGCTCGGATCTCGAACCGCGGCGACCACACGCGACACTCCCGCGGCGATGATCGCGCCCGTACACGGCGGCGTTTTCCCGACGTGTGCGCACGGTTCGAGTGAAACGTACAGCGTCGATCCGCGGGCTCGCTCGCCCGCGGCGCGCAGCGCATTCACTTCGGCGTGGGCGTCGCCGTACCGCGCATGAAATCCTTCGCCAACGACGACGTCGTCGCGAACGACGACGGCGCCGACCATCGGGTTCGGCGCCGTCTGTCCCCAGCCCTTTTCGGCGAGCTCCAACGCGCGACGCATGTAGCGCGCGTCGTGCTCGCCCCCCTCGCGATCAACCATCGGTCATTACCAACTCAAGCGGATGCCCAGCGAGCCGTACGTGTACGACTGATCGGCTCGCCCCTCCGAGAACGAATTGTAGGTCTGGACGGTGCCGCCCGTCGCGTGCCCAATCTCGGCGACGATCTTGAGCAACGGCAGGTTGTACGAAAAGTCGCCGAAGAAGTTGACGCGCGATAGCGACTCACTCGTCCCCGGGGCTCCGGCCGACACCCCGTTTATGGAACCTTGCACGACGGCCGATTGCTCGTATTTGTCCTGGCCGATCCCTGCCGCGACGCTAAACATGATCAGGTTCTTGCTCGCGACCACGCGCCACGCCTTCGTCTTGACCTTGGTGTCAGTGACGCTCAACGACGCCCCGGACAGGTTTGCCACGAGATCGGTTTTTGGCAGGTCGCGTTCAAGCCACGTAACCGAGATGCCCGGCGTCACGATCGATTCGGAAAGCAGCCCGATTCGCGCGCCGTAGCCAAATTGGAAATTGGAGCTTGGCGTAACGGAGAAATCGTCCTGCGTAAGCGTTGGCACGTAGGACATGCTGGCCAATGCATCCACGCCGAGTACGTTGCTCACGCCGACCGGAAAGCCCTTGAAAATACCGACGGCCGCGTCAGCGGTCGGGAGGCCAACCCACTCGTCCGTCGTCGGCAACGTGCGGCGCTGCGCTTGCCCAATGGTCGTCTGGAACGCCGGATTGTTGATGTCCGGGACCTTTCCACGAAACCCGTTGATGCGGATGCCAACTGAAAAATGGCCGAGACCACCGAGAACTCCACCCTGACCCGCCGTAGCGGTTCCACCAGTGAGCGCGAGGCCTAGTTGCGGCGCCATGAATTGATAAACGTCGAAGGCCTGTTGACATGCGTCCTGCGCCAAGCCCTGGGGACACTTCGACGTCGCGAGATCCTGGGCGACGGCGCTGGTTGCGATTGACGTGATGATGAAGGCGGACAGGTAACGCACTTTCATGCCATTTACTCCGGGTTGAGAACCACCTGCCCCGATCCACGTCGGGTGCGGCCGGCTCGCCACGCACGCACGCCGTGCGCCGTCGCGCTCGCGATCACATCCTGCGCCGCGGACTCGGACGAAAGCACTATCATCCCGACGCCCATGTTGAACGCGCGAAACATCTCGGCCCGTTCCACGCGACCCGCGGCTTCGAGCTGCCGAAAAAGATTTGGCGGCTCCCACGTCCCCGTGTCGACGAGAGCATCCAGCGTCGGCGGCAGCGCCCGATTGAGATTGCCCGGAATCCCGCCGCCAGTGATGTGCGCCATCGCATGGACGCGCGACAGCAGCGGCTTCATGATCGCGAGATACGAGCGGTGCACGGCGAGCAATACGTCGGCAACGCTCGCGTCTGATCCGGGAAACACGTCGGCCGCCGCGAGACCCATGCGGTCGGACACGATTCTCCGGGCGAGCGAGAAGCCGTTCGTGTGCAGCCCACTGCTTTCGAGCGCGACGAGGACGTCGCCCTCTTGCACGCGCGACGGTCCGAGGATCGCGTCCTCGTCGACGTTTCCGACGACAAACCCCGCCACGTCGTAGTCCGGCGGGGTGTACACGCCGGGCATCTCGGCCGTCTCACCGCCGAGCAGCGCGCACACATTTTCCCGGCAACCCGCGGCCACGCCCGCCACGACCTGTTCGACGACCGCCGGCTCGAGCGCGCCAAAGGCGACGTAGTCGAGAAAGAAGAGCGGCGTCGCGCCCTGCACGAGAATGTCGTTCACGCAGTGATTCACGAGATCGTGACCGACCGTATCGTGACGATTCGCCTCGATCGCGACCTTGAGCTTGGTTCCCACGCCATCGGCGCTCGCGACGAGGACTGGTTTCGCGACGTCCGACGGCGCGCGAAACATCCCGCCGAATCCCCCGAACTCACCGCGCGTGCCGGCGGTGAGCGTCGACATCACGTGTGCCTTGATACGGTGCTTTGCATCGTCCGCGGCGTCGATGTCCACGCCGGCCGAGCGATAGTCTAGACGCTCGCTCACGAAACGTCCTGCTCGAACACCACGAGCCGGTGGAAGTCGGCAACGCGCCGCTGGATGTCCTGCGGTGTGATCTCGAGCAGCCGCTGGACGGAAAACTTCTCGACGGCGAACGATCCCATCGCCGAACCGTACACCACGGCGCGGCGCAGGTTCGCCTCGGAGAGATCGTTGGTCCGGGCGAGATAGCCGATGAACCCACCGGCGAACGAATCGCCCGCGCCGGTCGGATCGAACACCGACTCGAGCGGATACGCGGGCGCGAAGAAGATGCTGTCCTTGGTGAACATGAACGCGCCGTGCTCGCCCTTCTTGATCACGACATACTTGGGCCCGTGCGCCATGATCCATCGCGCAGCTTTGATCAGATTGAACTCTTCGGTGAGCTGCCGCGCCTCAGCGTCGTTGAGCGTGATCAAATCCACATGCTCGAGCAGCTGCATCAAGTCCGGACGTCGGCTCTCGATCCAGAAATTCATCGTGTCGCACGCGACGAGCTTCGGCTTGGATACCTGCGTCAGGACATCGAGCTGCAGGCGCGGATCGATGTTGCCGAGAAAGACAAATGGTGCGCCACGAAACTGGTCGGGGATCTTCGGCCGGAAGTTCGAGAAGACGCCGAGGTGCGTCTCGAGCGTCTCGGCCATGTTCAGATCGTGTCGATACCGGCCGCGCCACCGGAACGACGCGCCATCCTGCTGCTCCAGACCCGACAGGTCGATCGGCCGGTTGGCGAAGGCCTTTTTCAGCTCGTCGATCGGGAAGTCGTTGCCGATCACCCCCACCAGCTGCACAGGGGCAAGGTGGCTGGCCGAGGCGGAGAAGAAAGTCCCCGAGCCGCCGAGCACGTGATCAGCTTTGCCGAAAGGAGTTTCAACCGAGTCCAGCGCGACGGAGCCTACGACGAGGACGGTCATGTAGTCATCCTGACGACGAGGAGCGGAGCGAGGAGGAGGAGGGATCTACTGTGCGTGCTTAGAACTCAGCCACAAACTAATGACACGAGATCCCTCGCTCGCTGCGCTCGCTCAGGATGACTGCCGAAAGCCAATTACATACGCTCCGGCGCCGAGATCCCGAGGATCTCGAGGCCGTTGCGGAGAACGATCTGCGCGGCGCGAGCGAGGACGAGCCGCGCCCGCATGATCGGCGGCGGTTCGTTGAGCACGTGCGCCTTGTGATACCAGAGGTGGACCTTCCCCGCCGTGTCGTGCAAATAGTTCGCGACACGATGAGGCTCGAGCGCGTCGGCGGCGCCGGCGATCAGCGTCGGGAAGTCCAACAGCGCTTTCATGAGCTCCGTCTCTTCCGGCAGCTCCAGCACCGAAAGATCGACGTCGTCACCCGTGATCGCGGCCGAGTCGATGTCGCCGACGCGGAAAATGCCGGACATCCGCGCGTGCGCCATTTGGATGTAGTAGACCGGGTTTTCATCGGACTGGGAGCGCGCGACGTCAACGTCGAATACGAGCTGCGAATCGCCCTTCCGCATGAGGAAGAAGTAGCGAACCGCGTCGCGGCCGACCTCGTCGATCAGATCGCGCACCGTGACGTAGCTGCCGGCGCGTTTCGAGATCTTCACCTCTTCGCCGCCGCGCATCACGGTCACCATCTGGTGCAGCACGTAGTCGGGATAGCCTGTGGGGATTCCAGCGTCCAACGCCTGGAGGCCAACTCGCACGCGGGTGACCGTGCTGTGATGATCGGCGCCCTGAACATTGATCGCGCGGCTGAAGCCACGCTCCCACTTCGTGACGTGATAAGCGACGTCGGGCACGAAGTAGGTGTACGTGCCGTCGCTCTTCCGCATCACACGATCCTTGTCGTCGCCGAATTCCGTGGTCGCGAGCCAGAGCGCGCCGTCCTTTTCGTACGTATGCCCGGCCTCGACCAGGCGACGCACCGTCTCCTCGACACGCTTGTCATCGTAGAGCGACGACTCGAGAAAATAGACGTCGAACTTGACGCCGAACGCCTGGAGATCGCGGTCCTGCTCCTTGCGCAGCTCGCGGACGGCGAAGCGCCGGACCGCATCGAGATCGTCGGCGTTCGAATCGGTGGAATGCTCGTCGATGTATCGCTGGGCAAGCTCGACGATGTACTCGCCGTGGTAGCCTCCCTCGGGGAGCGCGGCCTCCTGCCCGCCCAATTGTCTGACTCTGGCCTGGACGCTCGTCGCGAGATTCATGATCTGCGCACCGGCGTCGTTGTAGTAGAACTCTCGCGTCACGCGCCAGCCTGTCGCCGACAGCAACGCGCTGATCGCGTCGCCGATCGCCGCCTGGCGTCCGTGGCCGACATGCAGCGGTCCGGTCGGATTCGCCGACACGAACTCGACATTCACGGGGCACGACTCGCCGGCACTCGAGTGGCCGTACGCGGCATCGGCGACGATCAGGCCGCGGAGCCCTTCCGCAAACACATCCGACGCAACGCGGAAGTTGATGAATCCAGGCCCAGCGATCTCCGCGCTCTTGATCCCGGCGCGCGACTGATCGAGCCGCTCGATGATCGCGGCAGCGAGATCGCGCGGCTTCTGGCCAAGCTTTTTCGCCAGCACCATCGCGAGGTTCGTCGCCCAATCACCAAACGCGGGATCGCGCGGCCGCTCGAGGATCGGGTCTACGTCGGCGGGCGCACCGAGGGAATGCGCGGCACGAGTCAGCTCCGCGCGGAGGAGATCGGTGTCAGCCATTACGAGTCGCTCTTTCCTTTCTGCGACGAGTCGCTCGAGCTCGATCCCATGTTGGCGCTCTTGGAATCCGATGCCTTCGTCTCCGACGACGCGGACGATTCCGTCGACTTGGATTCCGTCGACTTCGACTCCGTAGACTTCGAATCGCCGGACGAGCTTTCACCGCCCTCCTTCTTCCCGGATTTGGGCGGCTCGCCTTTCCGATGTGCGTTCTTGCCGTAGTCGGTGAGGTAGAAGCCCGATCCCTTGAAGACGAGTCCGGCTCCGCCCGTCAATCGACGCGTCGCCACCTTCCCGCATTCAGGGCACGGCAGCTCGGACGCTGCGTCGCTGATCTTGCGATAGAAGTGCTCGAAGTCGTGACCGTCGGGACAGCGATACTCGTAAGTCGGCATTTGGCTGAGACTTAGACCATGGGATCGAAAGTGGAAAGCTAGGCGTCCCGACCACGCCGTTCAAGGGACGATGTGTCGCTACGCCGGGCGGTACTCTCCCCAGGTCGCGCGCAGCGCGTCGGCGATCTCACCGACAGTCGCTCGAGCACGAACGGCGTCGATGATCAGCTCAACGATCGGCCGCCGTTCAACGCCCGGTCGCACATAGAGCTCCGCTGCCGCTCGCAGCGCCGAGAGCGTTGCGTCCACGTTGGATCCATCTCGCTTCGCACGCACCGCCGCGACGCGCATCCGCTGGTCGCGCTCGAGCTCCGAGTAGTCGGGCGTTGGAATGTCGGGCGGCGGCGCGTCGTCGGCGTACTTGTTCACCCCGACGATGACGGTTTCGCCGCGTTCGACGCGCATCTGAAATTCATAGGCACTGCGCGCGATCTCTTCCTGGAAGAATGACGCCCCGATCGCCGCCGCAGCGCCGCCGAGCGCATCCACCTTCTCGATCAGCTCCATCGCGCACCGCTCGAGCGAATTCGTCAAATGCTCGACGTAGTACGACCCGCCGAGCGGATCCGCAGTGAGCGCGGCGCCCGACTCATTCGCGATGATCTGCTGCGTGCGCAAGGCGAGCGTTGCCGCCTCGGCGGTCGGGAGCCCGAGCGCCTCGTCGTAGCCGTTGGTATGCAGCGACTGCGTCCCCCCGAGGACTGCCGACAGCGCTTGAATCGCGACGCGTACGACGTTGTTGAGCGGCTGCTGCGCCTGGAGGGTCACGCCGCCGGTCTGCGTGTGAAACCGCAGGCGCGCGCTCGCGTCACCGAAGCGGTCGCGCATCAAGCGCGCGTAGAGTCGTCGCGCGGCGCGGAACTTTGCGACTTCCTCGAACAAGTCGTTGTGCGCCGCGAAGAAGAAGGACAGCCGCGGCGCAAAGGTGTCGATCGCCAGTCCGGCATCGATCGCACGCTTCACATACTCGATCGCGTTCGCAAACGTAAACGCGAGCTCCTGGACCGCCGTCGCGCCGGCCTCGCGAATGTGGTAGCCGGAGATCGAGATCGGATTCCAGTTCGGCACTTCTGCGGCACAGAAGCGAAAGAGATCGGCAATGAGCGCCAGGCTCGGCTCGGGCGGATAGATGTACGTTCCGCGCGCGATGTACTCCTTGAGAATGTCATTCTGCACCGTGCCGCTCAGGCGATCGCGCGAGATCCCCCGTTCTTCGGCGACGACGATGTACATCGCGAGCAGCGTCGTCGCCGTCGCATTGATCGTCATCGACGTCGAAACGGTATCGAGCGGAATGCCTTCGAGCAGCACGTGCATGTCGTCGACGCTGTCGATCGCGACGCCGACACGACCGACCTCGCCAAAAGCGCGCGGCGAATCGGAGTCGAGGCCCATCTGCGTCGGCAAGTCGAACGCGACGCTCAGCCCCGTTTGGCCGGCGTCGAGCAACATCCGGAATCGTCGGTTCGTTTCCGCCGCGGTGCCGAAGCCGGCATACTGGCGCATCGTCCAGAGGCGGCCTCGGTACATCGTGGGCTGTACGCCGCGGGTGAACGGGAATGCACCCGGGTCGCCGAGGTCGTTGGCATAATCGACCGGAGCTGGGTCCGGTCGGTATGTCACGTCAACCGGAATTCCGGACGGTGTGGATGCGGGACGGTCAGCCATTTCGTTATTCGCACCGGGCTGGCTACTACAGCGGTAGGCCGAGAGCTTTCAAAAACAGAGATCACCGAGATCACGGAGGAGCCACAGCAGTCCTCTGTGATCTCGGTGATCTCTGTGTTTCCAAAAATGAACGAAGCAGGCCTTGAATGGAACTCTTGGCGATCAGGCGCCGACGAGCTCCGGCGCACCGCCCAGCACGCGCTTCGCGAGCTCTACTTCGTGCTTGCTGCCGATGAACAACGGCGTGCGCTGATGCAGCTCCGTAGGCAAGACGTCGAGAACCCGCTGAGCTCCGTCGGATGCGGCGCCGCCCGCTTGTTCGACGATGAACGCGAGGGGATTCGCTTCGTAGAGAAGACGGAGCTTGCCGCGTGGAGTTTTCCGATTCGCCGGATAGGCGAAGATTCCGCCGCCAAGCAAGTTGCGGTGGAAGTCAGCGACGAGTGAGCCGACGTACCGTGTGCTGAGCGCCTTCGACGTGCCGTCGAGGCCTTTGTACTTCCGCATGATCGTGCGGACGTTGTCGTCCCAGAGCTCCTCGTACGAGTCGTTCACCGACAGATAGCGTCCCGTCTCGGGGATGCGGATGTTCGGGTGTGAGAGCAGGAACTCGCCGATCGACGGATCGAGGGTGAAGCCGTGCGCGCCCTGCCCCGTCGTGTAGACCATCATCGTGCTCGAGCCGTAGATCACGTAGCCGGCGGCTACCTGTCGACGCCCTGGTTGGAGGATGTCCTCCATCTCGCCGTGCCGGCCGCGAGTGATCTTCCGCACGACGGAGAAGATCGTTCCGACCGGGACGTTGACGTCGATGTTCGACGAGCCGTCGAGCGGATCGAACAGAAGGCAATATTTCCCGCACTTGAAGTTTTCGGGAATCTGGATGATGTCGGGCTCTTCCTCCGACGCCATGGCGCACAGCCGGCCGCCATGGTCCATCGCCTTGATGATGATCTCGTTGGCGAGGACATCGAGCTGTTGCTGGACCTCCCCCTGGACGTTCTCGCTCTCGGCCGAGCCGAGGATATCGGCGAGGCCCGCACTGCGGACCTTGTTGGCGATCATCTTCGCGGCCAGGGCGAGGTCGTAGAGGATGCCCGAGAGCTCGCCCGTCGCCTCGGGGTGATTTCTCTCTTCCTCGATGATGAAGCGCTCGATCGTGACGACCGATGTTGCCGTGTGTTTGACCACGTTACTCACCTCGTCGCGGGAGCCTTCTCACGTACGCCGGGCGCGCGACGCCGCGTACGCCCGGGCATCGACCTCGAAGCGATTCCTAAAATAGCCGCGCCGCACGGACTCCCACAGGTAAAGCAGGGGGAACGCGGCGCTGGCCTCAAACTGGGCTACGTGCCGAATTTCATGCAAGAGTAATTCTTCCGACGGCGGCGATTCGCTGTCCAGCCAAATGGTATGCCATAGAGTGATCGCGGACACCGCGCGCTGACCGAGACACCATCCGCCGATGCGCACCGGCAGTCCGCCACGCCGCCAACGCGCCTCGGCCAGCTCGGGATATCGGGCGACCAGACCTGACGGCAACGTCGTCGGCCGACCGATCAGGGGCGCGGCGAGGGCGGCGAACGCATCGGCAATTCCCATTGGTCTCCCGCGGTTTCGACGAAGATTCGGTGACCGTCGGTTCGCGCCACAATTGGGCCGACGAGGTCCGTGCGCAATACCTGAGCCCCGTGCGCGGCGATCCGCCGCAGCACGTCTGGGGTTGGAAGATGGTAGGTGTTCCCCGCCCCGACAGACACCAGCGCCAACCTCGGTGACACCGCGTCGAGGAATGGCTCGCTGCTACTCGTCTTGCTGCCATGATGCCCAACCTTCAGCACGTCTGCGCGCAGCTCGGCGCGTTCGTGCTCGAGCAACCAGTCTTCTTCGGGACGTTCGGCGTCGCCCATGAACAGCATTCGAACGTCGCCGAACTCCGCGAGGAGGACGACACTCGCGAGGTTGGGATCCTTCAGTCTCGACGTCCACGCCGAGTCGGGAGCGAGAATGCGAAGTCGAACGCCGTCGATCGTGATGACATCGTCGGGGCGGGCGCGTCGCCAGCGAATCCCTTCACGCCGCGACAGCTCGAGCGACGCACGATACATCTCGGCCGACCCGGGAAAGCCGGCATCGATGTACGTCGCAGGGTGCATCGCGTGAAGGACGCTCGGCGCGCCCCCGACGTGGTCGGTGTGGGGATGTGAAAGCACGAACAGATCCAGTGAGCCGCCGCGCCGACCGAGGTATGGCATCACGGTAGAGCGGCCAGCATCGCCGGCACGCCACGCCGGGCCGGCGTCGATGAGAACCCAATGGCCGTGCGGCGTCCGCAAACCGATCGCATCGCCCTGACCGACGTCCATCATGTGGAGCTCGACCTTGCCGGAGGTCGCGGGTGCGAGCGGGAGCCAAATGAGCGCGGCGACCGCCGTGGCGGCGATGGCGAGCGGCATGCGCCATTCTCGCGACGCGCACGCGACGATTACGCCACCGGACATGACCGCCGTAATTCCCGTCGCCAAGGCCGTCGGCGCGACCGGTATCGATGCGCCCGGAATCGACGCTGCCTTGCTTGCAACGAGCATCAGACCGGCGAGGATCGGGTGCGCGGCGTCGGCGAAGATCGATGCGAGCGGGTGGATCGGCGCGACGATCATGCCGGCGAAGATCATCGGCTGCGCGAACTCGAGCAGTGGCGTCGCCGCCAAATTGCTCAAGGGCGCGACGAGACTCACGCGCCCGAACACCCAGGCCACGATCGGCGCCGATCCAATCGTCGCGATGGTGGTGCCGATGAGCGTGAGCAAGATCGACTTGGCGAGCCAATGCAGTTGGTGGACGCCGATTCGCCGGCTGACGATGCCAGCCGAGATCATCGACGCCACTCCGACGACGCTCAGCTGGTAGCCGGCGTCGAGTACCGCTCGCGGATCGACAAGCGGCTGGCAAGCGCCGACTGTGACGATCGCCCAGCGCGAGGTGGGACGCTGCGCGATGCGCGTCGTCAACAGCACGGTCAGCATCGCGGCGGAGCGAACGGCGGGCACCGGCGCTCCGATGACGGCGACGTAGAGAATCACCGCCGCGATCGTGATGATCGCCGCGCGGCGGCGCGGTACTCCCATGAGTTGCAGGGCGATCTCGATCGCCAGCGCGATGATGCCGACGTGCAATCCCGCGATCGCCAAAACGTGCGCGAGTCCCGCGGCGGCGAACTGATCACGCAACTCGGGCGCGAGGTCGTGGCGATCAGCGATGAGTAACGCACGGACGAGCGGGGCGTCCGATCCGAAGGTGCGATCGATTCCCGCGCCGGCGGCGTTTCGCCATCGCGCGAGCAGCGACGGGCGGCTGACGGGCCGCAATTCGGCGTGTTGAACGAGGAGGCCGCGCGTTGTGCTGACGATTTCACCGCGCGCGACCACGACCGAACCGGCGACGGCGCGCCCCTCGTCCGCGGAGATCGACACCGGACCACCACACGGTAGGATCTCGCCGCGGCCGAACCCACCATCATCGATATCGTGGTCCAATAAGACGGTCAGCGCGGGTCGCCGCGACGCGTCCTTCGCGCAAACGACGTCATCCCTCGCCACCGCGTGCGCTACGAGCGCCCCCGAAAAAGCGAGCGCGCTGAACGTTGCCGCCACCGGTCGGCCGCGGAGCGCTCCGACCATTCCCGCGGCGATTCCCGCAGCGAGGATTACCGCCGCGGATCCTTGAAAACCCGCGAGGAGGCCAGCCAGATAGGCGCCGAGCGAGTAGGCAACGAGCGGCATTCCACACGCTGGCGGCCCGGCGGACTCGCACCGTCATCGAACTCTTTCGCTCGGGGCTATTCCATCGTATGGAGTGATTTTGCACCGAGCGGGGTCAGACCCTGTTTACAAACTTTGTAAACAGGGTAAACAGGGTCTGACCCCGCTGGTATCAAATCGTGGCAGGCAGAACGGGACGGATCAACCGGCCATCGGCAGCGGTTGGCGCTCGCGAACGATCTGGCCGGTGAACGTCGACCCGGTCGTGCCGGTGAGCTCGACGGTCGCGTAGTTGCCGAGCATCGACGCATCGCCCGGGACGAGCACGGTCTTGAAGTCGCGCGTGCGCGACATCAGCAGGGCGTCGCCACGACGCGCTTCGCGCTCTATCAATACCTCGTACCGACGGCCCAACTGCTGGAGGTTCGACGCCCGCGCGATGCCGCGAATGGTCTCGACCAATCGCGCCAACCGGTCGCTCGCCACCTCATCCGGTACGGTCAGCTCGGCCGGCATACGCGTCGCCGGAGTTCCGTCGCGCGGCGAGAACTTGAAGGTGAACCCCTCGGCGAAGCCGACTTCGCGCACGACGGCAAGCGTTTCCTCGAAATCGTCGTCGGTCTCGCCGGGGAAGCCCACGATGACGTCCGTGGTCACCGACAAGCCGGGAATTGCCGCGCGCAATTTCGCCACGCACTCGAGATAGCCCTCGCGAGTGTAGCGGCGAAGCATGCGCTTGAGCACGCGCGTCGAACCCGACTGCATCGGCAGGTGCACGTGCTCGCACACCGTGTCCACGGTCGCCATTGCTTCGATCACGCGATCGCTGAAGTCGTTCGGGTGCGGGCTCGTGAAGCGCACGCGTCGAACGCCCGGAACGTGGCCCACCGCGCGAAGGAGATCGGCGAAGTCGTACTCGCCGTCGTGATACGAATTGACCGTTTGGCCGAGCAGCACGACTTCGGTCATCCCGTCGGCGACAACTGACTCCACTTCACGCACGACGTCGGCGAGCTTCCGGCTCCGTTCCGCGCCGCGCGTCGTCGGAACAATGCAGTAGGTGCAGCGATAGTCGCAGCCACGCTGCACCGGAATCCACGCCTTCACCTTGTCAAAGCGACGCGGCTGAAAATCCTCGTAGTGCTCCTCGAGGTCGAACGTCGTCGCGATCGTTCGCTCGCCCTGACGCGCTCGCTCGATCAATTCCGGCAGCGCGCGATACCCGTCCGGACCAAGAACAACGCTTACGTGCTTCGCCCTTTTGAGTAACTGCGGACCGAGGCGCTGCGCCATGCACCCGGTCACGCCGACGATCGCGCCGGGCTTCATGTCCCGCCGCAGCTCACCGAGGCGCCCGAGCACTCGCTGTTCAGCGTGATCGCGAATGGCGCACGTGTTCACAAGAATGACGTCCGCGGCGTCCGGACGATCCACGGCGTCGTAGCCATGCGCCGCCAGCTTGCCGAGCATGAGCTCGGAATCGCTGACGTTCATCTGGCAGCCGTACGTCTCGACGTAGACCGTGGAGCGCTGCTCGCAAGTCATTCTTACAAAATAGCTTGCGCGTTCAACGTCGGGTAGGCTGTCAGCGTCTCGCTGCTGCGTCGAACCGCCAGAGCGCCCGACGTATCGCGTTCAAGCGTCCCCACGAAGCGGTCGCCCGGCTCGGCGGCACTGTCATGCACGGCTACCGTGAGATAGTCACCGGTAATCGCCTTGCGAGCGTTGCCACGCCCGACAACGATCGCGTCGGCCAATCCGCCTATGCGATTCGCCGCGTAGGCCGCGGCTTTTTCCGCGCCGACGCGTCGAAGTTCGGCCGCACGACGCTGAGCGACAACTGGCGAGACCGGCGAACCGAGTCGCGTCGCCGCTGTTCCCGGACGCGGCGAATATGGAAAGACGTGGAGATAGGTGAACGGCAGGCGCTCGGCGAACCGCAACGTTGCTTCATGATCGGCTGGCGTTTCGCCGGGGAAGCCCGCAATTAGGTCCGCACCCAACCCGAGAACATCCAGACGCGATGCCAGTTGGTCGATCGCGCGCTCATAGGTCGCAGCAGTGTACCAGTTGCGCCCCATTCGATGCAGAACCGTGTCGGAGCCAGACTGGAGCGGCGCGTGGACGTGCGGTACGACGTGATTCGGAGCATCCGCGAGGAGCTCCACCAGCTCATCGTCCAGTTCCGTTGCTTCGATCGACGATAGCCGAAATCGCGCCAAGGGGACTTCGCGCACCAAGCGGGACAAGAGCGCGCCGAGCGTCGACCCAACGTCGACGCCGTACGAGCCGATGTGAATCCCGGTAATCACGATCTCCGAATGCCGGTCGGCGAGTCGCTTCGCTTCGTCGATCAATGAGTCGGCGCTGCGGCTGCGGTTTTTTCCACGGGCGATTCGCGTCGCGCAAAAGGTGCAGTGTTCGTCGCAGCCGTCCTGCACGCGAAGGAGCGCGCGCGTCGTGCTCTGGGCAATGGTGCCGCGCGCCGCCACCTCCGGGGAGACGTCGAGCGCGTTCGCGAGTGCCATGAGATCCGCGCCCGCCACAACACGCTCGACTGTCGGTAGCGTCCGCGCCTGCAGCGACACCGGACGCTGGTCATCGAGGGCGGCGGCGCAGCCCATGACGATGCTGCGCAGCTCGGGATGGTCGCGCGCCGCGCGCCGGACGACTTTCCGCAACTCGGCTTCGGCCTCGGTCGTGACGGCGCAGCTGTTGAACACGGCGACGTCGGCCTCCCCGACGGATGACACAATCGCGTGTCCACCGGCATCGAGCATGGCGCGAACCGCTTCGGTGTCGTAGTGATTGGCGCGACACCCGAAGGTGCGCAGAAACACTCTCACGCCGGCACCGCTCCGCCGGCCGTTACGCGAACGACCTTGTGCGCCGGAGCCCGTGGGAGCGAGAAGTGGAACGCGCTGCCCTTCCCTTCGCCGGCGCTCTGGACCCAGATGCGACCGCCGTGGGCCTCGACGACGAGCTTGCAGAACGCCAGGCCAAGGCCCGAGCTCCGCGTACGCGGCATGTTGGGATTCTTCACGCGCTCGAACTTGCGGAAGATCACCTCGTGGTATTCGGGCGGGATTCCCGGACCGTTGTCGGCCACGGTGAACAGGATTCCGTCGTCGTTCCGACGCGCCGAGAGCTGGAGCGAAATCGCCGACGCCGAATGCGTGAGCGAATTCTGTACGAGGTTTCCGAGGACGCGCTTGAGAAGCCCTTTATCCGCCTCGAACACCGGAGCGTCGTCGGTGACGTCCACCACGGCGTGCGCCCCCTCCTGCTGAAAGCGTATGCCCCATTCGTGGACGATCTCATTCAGCAGCGCGGCCGGCGCGATCGGCTGGACGTCGAGCGTCATCGTCGCTTCTTCGATGCGGGAGACTTCGAGCAGGTCGCCGATCAGCGCGAGCAGGTCCTCCGCCTTTCCTTCGGCGTCGAGGAGCATGCGACGCTGGTCGTCGTTGATCGAACCGAAATCACCGTCCGCCATCATCTCGATCGTCGCCAGCACCGACGTGAGCGGCGTCTTGAGATCGTGCACGATCATCTTCATCAGATCGTCGCGCATCTTCTCGACTTCGCGGAGCTTGCGGAGCGTGTCCTCGAGTGAGTCGGTGGCCGCCTTGAGCTTGAGCAGGCTGCGGACGCGCGCGCCGAGCACGAGCCGATTGTGTGGCTTGGTGAGGAAATCGTCGCCGCCCGCTTCGATCGCCTTCACGCGATCGGTAGTGTCGTTCAACGCGGTGACGAAAATGACCGGGATGCGCTTGGTGCGCGGGTCACGCTTGATCCGGCGGCAGACCTCGAAGCCCGTCGACCGGTCGTCCACGCCGAGATCACCCGCCGGCATCGAGACGTCGAGAATGCAGAGATCGGGGCGATGCCGGAAGCACGCCTCGAGGGCCGATGGACCGTCGGTGGCGGCGATGGCGCGAAATCCAAGAACGTGGAGCTGATCGAAGAGGAGCTCCACGTTCGCCGCGACGTCGTCGGCAACGAGAATCAGCGGCGCATCGGCTGGCGGTGTGGATGACTCCATGGAGCGATCACGGACGAATGCTGAGGCCGATGCTGATGGTCCAAGCTCTCTCGGTGGCCGGCACGTCGGCCGTGCGAATCGCGCGAATCAGCGCCACGTCGGCGAGCACGCGCTGATTGGCGAACGTCGTCCCGAACCCGCCGGTGAAGCTCTTCTCTGTTACGGTATTGCTGTCCGCCTGGAACGGAAGGGTCCGATAGCGAAAACCGCCGCGCAGAAAGACCGTCCGTCCGAGAAAGCGCGGCCCTGCGAGATCCGCGCCCACGCTGCTGTCCCACCCATCGACGGCGCTGAACCCCGGACCCCCCAGCGGTCCGAGCGACGACCAGTTGTCGTGCGCCACGCGCACGGCGATCGAAGAATTCGTGATTCCCGTATACGCGAGCGATGCACCGAAGTGATTCGGCACCCTCGCGCTCGTAATGATCGTGTCGTTCGACGCCATCTGGACATTAGCGCCCTGCCGATACGACGCGCCCGCCATGAACAGCCTGGTTATCAATTCCACGCCGGCCGAAGCCGCGAAGCCGGTGAAGCCGAACAATCGCTCTTCGGTGAACGTGGCGAACTGCGACGAATCGGTGAACGACTGCGTGACCGCGATGAGATTGTGGCCGGCGATCCCGTGGAGGCCAACGCCGAGACGAAGCCAGCTCGCCGGAGACCACGCCGCGGCGAGCCGAATGTCATCCATCGCGCCGTCGACACGCTCTCGTTGCGTCGTCTCGACCCGTTCCCCGCTGTTGATCGGTTCCGTCGACGGAAAGACCGTGGTCGAGGTGCGATCGAGGAGCGTTGAAGCACCGAGGCTCATGACCCAGGACTTGATCGGAATCGCCCCGAATACGACTGGGTACCGCGCCGTCGTCGTGCGGTCGATTCCCCCCGAGCTCGAGACGGAGCGGTACTCGGGCTCGATCTGGAAGTTGACGAGCCGAGTTCCGATCATGGAAATCGTCGCCGGGTTGACCGGCGACAGTGGATCGACTTCCGCGATCGAGCCGCCCGTTCCCCACGCCCGAGAGCTCAGTTGTCCTGTCGGGAACCCAAATCCCTGGGTGCTCAGCGCAGCCTGCGCCGACGAATTGTCCGCGAGCGCCGCGATGAGGCCGAATGCGATCCCGGCGGAAAGTGATCGGGTCATTTCGGAAGTCCGATGTTGACCTGCGGAACGTACGTAATCCGGAGCTTCGGCTGGACCGCCGTGGGCGCTTGCGTCGAGAAGAAATTGATCTGGGCGGGAAGTTGCGCCTCGGAACCACTGAGCATGCCGATGGCGTTCGGGCTGATTTCTTCCGTCGTGTTGTGCCAGGTACGCACCAACCCGACAATCTGGAACGCCCGAATACCACTGTCGCCCGGCGCCATGCGCAGCGAGTCGAGTCCCAGGAATCCGGCGCCGCTGACGAAGCGCAGAAGCGTCCCGGCATCGGTCACCACCGGCGACGCGAGGATGGCCACCGGGAACACCCAGACCGAATCCTTCG
Organism: Gemmatimonadaceae bacterium; assembly: GCA_025928335.1. Lineage (GTDB taxonomy): Bacteria > Gemmatimonadota > Gemmatimonadetes > Gemmatimonadales > Gemmatimonadaceae > JAQBQB01. The sequence continues at coordinate 38,403 of JAICJQ010000005.1, forward strand.
GATTCACGCCTCGATTCGGCGTTTGTGTGAGCAAGAGCGACGCGCGAACGATCGTCGTCGAATCGAGAATTCTGTTCGGGATGTTGAACCGAAACAGCGTGCGTCGCGACGGAAGGCCACCCACGCCCAGTTGAGTCACCGGCGTCGTGGTGTTCCCCTGCAAGACGATCGTGAAGTCGGCGAGCGGCCCGGAAACGAAGTTCTCGTTCGGGGGTGTGTTCGAGAGCGGCTGAATCGAGAGCGGACGGACGGCCGTGTCGGGCGAAACCTTGAGGCGCAGTGTCGCCGGGTTGCCGTTCAGCGTCGTGCCGATACGGATGTCGAAGCCCTGCGCCGAAACGAGTCGAAGCCCGATCCGAAGGTGCGTGCCGTTGTTGATGCGATCGAGGATCGTATCCGGCGAGATCGGAATCTTCAGCGTGTCGAGGATCGACTCGGGAGCGAAGGTCTTCGCCCCAAGCAGTCGGCTCGGCCGGAAGAGCGGAGCAAGCGCCGCGACGGCCGTATCGCTCGCCGTCGTATCGACATTGTACGCTTCGAGGGTGATCGGACCGCTGGGCCGATGCAGGCTGTCGGCTCGGTCGATCGGCAGCACGAGTTGGGCCGTATCGATTCGCGAAATGGTACTGTCGATCGCGTTGGCGGCGGTGAACGTGTTCTGGAGGGTGTCGAAACGAATGATCGCGCGCGTCTGCACCGTGTCGTGGTGCGACGAGAGCATCAAAAAGGTCTCCGACCCGATCGGCGGAATTCCGAGCACGGTTGTGTCGCTCGCGATCGCGTCGAGCACCGTGTCTTTGAGATTGATCTCTTGCGCCGGGCAGAGCAGAGGGCAGGACTTGCCGGCATCCAGCTGTTCACTGCACGCCGCGATGGCGAAGGTCGCAATCACCGCGACCATCGTCAGGGCAGACTTCCGATTCAAGACAGACTCTCCGTTCATTGCCGGCTCAGGGACTCAGGCGTGAACGCTTGGGGCAGGAGTTCATCGAGCGTCCACGTTGCTTCTCGCCCGCCGCGAGTGACGGCGATGACGAGCATGTGAGGAGAAAACTCCTCTAAGACTTGGCGGCACATGCCGCAGGGGGGGGTGGGTTCGTCGGCTTCCGTCGCCACCACGATGACGTCGAACCCGCGATTTCCACGCGCTACCGCGGCGGCTACCGCACTCCGTTCCGCACAAATTCCCGCCGGGAACGCGGCGTTTTCTACGTTGCAGCCTTCAACGATGCTGCCATCCGTCGCCAGCAGCGCGGCGCCGACGCGAAACTTCGAATACGGCGCGTAGGCGCGGTCCATCGCGGCGAACGCGCGCTCGCGCAAGACCGTCCGTGTGCGTTCATCGCCGGGAAAATCCACTCCCGGCCTTTGTTCGACGGTCATTTAACCGGCGATCAACTGGCCGAGGAACGACTGACCGCGGCCGCGGAAGCTCACACCGAGCCATTCCGCCACCGTGGCGCCGAGGTCCGAGAACGTTTCGCGGCGACCGAGCGATGCTGGACGAACGGCCGGCCCGAGAGCCAGGAGAGGCACATTTTCACGGGCGTGATCGGTCGACGGGGTCGTCGGGTCGTTGCCGTGATCGGCGGTGATGAAGAGCAGATCGTCCTCGCGTAGCAAAGCCAGCAGTTCCGGGAGGGCCGCGTCAAACTCGCGGAGTGCCCCGTAGAACCCCGAAGTGTCGTTCCTGTGCCCGAAAGCTTGGTCGAAATCTACCAAGTTCGTGAAAAGTAACCCACTTACCTCGCTATCCAGCCAATCGCTCACCGCCGCGATCCCCTCGGCGTTGTTGGCGGTGTGACGCGACGCGATCGCGCGACCCGCAAAGAGGTCGTCGACCTTACCAACTCCTGAACGAGGGATTCCGCCAGCAGCCAGCGCGTCGAGCAGTGTTTCGCCGGGCGGCGCGATGGAATAATCGCGCCGGTTCTTCGTGCGGGTGTAGGAATTCGGCGCTCCGATAAACGGACGGGCAATGACGCGAGAAACATCGTGCGGAGCCACGAGCAGCCGCCGAGCGGTCTCGCAGGCCGCGTATAGCTCGTTCAACGCGACCACGTGTTCGTGCGCGGCGATCTGAAAAACCGAATCCGCCGACGTGTAGAGAATCCACGCGCCGGTGCGCTGATGTTCCGGCCCAAACCTGTCGATGACGACGGTCCCGCTTCCGACAACGTTTCCGATGACCGGCCGACCCGTCGCTCGAGCGAATTCGTCGACGACCTCCCGAGGGAATCCGTTTGGGTACGTGGGAAACGGCCGAGACAAATGAAGTCCAGCGATCTCCCAGTGGCCCGTCGTGCTGTCCTTGCCGGCGGAGCGCGGCTGCATCAAACCCCACGCGCCGATCGGTGGCTTCGCGGGTGCGACGCCGTCGAGTGGGGCGATGTTCCCGAGACCAGCGCGCTGCAACGTCGGCAGCGTCATTCCGCCGACGACCCGCGCGAGGTTGCCGAGCGTGTTGCTGCCTGCATCGCCGTACGAGGCCGCATCCTCCGCCTCACCGATACCGACGCCGTCCAGAACGATGATGGCCGCGCGTCGGCTCACTCGTCTGCCTCGACGTAGCGACGAGGCAGGCGCCCGCGAAGGCCGGTGAGCACTTCATAGGGGCTGAGCTCACCCAGCCGCGCGACCTCGCTCACGTCGATGCGGTCTTCGCCGTCGGCTCCGATGAGCGTCGCAACATCACCGACTTCGCACGGTACGTCCGTCACGTCCACCATCGTCATGTCCATGGTGACCACGCCGACGACGGGGGCTCGCTTTCCACAGATCAGCACTTGCGCGCGATTGCCCAAGACGCGTCGGTAGCCGTCAGCATATCCGATGGCCAACGTGGCGATTCGGCGACGGCTCGGCGCGCGGAAGGTCGCGCCGTAACTCACGCCCTCGCCCGCGTCGATGAATCGCGTCTCGACGATGCGCGCGCGCACCGACACGACCGACTCCGGTTGGATTTGCGGGGCGTTCCCGCTACCGACGCCGTACAGAAAAATCCCCGGCCGCGCGATCGACCAGCGCGACGGACCCCGATGTTCGACCGCCGGACTGTTCTCGGCGTGCACGAGCGACGGCCGAAATGGGAGACGCGCCAGCGCCTCGTCGAATCGACGTTCTTGCTCGATCCTCGATTCGTCACTTCGCTCGGCGGAGTGAAAATGCGTGAAGACCCCTTCGGGCGGATGGACGGCCAACACCTCACGAAGTGAATCAATCGCGTTCCACTGAATGCCGGCGCGGCTCATCCCCGTGTCGATCGCGAGTTGCCATGGAAGTCGCGTCGGCAGCCATTGTTCGATCGCCGATTTGTCGCCCAACGCGGGCGTCAACCGCGCACGAACGGCCGCATCGAAATCGCCAGGGAGCAATGGGGTGAACACGACGATCGGACGAGTTATCGAGACCGCGCGGAGTTCTTCGGCTTCGATCGTCGTCGCAACCCCGAAGCCCCAGGGATCGAGCTCGTCGAGCGCCCGCGCGACGCGAACGCCGCCGAGCCCATAGGCGTCCGCCTTCACCATCGGAAGGATCGGAACGCCGGCGTGCGCGGCGAATGACGTGGCGTTTCGTAACAACGCGCCAAGGTCGACTTCGACCCAGGCGCGGCGCATCAAGCTATGCATTGTCCGGACTCGCGAGGCCGGGTAGTATACCGGACCCGAGGAGCCTATGCAAGCCAAACCAACACTTGAAGATACGATCGCTTTGATGCGCGATCTCCGCGCACGGTGCGAGTGGGATGCCGCTCAGACCCACGAATCCCTCCGGCCATACCTGATCGAGGAAGCGTACGAGGTCGACGACGCGATCCGCGGCGCCGACGATGCACGTCTCCGCGAAGAACTCGGCGACCTGTTGCTCCAGGTTCTGTTCCACGCGGTGTTGGCGGAAGAACGCGGCGCGTTCACGTTGCAGGACGTCGCCGAGGGATTCATTGTGAAAATGAAGGGCCGCCACCCGCACCTCTACGGCGACGGCGTAAAGCAGCCGTGGGAGCAGATGAAGGCGAAGAAGCGGGAAAGCATCGTCGACGGGTTGCCGGTCGATCTCCCTGCCCTGCACCGCGCGTTTCGCCTTCAGGACCGCGCCGCCGGCGTCGGCTTCGATTGGCCGGACGTCAATGGGCCGATCGAGAAAGTAGAAGAGGAGTTGGAGGAGGTGCGAGGCGAGCTCGCCGAGCGTCGCGCGGCACCGTCAGGCGTCCCACGGTATGACGCAGCCCACGAGCGACTCGAGGGCGAGCTGGGCGACCTGCTGTTCGCCGTCGTGAATTTGTGCCGAAAGGCCGACGTCCATCCCGCGCTCGCTCTCGACAAAGCCAACCTGAAATTCGCCCGTCGTTTCGCCGGCGTCGAGCGACTCGCCGCCGAGCGGGGACTCAAAGTCGGTGCCGCGTCACTCGAGGAACTCGATCGCCTCTGGGACGAGGTGAAAGGAGGCGAAACAAGCAACTAGTTCAATCAACTAAGAACTTCTTTGACGCCGTCTCCGCGCCTTTCCGCCAAATCCGTGCTGTTATCCGTGTCGAAAATGACTTCAGCTCGACGTGAGTAGTGGCGAGTTAAGCCGCTACAACGCCTCCGGCTCCGTCAACAGCATTTGGACACTGAGAATTGCACGGATTTGGCAGAAAGGCGCGGAGACGGCGTGACCGGTCAACGGCAGGAAAAGGAAAGGGGATGCCTCGGCATCCCGTTTCTTTTTCTCTGCCTGCGGTGACTACGGTTTCAATCGATGCATCATCCTGGGGAACGCGATCACCTCGCGGATGTGCGGCAGGCCGCAGATCCAGGCGACCGTGCGCTCGAGGCCGAGGCCGAAACCGGAATGCACGAAGGTTCCGTACTTTCGCAAATCCAAATACCAGCCATACGCGTCGACGGGGAGGCCTTCCTCGTTGATGCGATGAAGCAGTCGATCGTAGTCGTCTTCGCGCTGTGAGCCGCCGATGATCTCGCCGTAGCCTTCCGGCGCGAGGCAATCGTCGCAGAGGACGGTCCGCGGGTCCTCCGGATTCTCCTTCATGTAGAACGCTTTTGCTTCCTTGGGATAATTCATCACGAAGACGGGGCGGTCGTACTCCGAGACGAGCAGCGCTTCGTCTTCGGCGCCAAGGTCGTCGCCCCAGGTGATGCTGCTGCCCCGCTTCTGGAGGATCTCGACCGCCTCCGTGTAATTCACGCGGTGAAATGGCGGCTTCACGCGCTCGAGCGGCGCGGTGTCGCGCTCGAGCTCACGCAGTTCGGCGGCGCGACGCTCCAGACAGCGCTCGACGAGGTACGACACGAAGTCTTCCTGGAGCCGCATGTTGTCCGCCGAGTCGTTCCACGCGACCTCCGGTTCGATCATCCAGAACTCGGTCAGGTGGCGGCGCGTCTTCGACTTCTCGGCGCGGAACGTCGGACCGAAGGTGTAGATGCTCCCGAACGCGGCCGCCGCGGCTTCGCCGTAGAGCTGACCAGTCTGCGCGAGGTAGGCATTTCCTTCGTCGAAATATTCCGTCGAAAAGAGGCCACTCCGTTCGCCGATCGCCGCGGTGAGGATCGGCGTATCGATCCGCAGGAAGCCGCGCGCATAGAAGAAATCGTGAATCGCCTGTTCGATCTCGTTCCGGATCGAGAAGATGGCGCGGACCCGATTGCTGCGAAGCCAGAAATGCCGGTTGTCGAGCAGGAAGTCGATTCCGTGCTCCTTCGGCTGAATCGGGTAGTCAATCGGGCTCGGTCCGATGATGGTGAGGCCGGTCACACCGAGTTCGTGACTTCCGGGGGCGCGCGGTTCAGCGCGCACCTCGCCAGTTACATGCACGGACGTCTCGAGCGTGAGATCTTTGAAACGCTCCCAGACCTCCGGCGGAAGCTGCGTCTTCACGAACACAGCTTGGACGATTCCCGTCCCGTCACGGATTACGGCAAACGCAACCTTGCCGGAGGAGCGGACATGGGTCACCCACCCGCGGACGGTGATGGTTTTTCCAACATGTTGGGAAAGGTCGACAATGCGCGGCGTTGGGTCGGCCATGTGCGTGGCGCGCGTGGAAGGCGTGTAAATGTGATTGGCGTGACGAGCCTTAACGCTATCGCTGCCGTTAGACTCCTGGTACCCCTCAGCCCGACGCCGGCGTCTCGGCGTCGTCCTTGCATCGGTAAATCGCACACCCTGAACGCTTCGCACCCCCCAGCGATGACCCTGCGCTCGAGGCTCGTCATTGGTCTCGTCACCATTGCGATCATCCTCGTCGGTCCGCTCGTCTTTGCGGTGTCTTCGCTCTTTCGGCTGCGGACGGACGCGCTGCAGCTCCGCGAGACGGAGATCGCCGCGCTGATGGTCCTTGGCCGTCTTCGCGACGGTCTGAACGACCTTCGACGCGAGGAGCTCGCGCTGCTCTTTTCGCGTGACGTCGCGTCAAGCGCCGCCATGGACCGCGAGTTGTTCCACGCCGCGCGCCTGGCCGACACCCTGGCCCATTACAACCTGCCCAGCTTCGCCTCCGATATCTCGACGTCGATTCAGCTGATCAGCGCCGCCGCGCCGTCGGAGTACCATGCCGCACTGGACGACCAGACGGCGCTGGCGGACTCGCTATCGGCTCACGCTTTCGTTCCCGCGCTCAATCGCGCTGACTCGGTCGTCCGCGCCGCGGAGCAGAAGGTTCGCCAGCGGACGTCGCAGCGCGTCGAGGATGAAACCACACGCATCGCGTACATCACGTCGGGATCGTTCGGTGCGCTCTTGCTGGCCATCGCGATCGCGGCGGTGATCTCGATCTGGCTGACCCGCACGATCAGCCGTCCGATCTTCGAGCTGCGCTCGGGAATGCGTGCCGTGGCCGACGGAGATCTCACGTATCGGCTCAAGGCCACCGAGTCACGAACCGACGAATTCGGGCAGCTCGCCGCCAGCTTCGACGAGATGACTCGGCAACTCGCCGAGTTGGACAAATTGAAGGCGGAATTCGTGTCGGTGGCGTCACACGAGCTCAAAACGCCGATCAATGTGATGATCGGCTATCTCCAGTTGCTCGAGGAAGGAGTGTACGGTCGCGTCGACGCGAAGCAAAAAGAGGTTCACCGAACACTCACGACCCAGGCGAACGTCTTGCTCAGACTGGTCAAACAGCTCCTCGACGTGAGCCGCTTCGAGGCCGGCGGCGGACGCCTCGAACCTCGCGCCACTTCGTTGAATCGACTGGTCACGGATCTCGAGCGGGCGTTCCACGTGCTCGCCGTTCAGCGCGAGATCGACTTCCGCGTCGAACGCGAGGCCGACCTGCCCGACGAGGTCTTCTGGGACGCTGATCGCATCAACGAAGTCTTGGGAAACCTGTTGTCAAATGCCTTCAAGTTCACCCCGCACGGCGGAACGGTCGAGCTGAACATCGAGCCGATGGACGACGATGCCGTTCTGATGCGCGTCCACGATACCGGGGCAGGAATTCCTCCCGAGCAGCTTCCGCGCATCTTCGAAAAATTCTATCAGGCCGACAACCAGCGATCTGCTCGGGCCGCCGGGTCCGGCTTGGGACTTGCCATCGCCAAGCAGATTGTGGAGGCCCACGGAGGGTCGATCTTGTGCGAGAGCACGCCTGGGGTCGGTACCACGTTTTCTATCGCCCTGCCTGTCAGGGTCAGCGGGCGACATCCCGCGCAGCGTCCCCAGCCCGTTCCGGTGTGAGGCGCGGCATCGGCGTGCGCGCCCTGCTCGTCGTCGCCGCCCTCATGTCGGGCGGCTGTTCTCAGGTCCTGCACCCCAACCCCGCGCCCGTCGCGGACCGCGAATGGCCGCGCACATTGGCGACCGCCCAGGAACGAGCCGGCCGCGGGGAGTTCGACGCCGCCGACAGTCTACTCGGCCAATTTGCGCGGCGGCATCAGGGGAGCCATGAAGCCGGCGAAGCGGGATTCTGGCAAGCGATGTTTCGTCTCGATCCGAGCAATCGCAACGGCTCCCTAGCCGTCGGACTGGCGACGCTCGACGCCTACCTCGCGAATCCGGGACCGCACGATCACGCTGCTGAAGCGCTGACCCTGCGTCGCGTTGCAGCCCAGCTGGATGCGGCAAATCGTCTGGCGGCGTCGGCGAGCGTGGCCGTCCACGAGCCGGCGACGCCACCAAATCGTCCGGCCTCCGACACTCGGCCAGACCAGCGCCCGCCTGACGCCAACGCGGACGCCGAAATAAAGCGGTTGAAGGACGAGTTGGCGAAGGCGAACGCGGAGCTGGAGCGAATCAAGCGGCGATTGGCGCAGCCGCCTGGAAAGCGGTGAGCCGCCGATTCAACCCACGCGGAATAGCTCGAGCGACTTCGCGTACCGGTCGCCCAGAACGCGTCGCAACGGCGCGTTTTCTTTTTTCGCCAAGTCGGGATCGCGCGCAAGCAATTTCTCCGCGGCAGCGCGCGCGCTCTCGCTGAGCGCTTCGTCGCGCAATGGATCGGCAATGCGAAAGGTAGGAACGCCACTCTGTCGTTCGCCGAACAAGTCGCCCATTCCGCGCATCCGCAGATCTTCGCGCGCGATCTCGAAGCCATCGTCCGTCCTGACAAAGATCTGCAGCCGTTCCGCGACCTCGGGGCTCACATCGCCGAGCAGAATGCAGTACGACTCATCGGCGCCACGGCCGACACGACCGCGCAACTGATGGAGCTGGGACAGACCGAAGCGCTCGGGGTGCTCGATGAGCATCACCGTGGCGTTCGGAATGTCGATTCCCACCTCGATGACCGTCGTTGCGACCAGCAAGTCGATCTCCCGGTCGCGGAAGCGGCGCATGATCTCGTCGCGTTCATCGCTCGGGATTCGGCCGTGGAGAAGCGCCAGCCGCCGATGCGCGAAGGCGCCGCCGGCGAGCGTCTCGAACATCGTCGTTGCCGCCTTGAGGTCTGTCTTCTCCGACTCTTCGATCACCGGATACACGATGTAGCCTTGGCGGCCGAGGTCGATTTGCCGGTCGACGAACTGCAGGACGCGCGCGCGGCCGGACTCGCGCCGCAGGCCGGTCGTCACGGGCTTTCGTCCGGGCGGGCGCTCGTCGAGCATGCTCAAATCCAGCTCGCCGTACAGCGTCAACGCGAGCGAGCGCGGAATTGGCGTCGCGGACATGAGCAAGACGTCCGGGAAGGTTCCCTTTGCCGCCAACGCCTTCCGCTGTTCTACTCCGAACCGATGCTGCTCGTCGATCGCGGCAAAGCCAAGGTTCGCGAACTGCGTCGCTTCCTGCACGAGGGCGTGCGTGCCGACGACGAGGACCGGCTCCTCGGTCGCCAGTTTCGCGGCCGCGGCTTTTCGCTCGCGCGACGGCACACTGCCAGTGATCAGCAACGGCTCGATGTTCAACGGCGCAAGGAGACGTGTCATCGACTCGCGGTGCTGTTCGGCAAGCAGCTCCGTGGGCGCCATGATCGCGGCCTGGTAGCCGTTCTCGATCGCCAGCAACGCCGCGAAGAGCGCGACGACGGTCTTCCCGCTTCCGACGTCACCTTGCAGCAGCCGCTGCATGCGACGATCGCTGCACATATCCGCGAAGATCTCGCGGACCGAGCGGACCTGGGCTCCGGTGAGCTGGAATGGGAGCGACTCGCGGAGGCGAGTCGTGAGCTCGCGCCTGTTCGTGAAGGTGATCCCCGTCCGCTTTTCCCGCGCGAGCTCCTTGGCCCGTTGGTGCAGTATGTGGACGAAAAACAGCTCTTCGAAGGCAAGTCGCGAGCGCCCGCGCATCGCCTCGGCGATCGTCGCCGGCCGGTGCACCATCCGCAACGCGGTCGCGATGTCCGGCACGTCGGCCGCGCGCACGATGTCGGACGGAAGATATTCGACGACGAGCGGCAGCAAGGCGTCGAGGTGCGCGTCGACGATCGCGCGGATCTGCTTGAAGGAGAGGCCCTCGGTCGCGGGATACACCGAGAGGACCCGCCCGCCCATCGTCGTCGACGCTTCGTCGCCGAGGTTGACGTATTCCCGCGGCTGCAACTGTCGCCCGTGAAAGAATCGAACATTCCCCGTCACGAGCAGAACGTCGCCTTTGGTGATCGCGCGATCGAGGAACGGCTGTCCGGGCCATGAGACTTCTATCATTCCGGAATCATCGCGCAAGACCGCCTGGAAGATGCGGAGCCCCTTGCGCGTCGGGATGATCCCCTTCGAGACGACGGTGCCGATGACGGTACCGTGCATCCCCGGCTCGAGGCTGCTGATCGGCGCCACCGTGCTCGCGTCCTCGTACCGATGTGGAACGTGATAGAGCAGGTCGCCGGCCGTGACGATTCCGAGTCGGCGGAGGGCCTCGGCACGCGCCGGCCCCACTCCCTTCAGATAGGTGACCGGCGTGTCGAGAAAAAGGCGCTGGGGTCGGGGCCGTTCTGGCACGGGCGCCATCGAGCTCGAGACGCGGCTACTCGTCGCTCAGCATTGCTTTCGCAAACTCGCGCGCCTCGAACGACTCGAGATCATCCGCGCCTTCGCCAACACCGAGAAACTTGACGGGAACGTCGATCGCTTCGTGGACGGCGACGACCACACCTCCACGAGCGGTCCCGTCGAGCTTCGTCACCACCAACCCCGTGATCGGCACCGCCGCGGCGAAGATTTTCGCCTGCTGCACGGCGTTCTGGCCGATGGTGCCGTCGAGAACGAGCAGCGTCTCGTGTGGAGCACCGGGTAAGCGCTTCGCAATGACACGCGCGACCTTGCGCAGCTCGTCCATCAAGCTCTCGCTCGTGTGCAAGCGCCCGGCGGTATCGACGATGAGAACATCAACCCCCCGCGTCGTCGCGGCGTCGATGGCATCGAACGCGACCGCCGCGGGATCGGCGCCCGCTTTCGAACCGATGAACGTCGCGCCCGTCCGCTCGGCCCACACCCGCAACTGATCGATCGCCCCGGCGCGGAAGGTGTCGCCCGCCGCGACCATCACACGCTTTCCTTCGCCGCGGAAGCGTCCGCTCAGCTTTCCGATAAAGGTCGTCTTCCCGGCCCCGTTCACGCCGACGATGAGAATCACCGTCGGTGGCGAGCCAGCGGTCGCGAGCCGAGAGTCGTTGTTTCCCGTGAGCAGCGCGGTCGCTACGCCCTCGGTAAGAGCATTGCGAAATTCGTCCTGCGTTCGCACCTGGCCGCGCGACGCGCGGCGCTCGACTTCTTCGACCAGTCGGAGCGTCACCGGTACGCCGAAATCCGCCTCGAGCAACAGCTGCTCGAGGTCCTCGACCGACCCCGGCGCCACGCCGCCCGTGGCAAGCACCGCGACGTCGAGCATCGCGATGTCCTTGATTCTCTGCCAGAGCGAACGCTTGGGAACATCACCCGATTTACGAAGAAGCCGCATCTAGTCCATTCCAGTCATCGCATCCCATGCCGGCGGCGAAGCAGCCACTCGGCGCACAACAGCAATATCGCGAGCGCGTATGCCCACCCCGCCCCGCGCAACCGCGGTGCTGTGTCGGCAGAGAGCGCGCCGCGCTGTTTCGCCGCTGACACGCGCGGCGCTCGCGGCAGCCATTCACGGGACGCATTCACCGCGAGCAATGACTTTCCACCCTGCGTCGTGACGTCATAGATACCGGCCGCGAGCGGCTTGCTTTCCACCACATTCGCATCCGGCGGGAAGCGCAGCGTCAGCGAATCCACGCGCGCGGTGCCACGCGCGTGCAGCGCGACCGACACCACCGAATCGGCTGGCGAACCCTTGCGCCATCGCACCGGCTCGCCGGCATGCACGACCCGCTCGTCGGGAACGGCCGCGCGGCGATCAGCGCGCTCGGCGGCGAGCCAGTCGAAGATCCCGCCCCAGAAGGCCGTGAATGCATCCGCGGCGACCCCGCCGCGAAAGCGCCATCGCCAGAGGCCCGCCGCCGCGATCACCGCGACACGCCGCGGAGAATCGGTGCCGACGACGAGCGGCTTGCGCTCTTCTCCGCGGCCGCGGCGCGTCTCGATGCCCGTCCAGTTCCCGGTTGGCGTTTGCGCGGCCTCGGCCACGGGAGGGAGACTGTCCCATACCACGCCGGACAGGGCCGGCGCGATCGGCGACGCCGGCGCCGAGGCCGGATACCACTCGCCGTCGGTTGCCGACGTGACGATCAACGCGAGGGGACCAGACGTCGCCTTCCGAGGATCGCCGAACGCCCCGGTATCACCATGAATCACCGCGACGGGAGCGTCGCGCAACGCCTGCCGGACCTCCGACTCCGGAACGGGAGTGAACGTGCCTTCGTTTCGCCATTCACCCGGCGCGACCTTCCAATAACCGCGCGTTGGAATCCCCAGCGAGCCGCGCAACACGGCGAGCGCATAGCGCGCGTCGAAGTCGGGAGACGTGGATGCGAACACCGCACTCGCCGCCCGTGACACATCCACCGCCACCGCGAGGGTATCGTTGCGATGCTCGGCGTCCTCCGCCGCGGTCGCCACGGCGCGCAGGACTTCGGGCCCGCCGCCTCCACTACTCTCGAGCTTCACCTTCACCGCGACGACGCGTTCACCGAACGCCGGCAGTGAATCGAAGGCCTGCTGCGCGATCGGCGACCCCTCCAGCGACAGGGCGAGCATCCCCCGGCGCGAGCCGAGCGCTCCGGCTGCGATGCCGATTCGAATCTCTGCCGTGTCGCCGCTGACGACCGCACGCGGTGCCTCAATCGAGGCCACCGCCGCGTCGCGTTGTGGCGGATGAGACAGCACGATCATCCGTGAGCCCGGCGGAAGCACCTGCGCGGCATCCGGGTCGTCGATCTCGCCGTCCGTGACGACAATCAGTGGATGCCCCGCGCCGAGCGCTCGCTCGACCATTGGGCGCAGAACGGTCGCTTGGTCGTGCGGTTGGCTGGTCGTGTCTGCACGACGTACCGAGTCGCCGAACAGAAAGACCGAGTCAGCCCCGGCGCGGCTGATCGAGTCGCGGGCCGCACGCCAGAGGGTGGTGTCGCCGCGTGACATACTGAGCGATGCGTCGAGCGCGGCCCAGGCGGGAACCGGCTTGGAGAAGCCAGCCGGAGCATCGAGGAGCAAGGCGGTGACAAGCGCAACGGCCCCCGCGCGCAACGCCGCCGTGATCAGGCTCGATGCATTGCGGAGCTCACGTGGACCATACTGGATGAGCGCGACGATGAGCCCTGCAAGGATCGCGAGGAGCCACGGCGACATGCGCGAAACCTAAATGCTCGGCTCGCGCCCGGCGACGGACTCGTCAGCGCTGAGCGAGCTTCGTGACGCCCGACGTCGGCGTGTCGAGCGATGCGATCAGTTGGTCCTTCACACGCCCGAACTCGTCACGCTCGGCCGTGGGAATCGGATCGCCGCCGGCGGAACGAAGTGCGACGCGAGGATCTCGCTGTTGGCCGTTGACCAGCACCTCGAAATGGAGATGCGGACCGGTCGCGAGGCCGGTGCTGCCGACGAACGCGATCGTCTGACCGATGCTGACGCGCGATCCCGTGTGGACGCCGCTGGCAAATCGGCTGAGGTGGCCGTAACGCGTGACGAAGCCGTTGCGGTGACGGATCTCGACGACATTCCCGTACCCGCTTCCCCACCCTTCGCGGACCACGACGCCGTCGCCGATCGCGCGCACCGGCGTGCCGGTGTTTGCCGCGTAGTCGGTTCCTTTGTGCATCCGCCAGCCACCAAGCACCGGGTGCTCGCGTCCGCCGAACACGCTACTGATACGTCGGAACTCGAGCGGCGCGCGCAGGAAGGCGGCCCGCATCGACTTGCCGGTCTGGTCGAAGTACTCGCCGCTCACCGATCGGCTTGCGAAGTGGATCGCCTCGATGACCGAGCCGGAGAGCTTGAACGCCGCGGCAACGATCTTTCCAATGCGCACCGCGCCGGCCGGAGTCACCGACCGCTCGGCCAGCACTCGGAACTCATCGCCCTTTTGAAGATCGCGGCTCATGTCGACGCGATACTCGTAGACGTCGGCGAGCGACCAGGCGAGCTGCTGCCGGGCGCCATCCGGCAAGTCTCGTTTGCCACTCGCATCCATTGCGTCGTACAAGTTCGACACAATGGTTCCGACGACGACAATCGTGTCCGTCGTCCAGGGCACGCGCTCTTCTTGACCGACCCATGCATCACCGCTGCGGTGCAGATGCAGCAGCCGATCGATCGCGACCTGAAGCGTGATTTCCGACGGGCTCGAATCAGCCGCCTGCGACTTGAGCGTGACGGGCATCCCGCTCGGGATCCGACGCTGGTCGAGTGATGCTGACGCCGCGGCTTGAACGGCACGAACGGCGGATGCTTCAGTGAGGCCGCCGCGCTTGAACAAAGATTGAAGCGATTCGCCTTTGCCTAATGTGTCGAAGCGAAGCTTCCACGCCGGCTGACCCGCTTGAACGGCGAAGACTTCCGCCGGTTTGCGTTCCGGATCGGGAAGGGGCGGGGTAAAGCGAAGCGCGCCGGCCAAGGCCAGCGCGACAAGGGAGTACAGAGCAACTCTGACGAACCCGGGCTTCAATCCATCTGCCTCCGAATGAAGGTCGGGATCTCCATGTCGTTCAGATCACCCTTTTCATTCGTGGGGCGGTTGGCGCGGGGCGGCTCGGGAGTGCGCGTCGTCTGACCCGTGACACGGGCGGGCCGGGTGTTCGGGAACGGAATGACCGGCGGACTGCCTTTCGGCATCGAAACGGGGGTCTGCGCCGGCGTTCCGATCTGAAGCGCGCGGTCGAAGCCCGTGGCGATGACGGTGACGCGGATCTCGCCCTGCATCGCCGGCTCGTGCACGGCGCCGAAGATGATCTCGGCGTCGTCTCCGACAGCGTCGTGGATGATCTCGTTGATCTGGTGCACTTCGCCAAGCGTGAGGTCGGCACCGCCCGTGATGTTCACGAGGACGCCCGTCGCGCCAGACACGCTGACGTTGTCGAGCAATGGGGAGCTGATGGCCTGTTGGGCGGCTTCCATCGCGCGGTTTTCGCCGCGGCCGATGCCGGTGCCCATGAGCGCCGAGCCGCCGGCCTGCATGACCGTGCGGACGTCGGCAAAGTCGACGTTGACGAGACCGGTCACGCTAATGAGCGACGAGATACCTTGGGTCGCGTGGAGGAGAACTTCGTCGGCCTTTTTCAGCGCGTCCTGGAACGGGATACCCTTGCCGACGACGGCGAGGAGCCGCTCGTTCGGCACGACGATCATCGTGTCCACGTTCTTGCGCATGTCGGCGATGCCCTGTTCCGCCTGCCGCATACGCTTCCGTCCCTCGAAGAGGAACGGCTTGGTGACGATGCCCACGGTGAGCGCGCCCGCCTCCTTCGCGAGCTCGGCGATCACCGGTGCCGCGCCCGTACCTGTTCCGCCACCCATGCCGCAGGTGATGAACACGAGATCCGCGCTCGACATCGTTCGCGAGACCTCGTCACGGTTTTCTTCAATCGCTTGACGCCCAATTTCGGGGCGAGCACCGGCGCCGAGGCCGCGTGTCAGCTTTTTCCCGATCTGGACTTTGACGTCGGACTTGGATTGGAGCAGCGCCTGGGCGTCGGTATTGACCGAGATGAACTCCACCCCTTCGAGGTGTTCGTCGATCATCCGGTTGACGGCGTTGCCACCGCCACCGCCGACGCCCACGACCTTCATGCGGGCGTTCTGCGTCGCGCTCTCTTCGAACTCGAAGATCATTGAGAACGATTCCGTACTTCGAAGGTGGGATCGGACCAGCAGGAAGGATGAAGCCACATCAGCGACGACCGATCGGTCAGCCCACGGCAGGTCGTCGTTCAGGACAAAAGTGCTCGCGCAATATAACGCTTTCTTGCCGTTCGACTACCCCTTTTTTCACCGACGACAGAGGGAAATCACCGAATTCCCATCCGAGGAGTTATCCACAGCCGGTGCTCCACCTCACAGAAATTTGATGCGTGCACCCTCGGGCACGGCGCATCTCCTTTACCCAGCACGCTATTGATATTTCTGTAATGTGAGAACTAGAAGAAATCCTGAAGCCAGAACTTCACCTTCGCGGCAATGCCCTCCATTCCCTTGCCAAGCGGAAGCCGTCGCGCGCTCGTGACGCCGCCCAAGGCCACCCGGTTCGCCCCGTACTGAGCCAGTCCGACGGCCGTGGCGAAACGCGGCGAGTTCACCGCCTCGATCAAACCGCTCAGATGGTCCGATGGGACCCCGACGCGTACCCCGGTGCCGAACACCTCGCTCGCCAGCTCGACAACGCCAATCATCGACGCCGCCCCGCCCGTCAGGACTACGCCGGCGCTCAGCTTCCCATTGAATCCGGCCGAAGAGAGGTCCTGCTGGACCAGATCGAACACCTCATCCAACCGCTGATGGATGATGTGTGCCAGAAGCTCTCGCGGGATGTGGCGCTCGCCTTGCGCACCCGTACTCGGCAGCTGAATCACCTCGCCCGGGTCGATGAGCGGCTCGTACGCGCAACCGTAACGCTCCTTCAGGCGCTCCGCGTCGGCCTGTGTCACACCGAGCCCGTGGACGATGTCACGCGTGACATTGCGTCCGCCGAACGGAATCGTGCCGAGATGCCGGATCTTTCCCTCGTGGAAGATCGCGAGATCAGTGACGCTCGCACCAACCTCGACGAGTGCCACACCAAGCTCCTTCTCGTCTTCGGTCAACACAGCCAGTGCGCTGGCCAACGGCTCCAGCACGAGCTCTCGCATCTTGTAGCCGGCGCGCTCGACTGAGCGCCGGAGGTGAATCGGCGGAGACGTTCCGATGGTCACGAGGTACATCTCGGTCTCCAGCCGCGTCCCACTCATTCCGATGGGATCCCGAATTCCTGTATTGCGATCGACGGTGTACTCCTGCGGTATGGCGTGCAGGAGCTCGCGATCCTGCGGAATCGCTTGAGCGCGCGCTACCTCGTTTACTCGATCGACGTCCGACTTGTCGATCTCATCGTGGCTGACGGCGACGATGCCCTTGCTGATCATGGCCTGGGCGTGCTCGCCGGCGATGCCGCAAAAGACCTCCTCGGCTTCGATGCCCGCCATCCGCTCCGCGTCTTGCATCGCCTTCTTGATCGATCGGGTGGTTTCCTCGATATCCGAGACCATGCCCTGATGCACGCCGGTGGTCTTTACCTGACCAACGCCAAGGATCTTGATCGACGGGTGTCTCGGCAAATCGCCTTCGACCTCGGCGATGATGGCCGTCGTCTTCGCCGACCCGACATCGAGTCCGGCAATCAGGCGTTCCATATTCATTGAAGTCTGGCGATCACTTGGTCTCGGTAACGAAGATCGATCTCGGCAACTCGAAGCTGCTTTCGCGCGAGATCCTCCTCGACGGGCGCGACTTCAGCCAGCCGTTCCATAGAAACGTCCGGCGGCACCCGGACAGACTCCCGTTCCAACACGAGCAGAATGTCGTCGCGCCCGGAGCGGCGGACGTCGCTGACGCGCGCGTAAAACGCTGGCATCGACCGCTTGATGCGCGACAGTAGGCGGAGCAGCGCCAGGTCGCGCTCGGCGAGCACCGGCGCGTCCACGTCCACGCGGGCGGGATCGATCGGCAGGGCGACGCCGCGCTCGTCATAGACGCGCATACCCCCGGCGGCGGGAACCAGCGCGATCGGCACCCGCTCGGTCACCTCGATCACGAGAGTCCCCGGAAGCTTCCGATGAACGACGACATGTTGGATTTCTGGATGGCTGGCGACTCTGGCCACGAGCGCCGAGGTAGGATCCCACACTGAGGCCGTCGTATCGACGTGCAACTTGGCCAGAATGTCACTGGGCGCAACATAGCGCGCCCCCACAATCTCGACCCGTCGCACGCGGAAGTAGTCCATGCGACGCATGAGAAGCGGGCCCCAAAAGCGGCTGGTGACCGCCAACAGGAGGAGGATCCCACCCAGCGCGGCCTTGTACCTGGTCGAAAGAATCGGCTCGCGGACGCTTCCGTCGCCCTTCGCCGGATCTCGAGACGCCGGCGACTCGGGTCGAGGCGAGCTGTCGCTCACGCGACCGACGCAGCGAGTCGCGCGAGCAGCTCGGCGCCCGTTTTCGTGATGTCGCCGGCACCGAGCGTGATCACGGCATCGCCCGCGTGCACGAACGCCGCGAGGGCGTCGGCGAGCTCCTCGCGACGACCACGCCACTGCAGCTGTCCGCCCGAATGCCTCACCGCGCTTTCAACCAAACCGGCCGAAACACCCTCGATCGGTTTCTCGCGTGCTGGATAGATCTCGGTCAGGAAAACGGCGTCGGCCCCGGACAGCGACGTTCCGAACTCGCCCGCGAAATCGCGCGTCCGCGAGTAGAGGTGTGGCTGGAATGCGACGACGAGGCGCCGCCCGGGAAAGGAACTTCGTGCGGCGGCGATCGTCGCCGCGATCTCGGTTGGGTGGTGGGCGTAGTCGTCCACGACGCTGATCCCGCCAATGTCGCCCAGCCGCTGGAATCGACGCTCGGCACCCTTGAAATCGGCGAGCCCGCGAGCCATCGCGGGGAGATCGGCGCCCAGGACGAGTCCACTCCCGACGGCGGCGAGCGCGTTGAGTACGTTGTGCCGGCCCGGCACGCGGAGCTCGACGCGTCCGAGTTGCTCGTCGTCGTAGACAACCTCGAAGGTGGTCGCCCCGTTCTGGCTCGAGACGTCGCGCGCGATCAGGCGCGCGTCGGGCGAGGTGATGCCATACCGAACGACCTCGGTGCTGCTCGGAGTGGACAGCGCGTTGGCCTCGGTGTCGTCCGCACAGAGCACGATATGACGCGCGCCCTTTACGAACTGGCCGAACGTGCGCCGGATGTCGGCGAGGTCGGCATAAATGTCGAGGTGATCGGCTTCGATGTTGGTGACCACCGCGACCGTTGGCGACAGCGCCAGGAACGATCGATCGTACTCGTCCGCCTCGACGACGTAGAGGCGGTCGGAGCCGGCACGGAGATTCCCTTCCCAGTCCGCGACGCGCCCGCCGACGAGTGCCGTCGGATCGCGACCGGCTGCCGCAAGTGCCATCGCGGTCATGACCGTCGTCGTCGTCTTACCGTGAGTGCCGGCAACGCCGACGAGCTCGCGCCCGCCGGTGACTTCGCCGAGGGCTTCCGCCCGCCGAATCACCGGAACGCCACGTTCCCTGGCGCGGACCAACTCCGGATGGTCCTTCGGCATCGCCGACGTGACAACGAGGGCGCGGGCCGAGTCCACGTGTGCCGGGTCGTGCCTGGTGACGGAGACGCCAAGTCGCTGAAGGTCGCCGGCGGTCTCAGGGTGCGCGTCGCAGCCGGTGATCGCGACCCCGCGCCGAAGAAAGAGCTCGGCGAGAGCGCTCATGCCGGCCCCGGCGATACCCACGAAATGAATTGGTCGCGCGTCGGTCGAATCGAGCAGAGGCATGTCGGCGACGGGCAATATAGTGTATTGGCTAGTTGGCTACCCGCTCGCTGGGCGATTGGGCGATTGGGCGGGGCGGTTGGCCGATAATGGCGAGGATCCGTCGCGCGATCTCTTCCGCGGCGTGCGGCCGGGCGCGTTGTATCGCACCCTGAGCAAGGCGTTGCAATTCGAGCGGATTATCGATCAAGCCTCTGATCGTGGCGTCCAGTCGTTCGACGGTGAGTTGTGCTTGCGGCACGCAAACCGCGGCACCGGCGCGCTCGAGCGTGACGGCGTTGGTGGTTTGGTGGTCGGCGGCGGCCGTCGGGAGAGGCACGAGCACGGCGGGAATGCCCCAGGCGAAAAGCTCGGCCGTGGTCATCGCGCCGGCGCGCGCGAGGGCGAGGTCCGCCGGGGCGTAGGCGTCGGCAATCGGCGCGAGATAGTCGCGAACACGCACCCGCGGTCCCTCGCAGTGCCTGAATTGCTCGTACGTCGCACGGCCAGTCGCCCAAATGAGATAGAGATTTTCCGGAAGGCCGCGTTCGATCCACTGCGCGACGACGCGGTTGATCGCCAGCGAGCCTTGGCTACCGCCGTAGATCAGAAGAACGCGGCCTCCTCGGTCCGGTAAGGACCACGCCGCTCGCGCAGCGGCCCGCTCAGGACGCGGTGATGGAGGTGGCTCAATCGGCGCACCAGTGTCGACGAGCGAGCCCTGGTGATGCGAGTCGAGAGCACGCGCCGCCTCAGGAAAATTCAGGTAGATCTCGCGCGACCATCGGCTGAACGCGCGTGCGGTAAGGCCTGGGAGGCTGTCGCCCGCCTGCTGGACGATCGGGATGCGATGCACCACAGCGTACGCCAGCATGAGCCCGGCCGCGTAACCGCCGGTCCCGACGACGACAGCCGGCCGCTCCGCCTGAACCATCGCTCCGATGCGCCTCCAGGCGCCGAAGGCGCGCGTCGTCGTGAGCCAGTTCTTCCAGATCGCTTGCCGGTACAGCGGGTGAAGATCGAGCAGGAGATGCGGGAACTCGGTCTTGGGCAGAACGTCGCGCTCGATACCCCGAAGGGCACCGACGAAAAACGGCTCGACCGACGGGTCGAGACGGCGCAACGCGCGCGCGATCGCGATGCCGGGATAGAGATGGCCTCCGGTACCGCCTCCGGCGAAGACGATGCGCGTCATGGCGCGGGGTTTGAGGGCGCTACGCGGCCGCGGCGAGCGGATCGGTCGCCGAGGCGCCGATGACGCGTTCCTTCGTGCTGCCGATGTTCACCAGAATGCCCGTGAACAGCATCGTGAGCACCAGGTTGGAGCGGCCGTACGACACGAACGGCAGCGTCAGACCGGTCGTCGGCAGCAGTCCGATCGCCACGCCGATGTGCAGGAACGCGGTCAGGACCGTCGTGAAGGTCAAGCCGATGGCAACGAGCTGGAGGAACGGCGTCCTCGCGGCCCGGGCGATCCGAAAGCCGAAGAGCGCGTACATGGCGAAGGCGATCGTGACGCCCGCTAATCCGGCAAACCCCCACTCCTCCCCCACGTTGCTCGCGACGAAGTCGCTGTACGGGAAAGGCACGAAGTACGCCTGTTGCATGCCCTCACCGAAGCCGCGGCCGAACCACCCGCCCGAACCGACGGCGATCAGCGACTGATGAAGCTGAAAGCTCACGTTCTCCGGAGCATCACCAGGGTGCAGGAACGCGGTGACTCGCGAAAAGGCATAACGCCACTTCTCGATCTTCGCGAGTGTCAGCGGGAGCGCCAGCGCTCCCAGCATCATGAAGTGGCTCATGCGCGCGCCGCCGATATAGAGCAGCAGCACCATGAGCAGCGTGAACAGCATCGCGACCGACAGGTCGGGCTCGAGGGCAGCGAGGACATCGAGAACGCCGATCACGACGACGAAGGGGATCAACCCCTTGGTGAAGCGTTTCAGGGCGTCGCCCTTCTTCACGATCAACATCGAGACCCAGACAACAACGGACAGCTTCGCAAACTCCGACGGTTGAAGCGACGCGCCGAACAGGAAGCGACGCGACCCGTGAACGGCCGGAGCGATGCGTGCCGGTAATACGAGTACGGCGAGCATTGCGGCGATCGTACACCACATGATTCCCCACGCCCATCCGTGCAGTCGCTCGGCGTCGATCTTCGCGGCGATGGCGAAGGTGATCACGCCCGCGGCGACTCCGCCAAGCTGTCGCACCAGGAAGTATGAGCTGGCGCCGTGATCGTTCATCGCCACGAAGGCGCTCGAGCTGTACAACACGGCCAGCCCGAACGCAGTCAAGACGGCGCTGATCAACACGAGGCCACGCGCCTCGGGGCCCATGCGCCAACGCAGGCGGACGTCGGGCGGCGCGGCCACGGCTCGGCGCGCCGGCAAGTTCATCTCGAGGACCTGCATGTCAGGACGCGCTGGAGGCCGCGAGCCGCTTGAAGACGGTACCGCGGTGTTCGTAGTTGTCGAACATGTCGTAGCTGGAGCAGGCGGGGGAGAGCAACACGACGTCGCCGGGCCGAGCAATCGCGCGCGCGGTCGCCACGACGTCATCAAACGACGATTCGAGTCGCCTCAGCGGCACGAGTCCGTTCAAATCGGCTTCGATGAGCGGCGCCGCCTCTCCGTAGGCGATGACCGTCCGAACGGTCCGCTTGAGTTCCGGCGCTAGCGCGGCATAGGGCTCGCCCTTATGCCGCCCTCCGAGGAGCAGAATGGTTGGACTCTGCATCCCCTGAAGCGCCACGAGGGTCGAGGCGACGTTCGTCGATTTGGAGTCGTTGATCCACGTCACCCCGTCGAACGTCCCAACGGTCTCGATGCGGTGCTCGAGCGCCGTGAAACTCCTGAGCCCGTCACGAAGGGCATTCAACGCGTGGTGGGTGCGATGCTCCCGATCAGCCATCATGACGGCCAGCGACGCCGCGAGGGCGTTGGCGACGTTGTGGTCTCCGAGGAGAGAGAAATCCTCCCGCCGGATCAGGGGATGGCCAAGCACGACAAGCATTCCACTCGTGCGGTCGAAGTACGCCTCGGCCCGCTGTTCGACGGAGAACCGGCACTGCACGCCGGGAAGTCCGGCGGTCATGCGCTGGACATCCGCGTCGTCGCCGTTGGTAACCCAATTCGACGCCGCGTTGGCGTTGCGGAAAAGGAGCGCCTTGTCGCCATAGTAGGCTTCGACGTTGTCGTAGCGGTCGAGATGGTTCGGCGAGAGGTTGGTCAGGACTCCAACGGTGGGTTCGATGCTCGGCGTATCGTGGAGCTGAAACGAGGAAACCTCCAGTGCGACCCACGCGGGCGGTGTGCGCGAGAGCGCGAGCTCCGTAAGCGGCGTGCCGATGTTCCCGGCAGTCGCCGCTCGGCGGCGAACGGCCGTGAGCAGATGGCCGATCAGCGCGGTGGTGGTGGTTTTCCCATTCGTGCCGGTGATCGCGATGTACGAGAGACGCGGCAAAAAGCGAAGGCCGATCTCGATCTCGCTGACAATGTCCACGCCGGCTTTTCGGGCGGCGACGAAAGGAGGCGCGTCGGGCGGAACACCAGGACTGGCGACGACGAGCGATGCGTGGGCCAGGCGATCCATATCGTGACCGCCCAGCTGCACATCGACGCCGTCCTCACGAAGTACTCGGGCGGATTCTTCGAGCTCAGGGTCGCTGGCGAAATCCGATGCGTAGACGCGGGCGCCGGCACGCGCGAGCAACTGCGCGGCCGCCTTGCCGCTCCGCGCGAGACCTACGACCGCGATCTCGCCCGCGAGCCACTCCGGACGTAGCGCCGGACCGGCCAAGGGGGAGAGGAGTGGGATGGGCTCCATCGGTCAGCGAAGCTTGAGCGTGCTCAGGGCAAAGAACGCGCAGAGAATCCCGATGATCCAGAACCGGACGACGACCTGCGTCTCCTTCCAACCGCGCTCCTCAAAGTGATGGTGCAGCGGCGCTCGCCTGAACACGCGGTGCGTCTGGGCGTATTCCAGACCATGTCGCCAACGACGGAACTTGAAGGTGTAACGCTGCAGAATCACGGACATCATCTCCGCGACGAACACCGCTCCGACGAACGCGAGCACGAATTCCGATTTGAGAAGGATGGCCACCGCACCCAACGCTCCACCCAGCGCCAACGCGCCGGTATCACCCATGAAGACCTGAGCGGGGTGGGTGTTGAACCAGAGGAATCCGATCAGCGCGCCGACCAGTGCCAGGCAAAAAACGGTCAGCTCACCGGAATCCTGTAGATAGAACATCAACAAGAAGCGTGTGTAATCGATCCGCCCGATGATGTACGCGAAGATGGCAAAGGTACCGATCGCGATGACGGACAGGCCGGCGGCGAGTCCGTCCAACCCGTCGGTGATGTTTACCGCGTTGCTCGTGCCGGTGAGGATGAACGTCACCCAGATGACGTACAGCCAGGCGAAGCCCGCGAGCGGCGTGACGAGATAGTACTTGAAGAAGGGCAGCGTCGTCGATGCGCCTGGCAGATTCGGCGAAAGCGGGTACTGCCACAAATACCATCCGAGCGCGAGGCCGGCGATCACCTGCCCCGCCAACTTGTATCGTTCGACAAGTCCCCGATTTCGCTCGCCGCGTTTCTTCTGCTGCAACTTCAAGTAGTCGTCGAGCAGGCCGATCACCCCCATCCACAACGTCACGAACATGGCGATAAGCAGATACGGCCGGCTCAGACTGAAGCGGCCCCACAAGAGCACCGAGCCGAGTGCGGCGAACAGGAAGATCAAACCGCCCATCGTCGGGGTGGTGCCCTTCCCGGCATGCGATTCCGGAGTGCCTTCGCGCACAACCTGGTGAACCGACTGTCGTTTGAGCGCGCGCAGAATGATCGGGCCGACGATGAACGACAGCAGCAACGCCGTCACCGCCGCGCCGACGGCGCGAAACGAGATGTACGTCAGAACATTCAGGATGCGGAACTGCTTCCCGAAGGGGAGCAGGAAGTGGTATAGCACGGGTTGGGCGATGAGGTCTGTTTAGTGATGTCCCACAGTATCGGCAGGTGCGACGCCCGTCGCCCACTCGGTGATCGGCTTCACGAGGCGCTCGAGACGCATGCCGCGCGAGCCCTTGAGGAGGATAACGGCGTCGGGCGAGAGTCGCGATGCGAGCGCGGACCAAAGTGATTCGACGTCCGCCGCCGATACGACCCGCGGATCGTTCGGCGCCACACGAGCGAACGCCGCGGCGAATTCGCCCACGGCGGCAACCAATTCGACGCCATCGGCCAATGCAGATCGCGCGACTTCGTCGTGAAGCTGAGGAGTCTGAGCGCCAAGCTCGAGCATGCTGCCAAGCACGGCCACGCGCTGACGACCTTGGCCGGCGTGTCGGAGTAGTTCGATCGCCGCGCGAGCCGACCCCGGGTTGGAGTTATACGCGTCGTTGATCAGTGTCGCACGTCCCACCCGCTCCCAGTTCACACGCATCGGCGGCGGCGCCATGGCGGCGATTCCGCGCGCTGCGTCCTCGAGCCAGATACCCAGCTCACGGGCCACCGCCAAGGCGAGCGTCGCGTTTCGCAGGTTGTGAACGCCACGCAACGGCACCATGATGTCGCAACCCTCGACGAGCATGGTGCCACGACCATGCTCGTCGATCGACCAATTCCCGCCGGACAAGTCGCCGCCATCAATGCCGGCGGTCACGACACGACGCGCCCTTCCACGCGCGCCCTCCGCGACTTCCGGTTGCGACGCCGGAACCACAGCCACCGGCACGCCCTGCACGCCCGAAAGCTCCTCGCGAAGGACCCCCGCGACGTCCCCCAGCCCCTCGAGATGTTCCTCCGCGATCGACGTCACCACGGTCACGTCGGGTTCGACGATCGCACGGAGGCGCGCGATCTCACCGGGCGCGTTCGTCCCCATCTCGATCACCGCGGCGTCCGACGCGTCGGGCAGAGCAAGCAATGTGAGCGGCACGCCGACGAGGTTGTTCAAATTGCCCGTCGTCGCGTGCACGTCGAGTCGGTTGCCGAGCGCAGCGCGAATCAGCTCCTTCGTGCTCGTCTTTCCGTTCGTGCCGACCACCGCGACAACGGGGCCACCCCAGGCCTTCCGACGAAAACGCCCAAGCGCGCCAAGCGCGGCCAGCGTATCCGACACCTCAAAGACGGGAACACCAAGATTGGCTGCCGCCGCAGCGCGCGAGACAACGAGTCCCGACGCGCCCTTCGCCACGGCATCACGCAGAAAGTCGTGGGCATCGAAACGCTCGCCGACAAGGGCAATGAACAGGTCCCCCGGCTCGATCGAACGCGTGTCCGTCCAGATGCGGCGGAACAGCTCTGTCCCAGCCGGATGGTTGCCCACCGCGACATTGGCAAGCGCTTCGCCGACGCGATCGCGCGTCCAGAAGTTCGACGGCTGCGTGGTTGGCGGCGGTGTGCTCAAACAGGCGCTCCGCCGTTGGCGCGCCCGACCGACAACTCGCGCACGATGATTTTCTCGTCGAACGGGAATTTGATCGCACCGCGGACTTGGTACGTCTCATGTCCCTTGCCGGCGAGGACGATCACGTCGTCCGGCCCGGCAATGTCGAGCGCGCGCGCGATCGCCGCGCGCCGGTCCTCGATGCGCTCGTGATTGTGCTGGCGCATGCCCGCTTCGATATCATCGAGAATCCTCTCGGGATCTTCCGTGCGCGGATTGTCGCTCGTGACGATCGCCAGATCGCCCTTTCGCTCGGCGATTCCGCCCATTACCGGTCGCTTGCCCTTGTCGCGGTCGCCACCGCATCCAAAGACGACGATGAGCCGGCCCTCGACGAACGGGCGTACGGCGTCGAGCGCGCGCTCCAGCGCGTCGGGAGTGTGCGCATAGTCTCGGAGGACCGTCGGCGATGATCGAAGCACCTCGAGCCGACCCGGAACCTGCGGCATCGTCGAAAGCGCGGCGGCGATCTGCGACGCGGGAAGGCCGAGAGAATAGGCTGCTGCGGCGGCGCCGAGCGCGTTGATGACGTTGAAATCGCCAATCAAGGGCAGTTGAACAGGCTCGCGCTCGCCGGCGAGACACAATGTCCATTCGCTTCCGCGCGCATTGAACGTCACCTTCTCAGCGTGCACCTCGGCGGTCGCCACCCGCTCGCTGAACGAGACGCGGCGACGTTCGGTCTTTAATGCGGTCCACGCCGGATCGTCCAGGTTGTAGACCACGGTCCCGTGCGGACGGAGGTGATCGATCAGCCTCGACTTGGCGGCGAAATACTTCTCCATCGTGCCGTGATAGTCGAGATGATCGCGCGTGAGGTTGGTATAGACCGCGACGTCGAACGAAACTCCCTCGACGCGGCGCTGATCGAGGGAATGAGACGACACTTCCATCGCGACGCGGCGCACGCCTGCATCCAACAATGCTCGAAAGACACGTTGGAGCTCGACGGGCCCAGGAGTCGTCAGCCCGCCGCCGCCGGCCAAGGGCTCTGCCTCGCTGCCGATCGCGATACCGAGCGTGCCGATGGACGCGCTGCGAGCGGCGTCGCTGTCGAGCAGATGCCTTAGCATGTTGACGGTTGTCGTCTTACCGTTCGTCCCGGTCACGCCGACAAGCTGAAGCTCGCGCGCCGGCCATCCGAAGAATGCCGCTGACGCGATTGCCGCGGCGCGACGCCCGTCGTCGACCACCAGTGCCGGAAGCTCCGTGCGCGCGCGATCCTCGACGATCGCCGCGACCGCACCCGCGTTCGCCGCGGCGGCGAGATAGTCATGCCCGTCTCGCTCGGTGCCTTTGACCGCGATAAATAGCGCGCCGTCCGCGACGACCCGACTGTCGTCCGTGACGTCGGTGACCGGAATGTCGAAGGTGCCGCGCCGCTCGATGAGCAGCCCGGCTTCGTCCAAGGCGCTGGCGATCGCGCCGATGTCAGCGTGCATTCAATAGTCGAAGAGCAGACGAACTACGGTCCCGGTCGGCGCCATTTCGCCGGCAGCCGGAGAAGTGGCGGGAGATCCGCTCGCGGCGTGGGCGAGCTGTACTCGGAAGCCGGCACTGTGCAACGAACGCACCGCGTCGCGCAGCACCAATCCATGAACGTCGGGGACGGCCTTGAGCGAGCGGCGCGCAGGTTTGTCCGGCGGCGCCGGGAGCGCAACGACGAACGGGACGCCCGCGGTGGCAGTATCCGCGCTCCCGATGGAAGCCCGACGCACCGGACTCGAATCTTCGAGCGACGGATTCACCGCCAACTGGCTCACGACGGTGTCGGTCTTCGGATGAACGCTCGACGCCAACTTCGCCCGGTCGAGCGCCGCGTCGCGCGCCGCGACGGCGGCTTGCAGAATCACCTTGGTGACCGGGGCGGCGGTCGCCGCCGCGTAGATCGAGCTCTGCGGCGCCGTCATCTTCACGACGATCACATACTGAGGATTGTCCGCTGGAAAAATGCCGACGAAGTTCGGGTTGTAGCGGCCCGCGATGTAATGCCCGTGAACCGTGCTGCGCGGCGTGCCCGTCTTTCCCGCCAGCATGAAGTTGTCGATCGCGGCCTCGACCGCGGTGCCCTCGTCGACGACGTCGAGCAGCATGTGGCGAACCTTATCGGCCGTCGCCTTGCTGACCACCTGACGCACGACGCGGCGCTGGTGCTCGTAGATGACCGAGCCATCCGGACCGATCACCTGCTTCACGAGCGATGGCTCGACCAGCTCGCCGCCGTTCGCGAACGTCGCATAGGCCAAGGCGAGCTGCAGCGGTGTCACCGAAACTTCATACCCCATCGGCAGGGAGATCGGCGACTGGGCCGACCAACTTTTCGGGGCGCGCAGAATGCCGCCGGACTCGGTCGGGTACGGAAGACCCGTCGCTGTTCCGAATCCGAAATCGCGAATCGTTTCGTACTTCTCGCGCGGCGTGAGCCTCGACGAGAACTTGACGATGCCGATGTTGCTCGACCAGCGAAGCACCACGGAGAGCGGGGCCTTCCCAATGAAGTGATCGTCGCGAATCGGATTCTTGCGTCCCGGAACATCGAGGACGCCGTTCCCCGTATCGACGGAGTCGGCATCCGTCACCCGGTTGCGGTCGATCAGGCCGGCCGCCATGAAGGGCTTGAACGTCGAACCCGGCTCGAACGGTTCGGTGAGCACCGTCGCCGCCGTCTGACGCGGATCCGGCCGACGACTCGCCATCGCGCGGATCTCGCCGGTGTGTGGGTCGAGAATGACGATGTCGCCACCTTCGGCGCCCATCCGGGCCACGGCATCGGCAAGCGCCTTCTCGGCGATTTCCTGAAGATCGGCGTTGAGCGTGAGCACGATGCTGTTGCCCGACGTCGGCGCCGTTCCCGGAGCGGTGGGCGATTCGCGACCGCGACC
>JAICJQ010000274.1 GCA_025928335.1 Gemmatimonadaceae bacterium
GGCGAGCACTGGTATCAGGGCACGGCGGACGCGGTGTACCAGAACCTGTACTCGATCCTCCGCGAGACGCCGCGGCAGCTCATCGTGCTTTCCGGCGATCACGTCTACAAGATGGATTACGGCCGGATGCTGCGGATCCACCGCGAGCGCAAGGCTGCCGCGACGATCGCGGTGATCGAGGTGCCGTCGGAAGAAGCGCACCGGTTCGGGGTGATGCAGGTGGACGAGGAAGACCGGCTGACCGGATTTCTCGAGAAACCTCGCGATCTGCCGCCGGGCCAGCAGGTGCTCGCCTCGATGGGGATTTACATCTTCGACATGTCGGTGCTCACGCCGGCCCTCGAAGAGGACGCGCGGCGTCCGACCAGCCACGATTTCGGCAAGGACATCATCCCGTCGCTCATCAACAGGGTGCCGGTGTTCGCGTATCGCTTCTACGACGAGAACAAGAAGGCCGCGAAGTACTGGCGCGACATCGGCACGCTCGATGCGTACTTCGACGCGAACATGGATCTGTGCCACGTCAATCCGGAGTTCAACCTCTACGATCCGGAGTGGCCGCTGCGCACGCACCAGGTACAGGCGCCCCCCGCCAAGTTCGTGTTCGCCGATGAAGGCCGCCGGTGCGGACACGCGCTGGATTCGATCATCTCCGCCGGCTGCATCATCTCCGGCAGCACGATCCGCGGCAGCGTGCTCTGCCCCAACGTGCGCGTGCACAGCTTCTGCGAGATCGACCAGAGCATCCTCATGCCGGACGTGCGCGTCGGCCGCCACGCGAGGGTGCGCCGCGCGATCATCGACCGCGACGTGTTCATCCCGCGCGGCGCGCAGATCGGGTTCAACGCGGACGAGGATCGCCGCCGCCACACGATCAGCGACGGCGGCGTGGTCGTCGTGACCAGGGACGAAGAACCCTACATCGCGCCGATCGCCGAGGCGGCGCTCCAGTACGAACGGGAATTCGACCAGCGAGGAAACGAACGGTGAAGATTCAGCAGGTGCACGGCCGCGAGATCCTGGACTCGCGCGGCAATCCGACCGTCGAGGCGGAGGTGACCCTCGAGGGCGGCATCGTCGGGCGCGCCGCGGTCCCGTCCGGCGCGTCGACCGGGGTTCGCGAAGCGCTCGAGCTCCGCGACGGCGACCGTTCGCGCTACGGGGGAAAAGGCGTGCGCAACGCCGTGGGTCACGTCAACGGCGAGATCCGGAACGCCATCGTCGGCCGCGACGGCGACCAGCGCGCGATCGACGAGCAGATGATCGCGCTCGACGGAACGGCGAACAAGGGCCGCCTGGGCGCCAACGCCGTTCTCGGCGTGTCGATGGCGCTCGCGCGCGCGAACGCGCTCGCAGCGGGGGTGCCGCTCTACGTCCACGTCGCGCGGCTGTACGACGGACGGCAGGACGCGTCGCCCGCGCTCCTGCCGGTCCCGATGATGAACATCCTCAACGGCGGAGCGCACGCGGACAGCAGCGTCGACTTCCAGGAATTCATGGTCATGCCGCTCGGCGCGTCATCGTTCGCGGAAGGAGTCCGCTATGGCGCCGAAATCTTCCACGCGCTCCGCGGGATCCTGAAGAAGAAGGGCTGCTCGACCGGCGTCGGCGACGAAGGCGGCTTCGCTCCGAGCCTGTCGTCCAACCAGGAGGCCGTCGACGTCGTCCTCGAGGCCGTTGGGAAGGCCGGATACACGCCCGGCCAGGACGTCTGGATTGCGCTCGACGTCGCCGCAAGCGAGTTGTGGGACGAGAGCGCGAGCCGCTACGAATTCAGGAAGTCGGGCGACACGCCGCGCACAGCCGACCAGATGGTCCGGTTGTACGAGGACTGGGTGAGGCAGTACCCTATCGTTTCGATCGAGGATGGTCTCGCCGAGGGCGACTGGAACGGCTGGAAGGCGATTACGTCGGCGCTGGGCTCGCGCATTCAGCTCGTCGGCGACGATGTGTTCGTGACGAACCCGGACATCTTCCGCCGCGGCATCGCGGAGCACGTCGCGAACGCGCTGCTCGTGAAGTTGAATCAGATCGGGACCGTCACCGAAACGCTGGACGCCGTCGCGATGGCGCGCGACGCCGGATACGCGAGCGTCATCTCGCACCGCTCCGGTGAAACGGAGGACACCACGATCGCGGATCTCGCGGTCGGCACCTCCGCGGGGCAGATCAAGACCGGTTCGGCCAGCCGCACCGATCGGATCGCGAAGTACAACCAGTTGCTGCGGATCGAAGAGGCGCTCGGTTCGCGCGCAAGATACGCCGGAAGAGCCGCGATCCGGCAACTCGCCGGTGCCTGAGGCGGCGCGCGGCGTGCGGCGTGCGGCATGGGGCGTGCGGCGTGCGGCGTGGGGCGTGCGGCGCGCGACAGTCGATCGGACATCGAACATCGAACATCGCCCATCGCCCATCGCCCATCGAACATCGTTCATCGTCCATCGTCCATCGTCCATCGTCCATCGAACATCGACCATCGAACATCGTCCATCGAAC
>JAICJQ010000108.1 GCA_025928335.1 Gemmatimonadaceae bacterium
CTTACCTTCCTATCTACGCTGTGCGGGCCCGTAGCTCAGTCGGTTAGAGCAGTGGACTCATAATCCATCGGTCGCAGGTTCGAGCCCTGCCGGGCCCATCGCCGTTTTCGCACCGCCGCACACCGATTAGGTTTCCGCCTTCTGGTCGCGTAGCTCAGCTGGTTAGAGCGCCGGTCTCACATACCGGAGGTCCGGGGTTCGAGTCCCTGCGCGACCATCCTGCAAGGAATTGAACCCATGGGGGTCAGACCCTGTTTACAAAGTTTGTAAACAGGGTCTGACCCCCATCGTTGCAATTTTACGCTAGTGCGGGGCTTTGCCGTTTCTGACGTCGGCGCCGGCCCGGCGGAGGCGGCCGGCGAGCGCGTCGTCGACGCGCGCTTCCACGAGGAGCTGTTCCCCGTCCATGCGCTGATCGATCACCTCGCCCTCGCGGTGGATCGACGCGAGGAGCTTTCCATCGGACGGTGACATCCGGATCTCCGTGACCGGACGGCGCATTCGGCTCGCCGCGGTGAGCGCGCGGCGAAGTGGCTCGAGCCCGTCCTCGCTCACCGTCGAGACGAACACCGAGGAGGGCACCAACGCCGCGATCCGTTCCTGCAGCGCGAGCAGCGTGTCGTGATCGAGGAGGTCGATCTTGTTGAAGACGAGCAGTTTCGGTCGATCGCCAACCTCCAACTCGTCCAGGACCTGATCGACGACGACGCGCTGTTCCTCCCACGTCGGACTGCTGGCGTCGATGACGTGAAGCAGTAGATCCGCTTCGCGCGTCTCCTCGAGCGTCGCGCGGAACGACGCGACGAGATGGTGCGGCAGTTTGCGAATGAACCCGACCGTGTCGGTGAGCAGCACGTGCGCGTGATCGCCCAAATCGACGTCGCGCGTCAACGGATCGAGCGTCGCGAAGAGGCGATCTTCGACAAGCACTTCGCGCGCGCCCGAAAGCGCGCGCAAGATGGATGACTTGCCGGCATTGGTGTAGCCGACCAGCGACGCCTTGAACTCATTTGCGCGCGACTGGCGCTGGATCGCCCGACCACGCTGGACGTCCTGCAGTCGCTCACGCAGGACTTTTATGCGATGATTGATCAGCCGGCGATCCGTCTCGAGCTGCGTTTCGCCCGGACCTCGCATGCCGATACCGCCCCGGAACTTCTCGAGGTGCGTCCACATGCGCGTCAGGCGTGGCAGCATGTACTCGAGCTGCGCGAGCTCCACCTGCATTTTCGCTTCGCTCGTTCGTGCCCGCGTCGCGAAGATGTCGAGGATGAGCTCCGCGCGGTCCATCACTCGCCGGCCAATCGCGTCTTCGATATTCGTGCCCTGGCTCGGCGAGAGCTCGTCGTCGAACACAACGAGAGTGGCGCCGGCATCGCCGACGCGATCGCGCAACTCTTCGATCTTCCCGCTGCCGAGATAGGTACCGGGATGCGGGCGATCGATTTGCTGCGTCATTTCCCCGACGACGACCGCGCCCGCCGTGTCGACCAGCTCCTCCAACTCGCGGAGATGGTCATCGACGGCGCGGCGCGCGCCCGGGCGTTTGAGCGGAGCGCCGACGAGCAGCGCTCGCTCGATTGGCTGCTCGACGAGAATGGGTTCGCGGCTGATGCTCAGAACCCTCGGACGATCGCGTGGATCAGCGGGCGACTCCCGTCGTGGTGAATCGGCCTGTTTGGGAGTACGGAACCGTGAAGTTGCCGACGCTCGATCCGACGGTCACGTCGCCCATCACGTGATAATCAACGGCACCCGTACCGAGAATGCTCTTCCCCGCCGCGCCGATGCCGGAGTACGTGAACGACACCGGAATCGTCACCGTCGTCGAGTCGCGATCCTGTACCGTGAAGCGACTGTCGAGCGCACCCGTCGCCAACGTGACGCTGTCCCCGGCCAGCGCCACTTTGTACGTCAAGCGGGTCGCGTCGAGGCGATAGTGGTTCGGGTTGTACACGCTGAGCAGCACGTCGAGGCTGCCGCCCGTGAGGCCCAGACCGCGGACGCGAACGTCGCGGAGATGCACCACTGGTTGCTCGAATGCCGCCCGTCCGAGTGTCGAGCACCCCACGACGGCCGCCAGCACTGCCGCTACACCTGCCGCTACACCTACTGTGAGTTTTCTCATCGCGATCTCCCTATCCCCCGATCACCCGTTGAAGCCCCGTTCCCGTCACGACCTTTCCTCGGATTTGCGTCGCAACTCGTCCCACCAGGCAAGCCGCTTCGCAATCTCTTTCTCGAACCCAAACGGCCCGGGTTCGTAAAAACGCGATCCACGCAGCGCGGGCGGCAAATATTCCTGCGGGATGTATGCCTCCGGCGCGTCGTGCGCGTACTGATACCCCGTGCCATACCCCAGTTCCTTCATCAACCCAGTCGGCGCGTTCCGAATGTGCAATGGCACGCCCTCGGCCGGATGCTGCCGCGCCGCCTCGAGCGCCGCGCCAAGAGCCGCCTTGGCGCTGTTCGACTTCGGCGCCGTCGCCAGATAGACGATCATCTCGGCGAGTGGAAGATAGCCCTCCGGCGCGCCCAACATGTGATACGCATCACGCGCCGCGATCGCCAGCTTGAGCGCTTCCGGGTCGGCAAGTCCAACATCTTCGGCGGCCATCGCGATCGCGCGGCGGAACATGATCATCGGGTCGGCGCCGCCTTCGATCATGCGCGCCATCCAGTACAACGCGCCCTGCGGGTCGCTGCCTCGCAGACTTTTGTGAAAGGCGCTCAGCATGTTATACGTCTCTTCGCCCCCCTTGTCGTAGCGGGCGAAGCGAAGTTGCAGCGCATCGCGGATTCCCTCGACCGTGATGCGCTTGGCGGGGCCAACGTGGATCGCGGCGGCCTCGAGGACCGTGAGCGCGCGCCTCGCGTCACCGTCCGCTTGCTCAGCGAGCAGGTGCTCGGCGTCGGGTTCGAGTGTGAGCTGTCGATCCCCGAGCCCTCGCTCGGTGTCGCTCAGCGCGCGCTCGATCAGCGCGCGGATGTCGTCCGGTTTGAGCGATTCGAGCACGAATACGCGAACGCGCGACAGGAGCGCGCCATTGATCTCGAAGGACGGATTCTCCGTCGTCGCACCGATGAGCGTGATCGTTCCCGATTCAACGTGCGGCAAGAACGCATCCTGCTGCGCCTTGTTGAAGCGATGGATCTCGTCGGCGAACAGGATCGTTCCTCGTCCCAGGCGCAGCCGGCCTTCCGCTTCCGCGACAATTTCGCGGACGCGTGGCACACCCTCGGTGACGGCGGAAAACGGGACGAACTCACGATCGGTGTACTGGGCAATCACGCGCGCGATCGTCGTCTTCCCGGTCCCCGGTGGCCCCCAGAAGATCATCGAGCCGACCGTTCCCTTCTCGATCGCTTCGCGAAGCGGCTTGCCCGGCGCGAGCAAGTGTCGTTGGCCGACGACGTCATCGAGCGTGTGCGGTCGCATGCGCGCGGCAAGCGGCTGGGACACCGATCCCGCGAACAGCGATCCCGTTCCTCGTCCGCCGCCGGTTTCCTCGTCGCGCCTCTTGCGATCAGCCACGCTCAGCTCCAATCAAATCGACGCCAGCGACCGCGCGGCAAAGTACAGGCCGCAGCCGGCGACGAAGCTCACTGGGATCCTAACGCCCGGGCGATCCTGGAGCTCCGGGACCAGATTTGACGCACCGACGTAGATCGTCACGCCGGCCGACACCGCGAGGCCGTACTGGCGGAGCAGCTCGAGGTGGTCAGTCAACAGAACGCCGGCGATGGTGCTCAGGCCAAGCGCAGTGGCAGCGAGAATGGCCGTGCGCCGCCTCGCCCCGGCCGCCAGGAACAGACTCGAGATCGCGAGGCCTTCGGGAAACTTGTGCAGGAGTACCGCGACAAAAACGAGAACGCCGAACGACGTACTCACCCGGAGGCTGCTCGCCACAGCGACGCCGTCGACGAACGTGTGCATGAGTAGCCCGACGAGCGCGGAAATGCTCACAAGCTCGGAGACCGAGTGCGTCTCCTCGCCGAAATGGAAATGCCGTCCGATGACGTGTTGGGTCACATGCACCAAAACGAAGGACAGCAGGGCCACGGCGGGCGCGAGCGGCCCCGCCACCTCGATCGATTTCGGAAACAGATCCACTAGGGCGACGGCAATGAGGAATCCCGCCGCGAAGGAGAGCAGCGTGTCGAGCGCGCGCAGGGTCCACGTCGCGCGCGACGTCACTGCCACGGCGCCGAGCACGTTCGCCATAGCCGCGGCGATGCCGTACATGAGCTCCGGTTGGATCACGCCGGCTTGAGCCCGAGCCGTTCCGCGGCGGCGGTTACGGCGTTCACCAGATCCGGCGCCGCGGGAAAATGTTGGCGATTCGTCTTCCAACTCTTCGTGCGCAATTGAACTTGCTCCTCGAGACCTTTGCCCTCGAGGAGATACAGCCAGCGGTCCGTACGGGCGTAGATGAACAACTCGAGATACGGATTCAACGTGAGCTGATCGTCGGAGGTGAAGACCGCCAGCTCGACACCGCCGTATCGCGCCAGCAGAACCTTGAGACGCGCGACAGCCTCGCGCACATCAGGGAGAGCGATCGCCTCGCCGGTCCATGTCCTGCCACTGCGCAGATCCTCGATCGCCACGTCGACAGCCGGGGGCAGCTGCTCGCTCAACGCGTAGAACAGATCGACGACCCGCTCGGCGTTGGCGACGACGTGCGCGGTGTACAGATCTTCCGACTGCTCGAAGGTGAAGCCGTCGGCGCTCACGCGGAACCGCCGCCAGATCGAAGCCTCCGGTTGTCGCCCGCGAAAAAACATGATGCTCCCTTGAGTGCCTACGCGGCCGGCCCGCTCGCAGCGAGCAGCCGTTGTGCCTCTTGCAACAGCCAGTCCGTCGTGTTGCGCGCGGGGTCCTCGATCACGGCCGACATGAGCAATCGCAGAATCTTACCCAGCTCTGGACCAGCGGGAATGCCCGCCCGGCGCAGATCGTCTCCGTCCACGGCGAGCGAGCCAAGGTCGAGCGGATCGCGAAAGGCGATCAGAAGCATGCGCCGGTACAACCCGCGAATGGCGTGCGCCGAGGGCGACACGCGACCGCCGGCGGCCGCGGCCGACCAAATGGCGCTCGCGAGCCGCATGAACATTCCGACGCGCGTTCGCGTGATCGCGGAGACGAATCGCCTGATTTCCGGATCGTCGGGGCGGCGATCGCCGGCGAGCGTGATCGACAAGGCTTCCCCGGAAGTTTCCCAACTCTCGAGCAGTGAACCCACCGTCTGGATCTCCAACTTCGAGCTCCGCAATTGCTCCAGCTGGCGTACGGCCTTCCGATGGCCGAGCGGCGCGAGCAAACCGGCGATGCGAAGCATGCGGCGCGCTGGGCGGCGCGCGAGCCGAGGGCGGGCGAGAAAATCAGGAACGCTGAGCGCTTCGTCGCTCGCCGTCGCCATCGACGGAATCAGCGTGGCAAACGCGCCGGTGTCACGCCACAGGCGCAGAGCGCGGCTGGGGCAGTCGACCTGCTCCATCGTCTTATCCAGCTCCTGCTTAACCCGTTCGGCGGACAGCCGGCCGAGATACGGGGCGCTCGCTTCGAGCGCGCGAAGCGTTTGTGCATCGATGGAAAAATCGAATCGAGCGGCAAACCGGATCGCGCGCAGGGCACGCAATCGGTCCTCTCGCATCCGCGCGTCTGGGTCGCCAACAGCGCGAACGATGCGCCGATCGAGGTCGCCGCGGCCGTCGAACGGGTCGCGGATCTCCTTTCGGCTTGGCGAATACGCGATGGAGTTGATCGTGAAGTCCCGCCGCGCCAGATCATCCTCGAGCGACGCGCCGAATTCGACGACCGCGTGCCGTCCATCCGTCTTTACGTCGCGCCGAAACGTCGTGACTTCGTGCATCGTCCCTTTTCTGTCGAGCACGCCAACGGTGCCGAATTCGATGCCGATAGGAATCGTTCGCTTTCCGAAGAGCCGCCGGACCTCGTCAGGAGTCGCTGACGTGGCCAGATCCCAATCCAAGTGCGGATGCCCGAGGAGTGCGTCGCGGATCGCGCCGCCGACGCACCAAGCCTCAAAACCGGCCTCTTCGAGCCGGCCGGCAATGTCGAGCACGGCGGCCGGGGGGTTGAGCGGCGTCATCAATCGGGAGAAAGGGTTGCGTGCGCGGTTGGAGAATACTCCTCCCGGTCGCCCGATTGAAGGTGGTTTCCCACTACAACTTGGGGCCACGAATGCCGATATTCCCGGAGCCTGAACGTTTGGAAGAACCCCACCCAGCGGAGGCCGGTTTGACCCAGTTGGAACAGGTCTTAGCGACGTCCAACGCCGCGGAAACCTTCAAAACGTCCGTCCGCAGTTACTGTGAGACGGGGGCCGCCGATCACATCCACGTCGAGGGATTCGCTCCCCGCGTCAAGGTGCGTCGCTTGCTCACCCAGGTGCTCGCGACCGAACCGGAGCTTCCCATCGAGCGTATCGCCTTGCGGGCACGTTCCGGCTGCTCCGATTTCGTCGGCACCGTTCAAGTCCATACGGCCAGCGAAACGCGGGTGTATGAGTTCGTCTGGGATTGCCGGTGGCGCGCCGAGCAAGAAGGCTGGACGGACTGCTTCGGCTTTCCGGATCAGATTCGCGCCGCGCGCGAGTATGACTGGCGATGTTTCGTCCGTTGGGAGTCGGTGCGGCGCGCGAATTAGGCGCCCTCGCCCTCCATCAAGCGCCGTAGCTCGTCGATGGTCAGGCCGGCGCCGAGTGCAAGCATCACGTCGATTCGCGCCTGTTGCGGTCGGCGGGCGCCACCGAAGATCGCGCCACGCTCGGCGAGGCGTCTTCCCCCACCGGCGTAGCCGTAGGTACATCCCACACGGCCCCGCCCTGACCTCGACGTGATGACGACGGGTTTCCCGTCATCCACCCAGCGGCCGATCCCGTCCACCATCGAAGGCGGGACGTTGCCCCGCCCCATCGCGGCGATGACGATCCCTTTGCCGTCGTGGCGCGAAGCATCGAGCAACCGAGAATCCGCGCCGGCATATGCATAGACGATGTCGACCGGCTGCGCGAGCGCCGGCGGATTCAGAGAACGCGCCGTTGCCGGCAGCGATCGACGGAAGATCACTCGACCATCGTCGATCACACCGATCGGTCCCAACCCCGGGCTGTCGAATGCGTCGAGCGACGACGTGTGCGCCTTCGTGACGTCGAGCGCGGTGAAAATTCGGTCCGACATGAAGACCATTGTTCCGCAGCCGCGCGATTCGTTGGCCGTGGCGACGCGCACCGCGCCGGCGAGATTTCCCGGCCCGTCCCATCCCAATTCGCTGGACGTTCGCATCGCGCCGGTCAAGACAATCGGTTTCTCACTGTCCACCGAACGCGCGAGAAGATACGCCGACTCTTCGAGCGAGTCCGTCCCATGCGTGAGGACAACGCCGTCCACCTCGGGCCGCTCGAGGTGCGCGACGATTCGTTGACGAAGGGCCCACATGCGATCGGGCGTCATGTGCGGCCCCGGGAACGCTCCCCAGTCGTCGATCTCTAACTCGGCCAAGGTGTCGATCCCCGGCGCCAACGCGACGATATCCCGGCCGCTCAAGCTCGGAACCGCGCCGCCGACCGCCGGATCGTGGCGCATCGAGATTGTGCCGCCGGTGAAGAGGAGAACGATCATCCGCAGAGCACGCTGCCGCCATTGACGTTGACGATCTCGCCGGTGATGTGGCGCGCGAGATCCGAGCAGAGAAAGGCGATCGGGCCCGCGATGTCGCGGGGCGTTGCGATACGGCCAATGGGAATTCCCTCGGCAATCCGCTCTCGGCCCCCATTGGCGAATGGCCCCGCGCACATCTCCGTCTCGACCCAACCCGGCGCGACGCTGTTCACCGTGATGTCGCGCCGTGCCAATTCCGGAGCGAGCGACTTCACGAGCGAGATCACCGCGCCCTTTGATGCCGCGTAATCAGCATGATACGCTTCGCCGCGCTGGCCCGCGGTGCTCGACACGAGGACGATTCGTCCGTGGTCCGACATCGCGCGGATGGCCGCGCTGGCCGTGTAGTAGACTGAATCGACGTTCTCGGCCATCGTCCGACGCCACTGGTCGGACGTCATCTCGGAAAAAGCGACGTCGTCGCACGACCAAATTCCGGCGTTGCCAACGAAGAAATCGAGACCGCCCAATGCGTCCGCGGCCGACTGCACGAGCGCCTCGGCGCCCGCGGCGGTGGAGATATCGGACGCGTGAGCGACCGCGATGACGCCGTGCGCGGCGCGCAGCGATCCCACCAATGCCTCGGCATCGGTACGGCGGTTTCGATAGCCGATCGCGACATGCACGCCTTCCTCGGCAAAAAGCTGCGCGACGGCCGCGCCAATGCCGCGAGATCCGCCAGTCACGAGCGCGCGTTTTCCTCGAAGCCCGTTCATAGTTCGCCTTCCACGAGATCGCAGATGAGGTGCTCGATACAGAGGTGCAGCTCCTGCGCGCGATCGGTCCGCTGCGTCGGGATCACGACCGAGTGATCGGCGAGCGCGCGAAGACGACCGCCGTCGCGCGCGCTGAACGCGAGGACGCGTACGCCTTTCGCGCGAGCTGCCTCCGCGGCCCGAAGAACGTTCGGCGATTCACCACTCGTTGAATGAATGATCAGGAGATCATCCGGGCCGGCCAGCGCTTCGACTTGTCTCGCGAACACAGCGTCGAAGCCGAAGTCGTTCCCAGCGGCCGTGAGGAGTGAGGTGTCGGTCGTCAGGGCGATGGCGGGATACGCGGCGCGGTCGCGCGTGTATCGCACGACATACTCGGTGGCAATGTGCTGCGCGTCGGCGGCGCTCCCTCCGTTGCCGCAAAAAAGCAGTTTGCCGCGTCGGCTCACCGTCTCGCGCACCATCTCGTGCGCGCGAGCGAGCTGCGGTCCCAACTCTCTCGCCACGGCAGACGCGAGTTCGGCGAGCTCCGTCAGTCCCTTCGTGAAATGGTCCGAAATCGCGCGGACGTCGGACCCAGTCGGCTGAGTCATGCGAAATTCAGTCGGAGGAAGAAGATGAGGACGGCCCGAGCACGAGCTCTCGCAGCCGACGAATCATTGCCAGCTGCAGTTTGATCGGCGGCACTGGAATGACGTCTTGATCCTCGAGAAGTCGTCGCGGGTTGTCGCGGGTCAGCAAATGAGCAACGTCCGGATCGGCGACTTCGATGAGCCATTGGCGCGCGGCCGCGAGCGACCGCTTGTCGACGTGGGTGTCGCTCGCGAAGAGATCGACCAGTCCGCGCGCGAGAAGCTCCTCGCCGAATCGGTGCAAACGCTTCGGTCCGAGGATCGCGGTGACGTCCATCTGGATTACCGCGCCCGCAGCGCGCCAGGTCTCCACGAGGTCGGCGGAGCATCCCCAATACCGCTCGGGGTGCGCAACCACGGGGACCAAGCCGTCCATGCGAAGCCGCATGAACTCCTTGGCCGCCGCCGGGGGCAGCCCCATGCGCGCGAACTCCACGAGTCGCGCCGTCGAGCCGGCGAGCCCGAGCCGCGGATCACTCAAGTCTACGCCGGGTGCGTCGAGCAGAATCTCGAACCCGAGACGAAGGTGCGGCTTGGCGGGAGCCGCCGCCGCGAGCGCCGCGAGCAGTTCGGCGTTGCGCTCGTGTGGCGCCTCGTGCGCCTCCGACGCGTCGAGATGCGGTGTACAAACGAGGATCTCCACGCCATCGCGCGCGAAGCGCTCGAGCACTCCGACCGACGCCTCGATGGAACGCGATCCGTCGTCAACGCCCGGCAGCAGATGCGTATGAATATCGATCATCGAGCGATGTCGCCAAGGCGTTCGATCGCGTGGTTCGTCGCGTCCAGCAAGCCTTCGGGCGTGGCAGCGACGTACTCGAACGCGTACGTCACGAGCGCGTCTACGGTCAATAGGTCCAACGCCGAGTCACGACCGAGGGTGGGCTGGCTCGTGAGCTCGCGGAGCAGACGCTCCGCGGCGTCGAGGAGCGCGGTCGATGTCGCCTCGGTGTTCCCGCTCGGCCCGAGCACCTCGACGATTCGGTGGAGCAGGCGTGGCGGCGGAGCCGGCGTTCGCGTCTCAAGCCACTCGCGCAGAATCACGAACGAGGCGAGAGCGCGTCGCGCACGAGCTCGGGCGCGCGCGCCAAGGCGTCGTCGAACCGCGACGCGTCGGGGATGCCCGCTTGAGCCATGTGCGGTTTTCCGCCGCCCCGCCCCCCGGCCGCGGCCGCGATGTCCTTGATGAGCGCATCGGCGCGCACGCCACGTTCGCGAAGATCGTCGGTCACGACGACGAGAAGCGTGTTCTTGCCGTCCTCGAAGCTCGCCGCGATCACGCCCACGCCGCTGCCAAGCTTTTCGCGAATCGCGTCGCCGAGCGCCTGCAGCTCCTTCACATCGCCGGCGCGCACGACGCCCGAGACGAGACGCGATCCATTCCCGCCGATCGACTGCGCGCGGCCGATCAAGGTTTGAAGCTGATCGCCTCCGCCGCGCATCGCCTCGTCGAGTCTGCGCTCGAGCAGGCGACGCTCCTCGAGCAGCGTCGAGACTCGCTTCTCCAGTCCGTCGGGCGACGTCTTGAGCAGCTCCGCAACGCGACCGAGGGCGCGCTCCTCACTCTTGTACACCGCGTACGCGCCTGGGCCGGTGACCGCTTCGATTCGACGAACGCCCGCCGCCACGCCCGTTTCAGCGAGAATCTTGAACACGCCGATCTGCGACGTGTTGCGAACGTGCGTGCCGCCGCACAGCTCCATCGAGAAATCAGGGACAGAGACGACGCGGACGACATCGCCGTATTTCTCGCCGAACAGCGCCATCGCGCCGAGCGCCCGTGCCTCCTGATATGGAAGCTCGCGCGTCGTCACCGGCGTGGCGCGCCAGATCTCCCGATTCACGATCGCTTCGATCTCTTGCAGCTTCTCCGGCGCGACAGGACCATGGTGCGTGAAGTCGAAGCGCAGGCGATCGGGTGCGACGAGGGAGCCGGCCTGATGGACCGCCTCGCCCAGCGTCTGCCGCAGCGCCGCGTGCAGCAAATGGGTTGCGGTGTGATTGCGTTCGGTGTCGCGCCGTCGGTCGCTGGGCACGAGGGCTCTGGCCGCGCCGAAGTGAAACACGCCGGTCATTTTTCCGATCGCCGCGGGCCGACCATCGATCTTCTTGACGTCGTCCACATCGACGCGCCAGCCGTCGCCGAGGATCTCACCGCGATCGGAGATCTGACCGCCCGACTCCGCGTAGAACGGTGACTCGCGCAGGAGCATGCCGACGCGGCCGTCCGGCAGATGCTTCACGGCGGTGACCTCGGTGTCGATCTCGACGGTCTCGTAGCCGACGAACGAAGCCTCCGCGACGCCGGCTCGCGGCGAGATTTCCCAATCGGAGAGGTTCTCCAGCCCACCGACGTCCACGCTCAGCTTCTTCGACTTCCGCTCTTCCTGCGAGCGGCGACGTTGCGTCTCGAGCGCGGCGTCAAAACCAGGGATGTCCACGAGGTAGCCGCGCTCGCGCGCCATCAGCTCCGTGAGATCAATCGGGAAGCCAAAGGTGTCGTAGAGACGGAACGCGTCATCGCCGCTGATCGTCCCGCGAATCTCGGGTCCGCCATCGGCAGTTTGGAGCGGCGCCAACTGCTCGAAGCGCGTGAGGCCGCCTTCGATCGTGGAAAGGAACCCCTGCTCTTCCACGCGCGTCGTGTTGATGATGTGCTTCGACCGCTGGCGAAGCTCGGGATACACGTCGCCCATCCGCCCGATCACTTCCTCGACGATCGAGACAAGCGTCGGTTCTTTTCGGCCGAGCAGCCACGCGTGACGAACCGCGCGTCGAAGGATTCGTCGCAAGACGTAGCCGCGCCCTTCGTTCGAGGGAAAGACACCATCAGCGAGCAGAAAGGCGACGGCGCGCGCGTGGTCTGCCAGCACGCGGAAGGACGCGCCCCACTCCTCGCGTGGGTCATACGTGATCCCGACCGTCCGCTCGACCGCTTTGAGGAGCGGCTCGAACAGGTCGGTGTGAAACACCATCATCTCGCCCTGGGTAATGGCCGAGATGCGTTCCAAACCCGCACCGGTGTCCACCGACGGCCGCGGCAGCGGGACGAGCCTGCCGTCCGGCTGCTTGTCGTACTGCATGAACACGAGGTTCCAGAACTCGATGAACCGGTCCTTGTCAGAGCCTTCGATGAACGCGTCGAGCGAGAACTCCTGGCGATCCAGCTCGGTCCACTCGCCGCTGGCACCATCGGGGAAGCGCCAATCGCGCGCGAGGTGCGCGGCATCGACGAAAATCTCCGAGCACGGGCCACAGGGCCCGGTGTCCGCCATCTGCCAGAAGTTGTCCTTGTCGCCGAGGCCGTAGATGCGGGAATCAGGAAGCCCCGCGATCTCGCGCCAGAGCGCGCGCGCTTCGTCGTCGCTGTGGTGTACGCTGACGCGCAGCAACTTTGGATCGAGCTCCAGCTCCTTCGTCACGAACTCCCAGGCAAAGCGTATCGCGTCGCGCTTGAAGTAGTCGCCAAACGAGAAGTTGCCGAGCATCTCGAAGAACGTGAGATGCCGCGCCGTGTGACCGACCTGCTCGAGGTCATTGTGTTTCCCCCCGGCGCGCACGCACTTCTGCGACGTCGTCGCGCGCCGATTTCCCTCGGGCGGCTCCTGCATTCCGAGGAAGACTTTCTTGAATTGAACCATGCCGGCGTTCGTGAATAGCAACGTCGGATCGTCGGACGGGACGAGCGATGAGCTCGGCCGAACGGCATGGCCGTTTCGGGCGAAATAGTCGAGGAATCGGGCGCGGATCTCGGCGGCACGCATATAGGTGAATATAGGTCGCACCAGTGCCGGAATCAGCCGTCGGCCTCCGACTTGGCGAGGAGCGTTTGCAAGACCTTCGCGATGTCGTCGTTGTCGTAGCCGCGGCGCGCGAGGAATGCGGAGAGCCGTCGGCGGCGCGTCGCGTCATCGACTTTCGTGAGCATGCGAAGCTTTTTTCGCGCAACGCGGTCGATCGATTCTCCCTCGTTGATCCCTTCCTCGTCGAACACCGCCTCGATCGCCTCATCGGAGAGGTCGCGCGACACGCCGCGCTTGGCGAGCTCCTGCCCGATTCGCCGGCGCGACAGCCCAGCCCCAATCGCCTTGGACCGCGTCAGCTGACGCGCAAAGTTGGCGTCATCGAGGATGCCGGCGGATTTCAGTCGCGCGATCGCGGCGTCGACTTCCGTTTCGGGTTCGCCCTTCCTGATCAGCAGCCGACGGAGCTCCGCGACACCGCGGGAGCGCGCCTCGAGCATGTCGAGCGCGCGATCGTATGTCGAGCGCTTCGGTGCGCGAGAACCGGCGGCCGGATCGCGCCTCGGGCGGCCATTTGATGGGCGGAATTCACTCATGGAGAGAAAAAGAAGCCGGGGAGTCGCAGCCTGTTCCGAAGGGAGTTTCCGGGTCCCATCGTCGCAAGACTACTTCTCCCCGGCCAAAGGGTCCGCCGGTGTTGAACGCCCGCCTACTCCTCGGTGACCTCGATCTCGCTGATCACCTCACGCGGGCCGACACCGAGCAACGTCTTCACTTTCTCTTCCACTTCCGTCATCAACGCCGGCGTATCCTTGAGATACAGCTTCGCGTTCTCACGGCCCT
The DNA here is from genome assembly GCA_025928335.1 of Gemmatimonadaceae bacterium. GTDB lineage: Bacteria > Gemmatimonadota > Gemmatimonadetes > Gemmatimonadales > Gemmatimonadaceae > JAQBQB01. Next base: position 13,621 of record JAICJQ010000108.1, read on the forward strand.
GGCCGATCTTCTGGCCATTGTAGCTGTACCACGCGCCGGACTTGTCGATGATCCCTGACTCCGCCGCGATGTCCAATACCAGACTCGCGTGGCTGATCCCTTCCGCGTACATGATGTCGAACTCGGCCTGCTTGAACGGCGCGGCGACCTTGTTTTTGACCACCTTCACGCGGACGTGCGAACCGACGACATCTTCCTTGTCCTTCACCGGCCCAATGCGGCGAATGTCGAGACGCACCGACGCGTAAAACTTGAGCGCCTTGCCACCCGTGGTCGTCTCGGGGTTGCCGAACATCACGCCGATCTTTTCGCGCAACTGATTGATGAACACGACCGAGGTCTTCGAGCGGGCGATGGAGCCCGTCAGCTTACGCAGCGCCTGGCTCATGAGCCGCGCCTGCAGACCGACGTGCGAATCACCCATGTCCCCTTCGATTTCGGCCTTGGGGACCAGGGCCGCAACCGAATCGATCACGACGACGTCCACCGCGCCCGACCGCACGAGAATCTCACAGATCTCGAGAGCCTGCTCGCCGGTGTCGGGCTGCGAGATGAGCAGCGCCTCGACATCGACGCCCAGCTTACGCGCGTACTCCGTGTCCAACGCATGCTCCGCATCGATGTACGCGGCGACGCCGCCATTTCGCTGGGCGTTCGCCACGACATGCAAGCAGAGCGTGGTCTTCCCGCTCGACTCCGGTCCGTAGATCTCGGTGATGCGTCCGCGCGGGATACCGCCCACGCCGATCGCCGCGTCGAGATTGATCGCACCGGTTGAAATTGCCTCGACGCGGACCTTCTGATCCGCGCCAAGCCGCATGATCGAGCCCTTCCCACAGCTCTTCTCGATCTGCGCGATGGCCAGATTCAACGCCTTCTTTTTATCATCCTGCAAGGTCGACACAGCCATTTCTCACTCATCCTCTCGGTTAGTTGTAGTCCGCTCTGGCCATGCAGCGTAATCGTACCGGAAAAGCGGTCGATTTGATACCCGAATAAAATACGAAACCGGGCTTCGGGATTCAAGCGGAATTCGCGAGCGAAAATGCGTTCGCGACGTGGCGAACCCGAACGCGGTCGCCCTCGACGAGGACGCCAACGACGTCGAACCGATAGGACTCGGCCGGCTTCCCGTGACGGTCGATCCAGACTGAAGCGGAGCGAACTAACTCCTTCTGCTTCTTCCAGTTCACCGCTTCGAGCGGGCCTCCAAATTCGTGCCCTCGGCGAGCCTTCACTTCGACAAACGCGATCAGCCCCTCCCGCTCGACCACCAAATCGATGTCGCGGTGCCCATTCCGAAATCGGCGTTGGACGAGCTTCCAGCCATGACGCCGAAGCCACCGTTCCGCGATCCGCTCGCCTAGTTCCCCGAATTGCTGCGTGGCCGCTGACATGGGCGCCAAGCTAGGTCCGGTTAGCCTCTGCTCCGTCATCCTTTTCGGGTGGGCCGGACCGTTTCAACGCGGCTGACCCGTCTGGTACGAGGGATAGCCTCGCGCGGGTGAAGCTCGCGGGCTGACCCCGCAGTTCCAGCGCGAGGCTATTGCCCCGGTACCAAACCCCGGGCCTATCGCGCGATTCGGGTTAGGGCGCTGACCAGCTGCGCCCCGCCGAGCGCCGGAACGTCGAGGGTGCTGCGGACGACGATCGGATCTTGCTTCGTGATCCAGTACAGCCCTTTCGAGCCGTCGCTCTGGACCGCCACAACCCAGCAGTCAAAGGTGCCGGCGGGAACGCGAACCCGGTCTTCGCTCACGACGTACATCCGCGTTGGCGACACCGAGGCGCCCGTGAGCGATACCGACAACGTGGCAACCGTATCCTCCCAGCCGATCTGGATCGGTGCAATCCGCAGAATGCTCTCGAGCATGGCGCCGCTAACAACCGTACGCGGCGGGACTGCCATGACAATCGATCGTCGACCCGGCGGCCCACTCGTCGCACCATAAGCACTGTCGCTCCGGAACTCCGCGGCGAGTCGCGCCTGGCCGAGCATCGCGCTCCAGTGCATCGGGTGCAGCGACGGATCCACGAACAGCGAGTCGGTCGCGGCGATCC
>JAICJQ010000172.1 GCA_025928335.1 Gemmatimonadaceae bacterium
CTGGCGACGCGAAGGCCTCCTGCAACGAGTGTCCGGCGGCGACCGCGAGTCGGCGCGCCTTCATCCGCGATGTCGCGACCATGGTGGCCGGCGCCCTGGCAGTCGGCGCAATTGCGTCTCCGGCAGCCGCTCTGGCTCGCGCCGCTGGTGAGATCGGGCCGACGGGCGCCGGCGGTCTGCTGCGGACGTATTCCATTCCGTCGACCGATTCGATTTCCGTCGACGTCGGCAACGATCTCATCCTGGCACGTTGGCAGGATCGTGTGTACGCGTTCTCGCTCAAGTGTCCGCATCGTGGAACGCGGCTGGAGTGGCACGGCGACGAGCAGCGTATCTTCTGCCCCAAGCACAAGGCGCGATTCACGCCCAACGGTGCGCACGACACAGGGCGGCAATCGCGCGACCTTGACCGGTACCAGATCTCACGCCAAGGCGCCTCGGTCGCGGTCGATCTTGGTGTTGTCCTTCGCGCCGACACCGACGCGCAAGCGTGGGCCGCCGCAATGGTCGTCATCTAGCCGGCCGATGGCCTACGCTCGTGTGGCGCCGCGGTTGATTGAACGCGCTCCGTTCGTGGCGCCGAAGGACCGCTGAGAAGGCATCGTACGCGGGCCTCGAAGCGCGCCGCAGACCGACACGATGTACCCCGCAATTGTACCCCGCAATTGTACCCCGCAATTGTACCCCGCAATTGTACCCCGCAGCGAAACGCCCCGGGGCACATTCATGCCTCGGGGCGTCACTCTGTCCTATGAAAAATCGCAAGAGCGGGCGATGGGACTCGAACCCACGACGTCCAGCTTGGGAAGCTGGCATTCTACCAACTGAATTACGCCCGCGTTGGAGTGAAGCTAACATCGCGCCGGACCCAGCGACAGAGACGGCCTCGGCCCTTCACGTGACCTCAGCCAGGATCGGATTGGCGAGCTGGCGCGATGGCTTAGGAGCTGACGCAGCCGTTCCAGATCAACACCGCCATCCAGGAAACTACTGAGACGACGGCGCCGAGGATGAGCAACAGCATCCTCAGCCGCCGGTGCGGTGGTCGCGCATCGCGTGACGGCTCCGCGTCCGTGATCGGCTTCGTCATGCAGCGAAGCTGAGCGGGGCACGACGTCGCGAGGGAGTGGACGAAGGACCACGTGCCCTCCCCGCGGTTGGACCAATGACCAATGGGTCGCGACCGCGCTCACACGTACGATGCGAACCATCTCTTCATCGAGCCTCGCGATGTCCCCCTCGCACAACGGCAAGACGCGGATCGAGCATGACCTCCTCGGCGATTTCGCCGTTCCGGCTGACGCCTACTACGGCGTTCAGACGGCGCGCGCGATAGAAAACTTCAAGATTTCCGGCGTGCCGCTGCGCCTTTACCCGAACTTCATCAAAGGCCTCGCCATGGTGAAGCAGGCCGCGGCGCGCGCCAATTATGAGACCGGCGGATTCTCGAAAGACATCCTCGACGCGATCGACGCCGCGTGTCAGGAGATCATCGACGGCAAGCTGCACGATCAGTTCGTGCTCGACGTGCTTCAAGGTGGCGCGGGCACGTCGACGAACATGAATGCCAACGAGGTCATCGCCAATCGTGCGCTCGAGCTGATGGGGCACGAGAAGGGCGAATACAAGATCGTCGACCCGCACGATCACGTGAATCGCTCACAATCCACGAACGACTCGTATCCGACGTCGATGCACATTGGTATGGCGCTCGGCAACGTCGAGATGATCGCCGAGTTCAACAAGCTGATCGAGGCGTTTCGCAGGAAGGGTACGGAATTCGGCAATATCGTGAAGATGGGACGGACGCAGCTTCAGGACGCCGTCCCGATGACCCTCGGCCAGGAGTTCGAGGCGTTTGCCGAGACACTCGCCGATGAAGTGCGCGCGCTGGAGACCGTCCAGAAGGTGCTGTGCGAGATCAGCATGGGCGGCACGGCGATCGGCACCGGGCTGAATGCGCCAAAGGGCTACGCGGAGAAGTGTGCTCAGCACCTGGCAAAGATCACCGGCTATCCCATCAAGCTCGCCCGCAATCTGATCGAGGCGACCCAGGATACGCAGGCGTTCGTGCTCTACTCGTCCGCGCTGAAGAGCCTCGCGATCAAGCTGGCAAAGGTCGGCAACGACTTACGACTTCTCTCATCAGGCCCGCGGTGCGGGTTGCACGAGATCAATCTGCCGGCGACACAGCCCGGGTCTTCGATCATGCCGGGGAAGGTGAATCCGGTGATTCCGGAAGTGACGAACATGGTCGCTTATCGCGTGATCGGAAACGACCTCGTGGTGACGCTGTCGGGCGAGGGCGGCCAGCTCCAGCTCAACGCGTTCGAGCCGGTGATCGCCGCCGTGATCTTCGAGTCGCAGACGCTGTTTGTGAATGCAGCGCGCACGCTCCGGGTGCACTGCGTCGAGGGGATCACGGCGAATCCGGAAGTCTGCAAGCACTATCTCGAGACGAGCATTGGAACGGTGACCGCGCTCAATCCCGTCATCGGTTACGACAAGGCGACGGAGCTCGCCGCCGAGGCCCTGGAATCGGGCGAAGGCATCATCGAGCTCGTTCGGGAAAAGCACATTCTCACCGACGAACAGATCGACAACATCCTGAACCCCGCGGCGTTGACCGGTCAGGGGCGATAGTTGGACTTCGTTGTTCACGCGGCAGGAGGGGGATCACATGTCGATGCGGCACCTGCACTCGAGTTCCGTTCTGGCCCCGATCGCGGGCCTTGTCATTCTCGGCACGGCGATGGCGCCGATCGCCGTGGCGCAGCAGCAGAAATCAGCCGCCGGCACGGTCGCGCCGCCGCCGAACGATCCTCGGTTACCAAACGTCGTGGTGCTGGCGACCGGCGGAACTATCGCGGGCGCGGCGGGGAGCGACGTCCAGTCCGGATACACCAGCGGACAGGTCGGCGTTGAGCAACTCCTGAATGCAGTGCCGCAGGCGCGGAAGCTCGCCAACCTGCGCGGCGAGCAGATCTCGAACATCGGCTCGCAGGACATGAACGACGAGGTATGGATCAAGCTGGCGACGCGCGTCAACGAATTGCTGGCGATGCCCGACGTGACCGGCGTGGTGATCACGCACGGCACCGATACGATCGAGGAGACGGCCTATTTCCTGAACCTCGTCGTGAAGTCTGATAAGCCGGTGGTGATGACGGCGTCGATGCGTCCATCCACGGCGCTTTCCGCGGATGGTCCGCTCAATTACTACAACGCCGTCGCGATCGCGGCGGACCCGAATGCGAAGGGCCGCGGCGTGCTCGTGGTCGTCAACGACTGGATCCATGGCGCGGCATCGCTGACGAAAACGAGCACGACCGCCGTGCAGACGTTCATGTCGCCGCTGTCAGGTCTGATTGGTACGGTCGCCTACGGCACGCCGGAGTGGTATCGCGGCCCGGTCGGTAAGCACGGTTTGACGTCGGACTTCTCGGTGGACAAAGCGACGGTGTTGCCGCGCGTCGACATCATCATGGCGACCGAGAACATGGACGGTGCGTTGATTAACGCCGCGGCCGGCGCCGGCGCGAAGGGGATCGTCATCGCCGGCGTGGGCAACGGCAACATGACGGACATCGCGCTCAAAGCGCTGTCGGCACAGGCGCAGAAGGGTGTCGTCGGCGTGCGATCAAGTCGCGTCACGACGGGCCAAGTCGGCCGCAACGTCGAGGTGAACGACGACAAGATGGGAACGGTGGCGTCGCTCGGGCTCAACCCGCAGAAGTCTCGCGTCCTTCTGCGGCTCGCTCTGTTGAAGACGAGCGACCCGAAGACGATTCAACGCTACTTCGACGAGTACTGACCGCACCGATCGATGCGCTGCGCACTTTGGCAGAAGGGGCTCTCGCTCCTTCTGCCGCTGCTTCTCTGCTCGGCGCCCGGAGCGCACGCACTCGCTCAGGGCGGGACGCCGCCTGATACGTCGATCGCCGCCGGAATAGCGGCCGGCGAGGCGGACGCCGACATGGAGCGCCGGAACCTCCTGAACGCCCTGCATATCAATCTTGGCTTCACGACGTTCCGCATGGGCGGCGGTCTGCTGGTTGACTACATCGGCTACGACCAGGACAGCGCGAGCCGGGAGCAATTTCCCAGTCTGGCATCGCAGGGAAAGCTTCGCGACGCCCGCATTCTGTTCGGCGGCAAGTTCAACACGAAACGCAACTTCACCTGGCAGATCGGCGTGATGTACGACGCCGCGCAAAAAAACTGGCTCTTTCGCCAGACCGGAATCATGGTCGCCGTGCCGGAAATCTGGAGTCATTTCTTCATCGGGCGCGCGAAAGAAGGGTTCAGCCTCAATAAAGTGATGGTCGGCTACGACGGGTGGTCGATGGAGCGGCTTCCCTTCACCGACGCGACTATTCCTCTGCTCGCCGATGGCATCAAGTGGCTCGGCCTCACACCGGACCGGCACTGGTTTTGGAACCTCGGCCTGTTCACCGATTGGCTTTCGGAAGGACAAACCTTCTCCAGCTACAACAATCAGTTCGTCGTGCGCGCCGGGTGGGTGCCGTTGGTATCGGACAGCGTCGGAACGCTGCTGCACCTCGCGATGAACTTCCGCGCCGGCGACGTGAACAACGATTCGCTGTTGCTGCGATCGAAGCCCGAGGCTTTCCCCGCTCCGTACTTCATCAGCACGGGGACGTTTCCGGCACAGAACGGGATGACGCTCGGCCCCGAGGTCTATTTCCGGCCCGGCCGCGTGTTGCTCGGCGGCGAGTACTATTGGGAAAAAACGCACTCGGAGCTCGGCACCAATTGGTTTCACGGCGGTGAAGCCGTCGTTACATGGAACACCACGGGCGAAGTGCGGAGCTACAACACCGTCGGCAACTACTTCCGAGGCATGACGCCGCGCAACACGGTCATCGCCGGCGGGTCCGGCGGATTCGAGACGGTGCTGAAGGTATCGTACTCGAACCTGACGAATGGAACGATCCAGGGCGGAACGCTCTGGCGTGTGACTCCCATGCTCAACTGGTACATGTCTGACAACCTTCGACTCGAATTTGCCTACGGCTACGGCGTGCTGAAACGGTTTGGCCTTTTGGGCCGAACGCAGTTCTACCAGGCACGCATGCAACTGGAGATGTGACCATGAAGCTGTGGCAGACAGGCGTGCTGGCGATCATCGCGGCGATCGTGCTGTTCGGTGGCATGCTCGCTTTTCAGGAGATCGGCTGGCGCTACGGCCGCCAGACGCGCGTCGCCGAGGAATACTCGAAGCGCGAAGGCTCCGGCCTGATGGACAACGCGGTGTTCGGCCTGCTCGGTTTGTTGATCGGTTTCACGTTCAACGGCGCTACGTCGCGGTTCGACCAGCGTCGCTTACTGGTCGGCAAAGAGGTCAACGCCATCGGAACGGCCTGGCAACGCATCGACGCGCTTCCGTCACAGCTGCAGGATTCCGTGCGCGTGCCATTTCGCCGCTACGTTGATGCGCTGGTCATGTCCTACGAGACGCCCCAGCGGACCCAAGACTGGCTTCGCGAGCCACCGAACGTCGCGCAGGCCCAGGGGGAGACATGGGTCAACGCGGTGAAGGTCTGCGTGTCCAAAGAGGGCGACGCCGCGCGGATGCTGCTCCTTCCTGGGTTGAACGACATGTTCGGCGCCGTCGAGGAAGAGCGCTTCGCGCGGCGCGTGCACCCACCGACAGTGATCTTCGTCGTGCTCGGTCTGACGGCGCTCGCGGCCGCGCTGCTCGCCGGATTCGCGATCTCGACGAGTGCGAACCGCGATTGGATTCACCGAGTCGGGGTCGCGGCCGTGATCGCGCTCGCAGTCTACATCATCTTCGAGATGGAGTATCCGCGGCTGGGGCTGATTCGGATCAGAGGCGCTGATCAAGCGCTGCTCGACCTGCGGGCATCCATGAAGTGAGCGCGCCGCGCTTCGCGGCAATGTTCGCGTTCGTCATCGGTTCGGCCGCGCACGCTCAGACACCGACGAACGAGTTCTGGCCCGAGCTCGACGTCTATTGGACACCGGCCGAGCACCAGCGCACATTTCTCGAACTGTCATCGTCCACGGAGCAGGACGGGCCAAAACGCGAAGATTCGATCGGCCTGTACCAGGACTACCTGCGCCTCCCCGCCGGCTACTTTCGCGGCGGCCTCCGCTACACGCGTAGCGCGCGCGACAACAGCTACTCCGAGTACAGAATGGTCGGCGAGGCGACGTTCGCGACCTGGAGCAACGGACTCCTCCGGCTCGTGAACCGAAGCCGCATCGAGATTCGCGACGTGAACGATGCCTGGTCCTACCGGATTCGCGATCGTCTTCACTTGCAGCGCCACCCCGCCGGTCCGAGCAAATTCGCGTTCGCGCCGTACGTGACGTTCGAGGCGTACTACTACTCGCAGTATCGAACGATCGCCAAGCTCGGCGGCCGCGTCGGCAGCGAAGCGCGAGTGTGGGGACCCGTGTCGGTCGATCTTTACATCGCGCGCCAGGATAACTCGCGAACGCTGCCCAAATTCGTGAACGCGTTGGGGCTCACGACCAAGCTCACGTACTGATTGCACCGCGACAATCGACGCGTTCGCAAGGCGGTCATTGCGCATCTATTGAACGAGCGGCTGACGGGCGAGGATGGTGAGGTTGGTAACGAGGGCGAAGACAGCGAGGATCGCGACGTCGATCGTCAGCTCGCGCGGCTACTCGTTGGCCGTCGCGCCGGCCGCCAGCACCGAATGCGGCGCGCGCTCCTCGCCCGCCTGCGTAACGAAGCCGATTAGATCCGGGCTCGGCGCATACACGAAACGGCCCGCGAGCGATTCGGCGGGCCGTTGCCCATTCCGTCGGCGGACGGACCGTGCGTCGCGCAATGCAATTGCAAACTTTTTTTGTCCCACTCTCGTAAAGATGCGGTGACCGCCTTCGTCGCGAGGGGCGCATGGCCGGGAGCATCGTATTGTGGGGCGCGCCGTTGTCAGGCAAGACGACCTATCTCCTCTCGCTGGTGTTCTGGCAGGAACACAATGAAGACAACGAGCGTTATCGACGTCTCTGTCTTCTTCCAGCGAACGCGTCGACGGCGGACTGGATCGCGGCAAAGGCGCGGACCTTCGCCTCCGGCGAACCGCTGCCGAAGACGAGCACGGTCGAGCGGCTCGAGTTTCGACTCTATGACCTGCCGCCGCGCCGCCCGCGTTTCTTTCAGCGCCGTACCGCCCCCTCGGCTCATGTCGCCGACCTGACATTCTGGGACGCACCTGGGGAGTTCTTTTCAGGACCGATTCCCGACGAACTGCGTCCCGAGCTCGTCCGTGCCCGAGGTCTGATCCTCGTCGTGAATCCGCTGCAACCGCCGAGCGCGAATGGCCGCTCCAGCGCCTACTGGGATTTCTTCGACGGTGCGTTGCGCTCCGTGCAACAGGCGATGATTTCGGCGCGCGACGGTGGCGTACCGGTGCCCGGCTTCGACGACACGTCGCGAAAGATCCGCTATCCGGTTGCCGTCTGCCTCAGTCAAGCGGATCGTGCGGCGAATCCGGAGCGCGATCCCAACGAGTGGTTGGGCGAGTTGCTCGGTCGCGATCAACGGTTGCTCACCGATTGGTTGGCCAACAAATCGGCGTTCAGCTTCAGCGCGATCGGAGGCGATCGCGCGACGGCGGGTCACGGCGATCCACGGCCGAAATACGTCATGCATCCGATTCGCTGGATTCTGCGTGAAAGTGAGAGGCTCGGGCTATGACCGTCGCGGCCGTGGGCGCCACGCGCGCTGAGCGCGCCATTTGGGGACTCGTTGATGATCGATACGACGTCGCGGCGCGCACGCCGCCGCTGACGGCCGAGGGCGCTCGTCGTCTGTGCCGAGTCGCCGACATGGGCGATCCCGCGGCGCCACTCGACGACGCCGTCGCCTATCTGGTGGCGCCCGAGTGGGGACCGGTATGCGCGCGCTACTACACCAACGCGCAACGCGACTCGAGCGGGCGGCTGACCATCGTTTACGATGTCGTTCGCCCGAGTAATGAGATGATGGTGTCGGCGCGGTTCAATCCGTTCCGCGTTTTTCCGGCACCTTCCGCGAATCGGACGATCGAGCATCGTGGCGAGCTCGCGGCGCCACTTCTCGTCGATGGCATCGAAGACGCCGCGCGGCTTCGGGCCCTCCTGCTGTCGATCGACGAGCGGCTTCTCGTCGACGTGCTCGCCGCGGTGCTCGCGGGCGGACCCGCGTTGTGGCTGAATGCGGCGCCACTCGCAGCCATCGAAGCGATCGTGCTCCTCTTGCCGGCTGAGCTCCGCGAGCGTTTCACCTTCCAGAGTTACACGCTGGCGCGACCGGCATACCTCACCACCCTCACGGTGGCCGAGCAGCAGGTTGGAAGTCTCCGCGACGCGTCGTGGTCGGTGGTGCTGCCGCGCGATCGCGCGACGCTTCCGGCGGGAGCGGTCAGCGCGTCGGCTTCACTCATCGAATTGGCCGGCGATGCAGACCGATTGGCTCGAGCACATCGGACGGTCGCGAAAGTCGGCGATCCGGATCGCGCGGAGACGCTGCTCGGAGCGATCGACCGGATGCTGCGGTTGGAACGTTTCTTCGCGGATCGGGATCGATCGGACATTGCTGCCGCGCTCACCGCCGTCGCCGATGCGCCGACGGAGGGAGAGAGAGCGGCGCTCGGCGCCGAGGTCGCCTCGGCGTTCGAGCCCTCCGAGCTCGCGGCGTCGATCGCCGGTCTCGTCGAGCGAACTCCGGCCGCTGGATGGAGCGCAATCGGCGCCCTCGTGCCGATTCTCCAGGCGCGCTCGGCAACGGATCCGACCGCGTTGACGACGCTCAATGAGATCGTCGCCCGAGTGGCCGGGACTTGGCTTCCCGACGACACCGCTTCGACCGCCGGTCGAGCGCTACTTGCGAGGTTCGCGGCCGCCACCCGTCAGTCCGACGCGGCGATTTTGCTCCTGCCTCGCGCCGCCACGGATGGAGGAAGTGGGAAGCCCGACGCCGGCACACCACTCGCGCGGTTCGTCGAGCTCGCGCTCGCGCCGCGTCCGACAATCGGCGCGGTGCGCGACCTGACTCGGCTCGCCGTCTCGATCGTGGGTGAGTTGTCGTCACGACGCGCGTCGCAGCGGTTGAGCATTCTCCAATTCGCCGCCGTACGGCGCGCGATCGCCGCGTCGGGGCTGAGCTGCCACGCATCGGAGCTCGAGTCGCTCCGCCGCGACGTGCTTGGGTTTTGGGAACGCTGTGCGCCCGCCGGCGAGCTCGATACCGCCGCAAAGCGACTGCTCGCCGCGCCGGGCGAGCGCACGGTCAACGACGCACGCGCCGTTGCGTTGTCGCTCGGTCGAGACGGCGAACCCGCCGGCATCGCCGAAACGATGGGATGGATACGGCTACTGTTGCAAGCGACTGATGGCGCCGCGGCGGCGGCGGCCTTCGCGTCGGCCTGCGCGATGACGAGAGAGATCGCACCGCACATCGGGGCGTTGGTGCGCGCGGCGCTACCGCCCGAGCGGTCGTCGCTGCTACAGAAACACTGGACGACGTTGCTCGATCTCGCCGACGCATGCACGCGTCGCGATCTCTTGGTCGAGGCACTCGGCGACGCCATTGCGCACGCCAGCGCCGACGGACCTGTTGGCGTGATTGCCGACGCCTGCGTCGCGCTGGGTGAGCGCGGCATTCGGCTGGACGGCGAGACCGGACGGCCAATTGTCGCGGCAATCGTGAGAATGCGCGGGCGAGAGGTGCCGGCCGACGCGGCGCTGCGACTGCGCATCGTGTGCGCGGCCGTCGAGCAGATCGGAGACGACGCTGTCGCGGATGCGATCGCGGCATCGGTCTGGACGGAAGGCGCCGGCGTCGACGTCGTTGGCGGCAGACTCTTTCTCGCGTCGGCGGCACTTCGCGCGGTGGAGCGCATCCGACCGGCCGCGTCGTTCGCCGCGTTCGCCGACGCGGCGAGCGCCGA
>JAICJQ010000122.1 GCA_025928335.1 Gemmatimonadaceae bacterium
CAGTGGCGTGCCGCCTCTTTCGCGTTCTGTAGCCGCGACCTACGCGGTCGTCGCCCTCCGGGCGGCCGACGGCCGACCAGACGGACTCGCCGCCGTAGCGCGGCGCTCTCGGTCGAAGGCGACGACGGCATCGGCGAGCGGGGTGATGTCATAGCGCACGGGGTCTGTCGTCGGGAGGCCGGTTTCCTCGGCCGTACGCTCGATAATCGCCCGCGCGTCACGATCGCTGAGGTCGGCCGTGTTTAGCGACACACCGATCGTGCGCACCGGGCGCAGCGGATTCGCGATCGCTTCGTGGAGCGCGATGACATCCTTCAGCGGCGGAATTCTCAGCCAGGCGTTGTGTCTGAAGGTCGCGCGCGACGGCTGGTGACAGGCGATCAGGCCGTGAGGCAGACTGCCGTGCAGGAGTCCAAGTGAGACTCCGGAATAGCCTGGGTGGAGGATCGATCCCTGTCCTTCGACGAGAATGATGTCGTTGTCACGGGCGGCCTGGATGGTTACGGCCTCGGAAGCGCCCGCGATGAAATCGGCGACCACGGCGTCCACGCAGACGCCCCAGCTTTCGATGAAAATTCCTGTCTGTCCGGTCGGCGCGAATCCCGCTCGGACGCCGCGCTCGCGTAGCCCGGTGCGGAGCTGCAGCATCACGGTCATCTTGCCGATGTTCGCGTCCGTCCCCACGGCGAGGAGAACGGTCTGATCGAGCTCACGAACCCGTCCCGAGCCCACCGGCAGATCGGCGGGCGGCCGGCGCACATCGTGGATCGTCGCGCCTGTTCGATTCGCGATGGCGGCGAGCTCGGGATCGTCGCTGACGAAACCGTGCAGGCCGTTCCAAACATCGAGGCCAAGCTCGAGCGATCGCCGGATGACATCACGCAGCGCGGCGGGGAGACCGCCGGCGGCGACGGCGATGCCGACGAGCAAGCTGTCCGCGCCGTGGCGAGCGCCCTCGTCGAGCGAGCTCACGACGGGGATGGATCCGCCGTAGCCAAGGATTTCCTCAGAGGTGCGGCCGGCCCGGGTCGAGTCGAGCACGGCGGCGACGTGGCCGGCCGAATATCGAATGACTGAGTTTCCAGTCTTCGAGGCGGGGGTGCCGAACTGGTCCTGCGCGTAGATCAGATAACGCGGCATCCCTCAAATCAACCGGCGGCGAGCGTAGCAGTAAAGCCACGCTCGCCGCCGGACGTCTTCGCGACGAGACCGGTGCTAGCGGCCCTTCTTCGGGCTCTTCTTGGCGGTCTTATGCGCCCTGTGCACGGAGTCCTTCATCATCGAGTCCGGCGTCATCTTGAGCGAATCAGCCATCATCGAGCTGTCCGTCGCCGTGGCCGGCTTTTTCGCCGGGCTGGTGTCGGCGCCATAGCCGAGCGAATCGAACAAGACACCGGCGCTCGTCGCACTATCGGGGTTCGGTCGGTTCGATGAGCACGCGGCGATCCCAAAGGCGACCGGTACCGCTGCCATCAGCTTCATCCACTGCATTGTCGTTCCCCCTTGAGTGCGCGATTCCGCGCGCTTCGACGGCGAGACCACAAAGCAAGCGTTGTGCTGCGACGCCTCGCGGGCGACGGACGAATGCATATCTTTGGGCGGGTTCAGCCGATTTCGGAGCTACGCATGTCGCTCGAGTACCGTCGTTTCGCCCTTTGCGCGTTGGTCGCGCCCGCTCTCGCCGCGGCGCAGGCGAGGACGACCGTCGGCCCACCGCGTGGGACGGTCATTGTCGTCGGCGGTGGCTCGATGGGTCCTGAGATCTACTCCGCATTCATCGAAGCGGCCGGCGGACCCGACGCACTGATCATCGACGTCCCGACAGCCGGTGGAGACACCGTCTACAACCAGAACGCTCCAGGGACGCGCGGTTGGAAGCAGGCCGGGGCAAAGAACGTCTACGTCCTGCACACCAAGAACAAAAAGCTCGCCGACTCGGACAGCTTTGTGGCGGTCATCAAACGCGCCGGCGGAATTTGGTTCGAGGGCGGGAGACAGTTCCACCTCGTCGATTCGTACGCCGGAACAAAAACGGAGCACGCGTTCAATGACGTGCTGGCGCGCGGCGGTGTGATCGGTGGGTCGTCCGCCGGCGCCTCGATCCTCGGTGATTTTCTCGTTCGCGGTGCGCCGTCGAATGATAATCTCATCATGGACGACCCGCGCTACGAGAAAGGCTTCGCGTATCTCCGCGGGGTCGGGATCGACCAGCACGTCGTCGCCCGCGAGCGGCTTGCCGATCTCGCCGATTCGATCATCCCGAAGTATCCACGGCTCCTCGCGATCTCGGAGGACGAGGGCACGGCGTGGGTGGTGCGCGGTGACACGGCGACCATCATCGGGCGGAACAAGGCGTTCGTCTACAACGGCAAGGATGCGACGGATCGGGGAAAGCCCTTTCTCACGCTCTATCCGGGGGATCGCTACAACCTTGCGACCCGCCACGTGACGCACCGCGCCGCCGACGAATCGCCGGTCGCGGTATCGCTCATCGACTCGCTGTTCAAGAAGTACGCGGATCCGGCGGCAGGAGGGGCGACAGTCCTTGTCGCGCAGGCTGGCAAGGTGTTTATAGATCGCTCATTCGGCATTCCAGATCAACCAAAGTACATGCCGACAACGACGCTCCCACAATTCGACGTGGGTGGGATCAGTGAGGTGTTCACGGCGCTTTGCGCGCAAGTACCCGAGCCCCCCGCTCGCGGGGCTCGCGGTGGTCGTGCCGGGGCGCCGGATAGCGCGCGCGGGCGGGGCCGGGGTGGGCGAGGCGGACGAGCCGCGGGGCCGCCAGCGACGCCGTTCCAGAGTTGCGTGACGGGTCGCCTTTCGACCCCAATCGGCATGCACAAAACAGCCGCAACGGCCGACGGAAAGGTTCAATCCAGCGTCGACGAGCTGTATCGGCTGTCCCTTGGTTTGGAGAACCCGCGGACCTTCACGCGCGACACGACCAGGGCGGATAGCGGGCCGATCGATCTGGCACGCGGGTGGCACGCCGATACGTACAAGGGTGTGGCGCGGTTGAGCGCGTATGGCACGCCCGACGGCCGTCGCGCGGCATTCGTCCGCATCCCTGAGCGCCGCGCCACGATCATCGTGCTGACGAATGACGACAGTGCCGAGGCGAAGCGAATGGCCGATGAAATCACGAACCGCTTGCTGATCGCGAACGCTCGGTGACGGAAGGGACGGCTCCAGCAGCACGGAAGCCGGGCATGCGCCGCCGCAGAGTTGGGCGGCGCGTCGCCGTGTTCGGTCCGGCGGCGATCGTCGTTATCTGCGGCGTGCTCTCCCTCGGAGCGCTGAGCCGCGTGCTGGCGACACGCGCCACCGTGGCACATTCACGCAACGTGCTCGACGCAACGAGCGCCGTACTTACCTCGCTGCTCGATGCGGAGACCGGCGAGCGCGGATATCTGCTGACGCGCGACACGGTGTTTCTCGCGCCGCTCCAAGGCGCTCGCTTGCGAACGGAGCAGGCGCTCACACGGCTCCAACCGCTCGTCATGGGCCGCGTCGATGAGCGAGGTCGGTTCGATACCCTCGCGATGCGGGCGCGGGAGCGCCTGGCGTCGTTGGACACGGCGATTGCCGATGCGCAGCATGGGCAGGCCGAGTTGGCCGTCGGAATCGTGCGGCACGGCCCCGGCAAGCAGTTGATGGATGAGGCACGCCGGCAGATTGCGGCGATACAAGCGTCGGAGGAGAACGTCCTCGGCGCGCGGCAGCGTTCCGAGGCGGCGTGGCGACGGGCAGCGGTGTTGATCCAGGCAATCGGTACGCTGATCGCCGGACTTCTCGCGCTGCTCGTGAATCGAAACTTCGATCGTGCCCTACGCGACCGGCGTGTGGCGCTGGATGAAGCCCACTCGGCGAACGAGCGGCTGCAAGACCAGGCGATAGAGCTCGAGCAACAAGCCGAGGCGGCTCAACTCGCGGCGTTCGAAGCCGAGCAGGCGACCGAACAGGCCCAGACCGCGCTCCATGCGGCCGAAGAGTCTGAGCGCCGCGCCGAGCGATTGCAGGCCGCGACCGAAGCGCTGAGCAGCGCGCTCTCCCTCGAGGATGTGTCGGCGCTGATCATCGATCAGGCGATCGCGGCGCTGGGGGCAAGCTCGGCGGCGCTGGCGGCGCTGAGCGACGACGGTCGCGTCGTACGCTTCGTGGCAATGCGAGGGATCTCCGTGCTCAAGATTGGCGACACGGTGCCGCTCGACGCCGCCCTCCCGCTCCCAACCGCGATGCGCCGAGCGCAGCCTGTCTTTGTCGAGCGCGTCGAACAGGTTCGCGAGGTCTTCCCGGAGGTCGTGCCGCGGCAAGCGGTGGATGGCGTTCAGGCGTTCGCCGCGATTCCGATGGAGAATGGCGAACGTGTCGTGGGTGGTCTGCTGATTCGGTTCAATGCCCCGCACGTGTTCTCACCGGCCGACCGATCATTCATGAGCGCGTTGTCCCGCATCGCGGCGGAGACGTTCGAGCGTGCGCGCCTGTTCGAGGCAGAGCGGTCGGCGCGAACGGCGGCCGAATCGGCGAATCGGGCCAAGGCGGCATTTCTCGCGTCGATGAGCCACGAGCTACGGACACCGCTTCAGGCGGCGCTCGGGTTCGCGCAGCTGTTGCGATCGGGCGTTTTCGGGCCGGTCAATCAAGAGCAGGGCGACGCGCTGGCGCGCGTGGAACGAAGCCAGACGCACCTGGCCCGTTTGATCGACGACATCCACGACTTCGCGCGGCTCGAAGCGGGCCGCGTTCGCGTTCTACTGGAGGCGGTTGCCGCGAAGGAAATCATCGACGACTTGGTGCCGCTCGTGGAACCGCAGGCGGTGGTGAAGAACATCTCGATCATTTCGCGATCGACCGACGGTCTGGTCGTCGCGGTGGACCGACAACGGATGCGGCAGATCCTGCTCAACCTTGTCGGTAACGCGATCAAGTTCACGGATCCGGGCGGCGCCGTACGCATAGCCGCGCGACCCGACGCGAATCGCGTGCGCTTCGAGGTTCAGGACAACGGGCTGGGGATTCCAGCCGATCGGTTGAAGGAAATCTTCGAGCCGTTCGTGCAGGTGGACGATGCGTTGACGCGCACGGCGTCCGGCGCCGGTCTCGGGCTGGCGATCAGCCGCGACTTGGCCCGGGCCATGGGCGGCGAGCTGTCGGTCCAGAGCGAGCCGGGGAAGGGGTCCGTCTTTTCGGTCATCTTCCCGGCTATCTCGGACTAGCCGGCGTCAGCGTCGGGCGAGTCCCGTCGCGACGCGGATTTCCTGTGCATCGTAGACGCGGCCGGCGCGCACGACCGTCTCGACCTTTCTCACGTCGCTGATATGGTCGAACGGCCTGCCGTTCACGATGATGATGTCAGCGACTTTCCCGGCCGTCAGGCTTCCGTAGTCTTTGTCGTCCTTCATGACGCGCGCTGCTCCGATCGTGGCGATCTGCAGGACCGTGGGTGCCGGAATGCCTGCCTTCTCGTACAGCTCGAGCTCCGTGTCGTACGAGCTGCTGCCAAAGTTGTCCGTTCCGGCGACGAGTGGAATGCCGGCGTCGTAGAGACGCTTGAGCAGTCTCATATAATTGGCGTCAGCCTTCTGCGCGTCGGCGGAAACACCGGCGCCGACGGCTTGCCCGATACCGGTTCCGGCGCTCGTGATCCAGACACTGAAGGTGCCGTCGACGACGGTTCCGTGCCGCTTGAGAACGTCGATCAACTGCGTCATCGCCGGACCATCGACGTCGATGTTCGGCGCGACGGCCGTCGCCACCGCGGAATAGGCGCGCATCGTCGGGACGTACAACGAATCCTGGTAGAAGCTGGAGAACAGGAAGGCGGCGTGATTCACCTCGTCGAATCCCAGCTGGACAGCGTCCGGCACGGTGAGACCACGCGGTATATGGCCGCTCAGGCGCATCCCCCGCTTGTGCGCCTCCGCGGCGATAGTCGGGATGAGGTCCGGATGGACGAGGTTGTACACCTTGATCTGCTTGTACCCGAGGGAGTCGTAACGCGCCACCCAGCGACGCGCCTCGTCCTCGGTGCGAACAAGGACGGCCGTCGGGCCGGCCCATTTGCCCGGGCCCTCGATGAACCCCGCGAGGACCATGTGCGGACTGGCGATGACACCAGCCTGCGCGCGATCGCGCTCGCTGACGGCCACGTCGAGATCCGACGCCAGATCGCGAACCGTGGTGATCCCGTGCGAGAGCTGCATCGGTCCACTGGTCGACTCGCTTGTCAGCTGCATGTGGCCGTGCATCTCCCACATACCGGGCATCACGGTCTTGCCGGCGGCATCGATGAGGGTCGCGCCCTTCGGGACCGCTACAGAATCCGATGGGCCGACCGCGACGATGCGGTCACCGCGCACGAGCACGGTGGTGCGAGGGCGCATCGTCCCGCGCTCGCTGTCGAACACGTCGCCATTGACGATTGCGACGGTCCCGGAGGTCGGCTTCTGGAGTCGTTTGTTGAGCGCCTCAGCCTGAGCATCGCGTACGGCGAATTCCGTTTTTCGGAGTGTGGGCAGCGCGGGTTCGGCGCCCGGTTTCACCGTCATGAACCAGGACACTTCGGTGGCGAAGAGATTGCCATCGCGGTCGAGCCACATCAGCTGGGGCGTCGCGCCGAAGCCGCGGTCGATCGAGACGAGTTGCACGCGCTCGGACCCGCGTGTGGTCGGCACGCTCAACTGTTTGACGATCTCGAGGTGCGCCGTCGAATTTCCCGGGAGTTTGGCGCTTCGTCCCGGCTGCTTCAACAAATGTTGAGCAAGCAACGCTTGGTCGAAGGGGGAAAAGCCGGTTGCGTAGTAGACGTCGCTGCTGCGCGGCGCGGTCACGGTGCGCGCGGGCGTCCACTGACGAATGGAATCGCCCACGATCTCGAACCGGAAGGTCGGATCGCCCAGCCGATCGTCCGGAAGCACCGGCCGGCTTTCGATCGAGAGGATTCGGCCGTCGTGGATGACGTATCGACTGAAGACCCGCGTGCCGCGATTCCGGTCGGTGAAGACGAAACGCACGCTCGTCGTGTCACCGTTACGGGTCACGACCATCGAACCGGCGGGGCGGTCGTGGTTGAAGACGGGATAGACCGTGCTGTCGGCGCCGGCGAGCGTCGCCGCAAGAAGGAAGGGGATCATTGCCGCCAATCTACGCGAAATTCGTCATTCCGGTTGCACGCGATAATTCAGGAAGACGCATCCGCCGTCGATCGTCCGGTTCTCGGTGAGTTGGAGCCTGACGCGCTGCCCGGGATCGCGGAAAAGCGGCGTGCCCGAGCCGAGCAGGATCGGGTGGACGTTGAGTCCGATCTCGTCCACGACGCCCGCTGCGATGAGAGGCTGCGCGAGCTCGCTGCCGCCGAGCATGCAGATGTTCTTGCCCGGCCGCGTTTTCAAATCCCGAACGAATTCGGCAGGGTCACTCGAGACGAGCTGTATGCCGGGTGTCTCGAGTGAGCGACGGGTCCGCGAGAAAACGTAGGTCGCCTCAATGCCCGGAATTTCTGGGGCGCCACCGAGGGTCAGGGAGAAATCGTAGGTTTTGCGGCCCATGATGATCGTATCGACGTCCTGCCAATAACGCCGCATGATCTCGGCCGTGTCGGCGCTGTTGTGCAGCCAGTCGATGTTCTCGTTTGGCCCGGTGATGAAACCGTCGAGACTACACGCGGCGCCGTAAGTGACCGTTCGCATAGCAAACTCCGCCGAGAGATGCTAAACTAAACGAACCTTTAGAAACAGATGCTAAAGGCGCGTTTAGTAACGGTCAAGCTTCATCCCTTCCGCGATGGCCCGACCGCAGAAAGCCACGGACGAGCAGATCTTCGCCGCGGCGCACCGCGTCATGCAGCGTGTCGGGCCGCCCGAATTCACCCTCGGCGCGATCGCCGACGAAGCGGGCGTTACCGCGGGGCTCCTCGTGCAGCGCTTCGGCTCGAAACGCGGGCTGATGGTGCGGCTCGCCGAGGTGTCCGCGGCGGCCTCGGCAGGATTCATCGAGACGCTGCGCGAGCGATACACCTCGCCGCTCGCCGCGTTGCGAGCGTACGTCGATTGCGTGGCCGACCTCGCCCTGTCACCGGAAGCGTTCTCGCGCAATCTGGCGTACCTCGTCGACGACCTGCGCGATCCTGACCTGCGCCGGCATCTCGAGACCCAGGCACGGCGGACACGTCGCGCGATCAGCAAAATTCTCGGCGAGGCCGTCGAACGAGGTGAGCTGACGAAGGCAACGAGTCCCGGCCAACTCGCGCGCACCGTCGAGACGATCATTGGCGGCTCGATGCTGACATGGGCGACGTATCGGAAGGGGACCGCGGTGCGCTGGCTGCGCCGGGATCTCGACCTGGTGCTCGCGCCCTTTCTGGGGCGGAAGACGTAGCGCGGGGAGCGGCGTCATTGGAGATTGCGGAACCGGCCGCGGTTCGGCCGGTCACTGAAAAATGCCAATGACGAGATGCCAATGACGCGGTGGGTCGGCGCCAGCGTTCCACGAAAAGACGGAATTGGAAAGGCCACGGGTCAGGCGCGGTACGCCGATGACCTCGTGTTCCCCGGGATGCTGCACGGACGCACGGTTCGTTCGACAGTCCCGCGAGGGCGGGTGCGATCGATTCGCCTGGACTTCGATGCCTCGGGATTCACGATCGTCGACTTCCGGGACGTTCCCGGCCGTAATGTTTGCGACCTGATCGAGCAAGACCAGCCGTTTCTCGTCGAGCGCGACGTACGGCACATGGCCGAACCGATCCTGCTGCTCGCGCACGAAGACCGTGAGCGGCTGCTCTCCGCCAACGTCGCCATTGAATACGACGCGGCGGACGCTGTCTTCGACCCGCTGCGGTCGGAAGGGGTGTTGAAGGCGATCGACATCGTGAAGGGCGACGTGGACGCCGCGATGGGCAACGCGGACGTCATCGTCGAGGGGACATATCGGACAGGGCATCAGGAGCACGTGTACATCGAGCCGAACGGCGTGATCGCCGTACCCGAGGGAGACGGTGTCGTCGTATACGGATCCCTTCAGTGTCCGTTCTACGTGATCAAGGCGCTCAAGAGTCTCCTCGGCGCCAACCGGCACATCCGGGTCGTGCAGACGGAGACCGGCGGCGGTTTCGGCGGGAAGGAAGAGTATCCGTCAATGATTGCCGGCCACGCGGCTCTGCTCGCGCTGAAATCCGGACGTCCGGTGAAGATCGTCTACGACCGCGTCGAGGACATGGTCGCGACCACGAAACGCCATCCGTCTATCGTGCGGCACCGCACCGGCGTGACGCGCGACGGTCGGCTCGTGGCGATGGACGTCGAGGTTGTACTCGATGGCGGCGCCTATGTGACATTGAGTCCGGTGGTGTTGTCGCGCGGATGCATTCACGCCGCCGGTCCGTATCGCTGCGACAACACGCGGATTCGCGGTCGAGCGATGTTCACCAACACGCCGCCCAACGGCGCGTTCCGCGGCTTCGGCGCGCCGCAAACGGAGTTCGCCGTCGAAGTGCACATGGAGCGGATCGCCGAGGCGCTGGGGATGGATCCGGTGACGCTCCGCGAGATCAACGCGCTCGTCCCGGGAGACACCACGGCGACCGGGCAGGTGATGCATGACGATTGCAGCGCGCGCCTCGTGCTCGACGAAGCGGTGCGCCGCACGGACTTCCGCGCCAAGCGCACGGCGTATCGGGGAACGAACCGGGCGGTTGGTCTTTCGCTGTTTTATCATGGCGCCGGCTTCACCGGCAGTGGAGAACGAACGTTGAATTCCAAAGCGCGCCTCGATCTCACGGAGCGCGGCGTCCGAATCGCCGTCGGCAGCACCGAAATCGGGCAGGGCACTCGTACGATGCACGCGCAGATCGTCGCCGAAGCGCTCGGCGTTCCGTACGAGACGATCGAAGTCGCGCAGCCGGATACGTCCGTTGTCGCCGACAGTGGTCCGACAGTGGCGTCGCGCACGTGCATGGTCGTCGGGAAAATCCTCGAAGAGTGCGCGGCGGAGATGAAAGCACGACTTGGCGGGTTGTCGCCATCGGAGTATTTCGCGAAGCACGGCGGCTTCTCCGTGCTGAAGACGTACGAGCCGCCGGATTGGATCCAATGGGACGACCACACGTACCGCGGCGACGCCTACGCCACGTTCGCGTGGGGGTGCGACGTCGTCGAACTGGAGATGGATCGCGACACGTTCGAGGTGCGACCGATCGCGCTGACCGCCGTTCATGAGTTCGGGCGGCCGATCCACCCGGCACTCGCGCGCGGGCAAATCGAGGGCGGGACGGCGCAGGGGATGGGTTACGCGCTGCTCGAGCACGTTGTCATGCGGAATGGCGAAATGGCCAACGCGCAACTCACCAACTACATCATTCCAACGTCGCTCGACACGCCGGAGTTCGATATCGTGATGCTCGAGAATCCGTATCCGGGCGGTCCTTTCGGGGCGAAGGGGCTTGGCGAGCTGCCGATGGATGGTCCGGGACCCGCGGTCGTCAACGCCCTTCGCGCGCTCGCCCTCGATGTCAGAGAGATCCCCGCCACCCCCGAGCACCTCGCCGAATGCGCTTTACGCTGAACGGCGAAACGCGGGACGCTTCGTCGCCGCCGATGTCGCGGCTGCTCGATGTTCTGCGTGAAGAATTCGGGCTGACTGGAACGAAGGAGGGATGCGGCGAAGGCGAGTGCGGTGCCTGTACGGTGCTCGTGGACGGTGCTCCGGTGTGTTCTTGCCTCGTGCCACTCGTTCAGGTGGAAGCTGCTTCCGTTCAGACCATCGAAGGGCTCGGCGACGATCATCCGTTGCAACACGAATTCATGAACGAAGTTGGCGCGCAGTGCGGTATCTGCACGCCCGGCATGATCATGGCCGCGCTGTCGCTCGACGAGCACCCGACACTCGACGACATAAAAGTCGCATTGGCGGGGAATCTTTGCCGTTGCACCGGCTACGCAGCGATCTACCGGGCGATCATGAAGGCGAAGTCGCAATGAGAACGGCGATCTCCACGCTCGCTGTCCGCGGCGCAACGACCGTGCGCCAAGCACTGGAAATACTGCACGATGAAGAGAGGACGCCAATCGCCGGCGCGACCGACCTGTTCGTTGCGCTCAATTTCGGCACCCTGACGATGCGTCGCTTTGTCGACATTTGGAACGTCGATGAGCTGCGCCGGATCGCGGTCGACGGCGACACGCTGGTGATCGGTGCGCTCGCCACATACACAGACCTGATTCGCTCGCCGATGATTGCCGCCCGGCTGCCGATGCTCGCCGAAGCGTCGCGGCTGGTTGGTGGCCCGCAGATTCAGAACCGCGGCACGATCGGTGGGAACATCGCGAACGCGTCGCCGGCGGGTGATTCCTTGCCGATTCTCTCGGCCGTGGACGCGGTTGTGGTGTTGCGCAGCGTCACGGGAGAGCGGCGGGTGGCGTTCCGCGACTTCTACACCGGGTATCGTGAGTCAGTGCGGCGACGGGACGAATTGATCGTAGCAGTCGAGATTCCGCCGGTGCCCGGGCGCCAATGGTTCCGAAAGGTGGGTACACGCGCAGCACAGGCGATCTCGAAAGTGGTGATTGCCGGAGTGCGCGACGGCCAAAGCCTACGCCTGGCGCTCGGGAGCGTTGCGCCGACCGTCGTGCGCGCGCGTCGTGCGGAAGCGGCGCTGGCGGAGGGACGGTCGATCGATGAGGCGGTCGACGCGCTGCGCGCCGACATCACGCCGATCGACGACGTCCGATCGACGGCGGACTACAGGCATCTCGTGAGCGCCAACCTGGTCCGCCGGTTCCTTACGGAAACGCGATAGCCTGACAGTGAGCGAGCTCGCCCTCCGGTCGCGACGAGTGGTGACAGGCGGCGAATGCGTTCCCGCCACGGTGCGCGTTGCGGAGGGCCGCATCTCCGAGGTCGCGGCTTACGAGGATCGAAATGCCGACCGCGTGATCGACTTCGGGGAGTCCGTCGTGATGGCGGGTGTGGTCGACACGCACGTTCACGTCAACGAGCCGGGACGTACGGAATGGGAGGGCTTCGCCACGGCGACGCGGGCCGCGGCTGCCGGCGGTGTGACGACGATCCTCGACATGCCGCTCAATTCGGTTCCGGCGACGACGTCGGTCGTCGCGCTGCGTGCAAAACGCAAGGTGGCGGCGGCACTCGCTACGGTGAACGTCGAGTTCATCGGCGGCGTCATCCCGGGCAACGCCGGCGAGATCGACGCCCTCTGCGACGCTGGGGTCCGCGCCTTCAAGTGCTTCTTGTCGCCGTCAGGCGTCGACGAGTTTCCCAACGTGGGCGAAGACGACCTTCGCATTGCGTTGCCGATCCTCGCGCGCCGCGGCGTTCCGCTGTTGGTGCACGCCGAGCTGCCGTCGTTGCTCCGCGACGCTCCGCCGGGCGGATCGCGCTCGTACGCGACGTACCTGGCGTCGCGACCGCCGGAGGCCGAAGTGGAGGCGATTCGCTTCCTCGTGAGGGTAAATGCCGAGTATGGGGCGCGGTTGCACATCGTCCACGTCTCATCGGGAGAGTCGGTCTCGGTCATCCGTGAGGCGCGTGCCGGCGGGATGACTATCTCGTGCGAGACCTGTCCGCACTATTTGACGTTCGCCGCCGAGGAGATCGCCGATGGCGCGACGGAGTACAAGTGCGCGCCGCCAATCCGCGGTCGGTCGGAGCGCGATGCACTCTGGCGCGCGCTCATTGCGCGAGACATTCAGCTCGTCGCATCCGATCACTCGCCCTGTCCGCCGGCGATGAAAAACTCGGACGGAGACTTCTTCGCCGCGTGGGGGGGCATCGCGTCACTCCAACTCTCTCTGCCGGCGGTGTGGACCGGGGCCCGGGAACACGGCGTCCCGGTCGCGGCACTTGCCACCTGGATGTGCGAGCAGACGTCAGCGCTTGCCGGGCTCTCGACGCACAAAGGGAAGATCGCGCCGGGGTTTGACGCGGATCTCGTCGTTTGGAATCCGGACGCGTGCTTCCGCGTAGAGCCGGCGACGCTGCGTCACCGTCACCCGATCACGCCGTACGCTGGCCGTGATCTGTACGGCGTTGTGCAGGAGACATACGTCGGTGGCCGGTGCATGTTCACGCGCGTATGATTGACGCCTCCAATCCCTCCCTCGTGTTCACACACCTTCCTGATCTTGCCGCGGAACGACTGGGCGGTGCCGTCCTCGCCGCGAACGATGAATTCTTTGCGCCGAAGGACGCCATGCTCAAGCCAACGAAGCCGGAATGGCGAGAGGGCGTGTACACCGAGCGCGGAAAGTGGATGGACGGCTGGGAGACCCGTCGCCGCCGTGATCCCGGCTATGACTGGGCCATCGTCCGACTCGGCCTGGCGGGCATCGTACGTGGCGTCGTAATCGACACGAGCTTTTTCACCGGTAACTATCCGGAACAGGCAAGCGTCGACGCGTGCGCATTGCCGGGCACGCCATCGACCGAGTTGCTCGTCGGGCCGGACGTCGAATGGTTTTCGTTGCTCTCGCCGTCCAAGCTCGCCGGGAACACCGCGAACGTGCTCGAGGTCATATCCGACCGGCGGGTAACGCATTTGCGGCTCAACATTTTTCCCGACGGTGGTGTCGCGCGCTTTCGGGTGCATGGCGACGTCGTTCCTGACGCGCGTGTGTTCGCGCCAGGGCGAGAGATAGATCTCGCCGCCCTCGAAAATGGTGGACGGGTGGTGACGTGCAGCGATATGCATTACGGCAATCCGCAGAATCTTCTCATGCCCGGCCGATCGACGCATATGGGCGACGGCTGGGAGACGAAGCGCCGGCGCGGGCCGGGGCACGATTGGACGATCGTTCGCCTCGCCCGGCGCGGGACCGTCGAGCGCATCGAGCTGGATACCGATCACTACAAGGGCAACGCGCCCGGCCGTGTCATGCTGGAGACCGCCGATATTCCCGACGCGTCGTTCGACGCCCAATCTGCCGAGTGGCGGGAACTGGTTGCCGAGCAAGCGGTCCAACCACATTCCCGGCATCGTTTCGATGATCTCAAGCCGGGCGCCGCGACGCACGTGCGTCTCAACATCTATCCCGATGGCGGTGTGGCGCGACTGCGCGTATTCGGCCGCGTCGCGCCGTGACGATCTCGGTCGAAGGCCTCAACGCGCTTTCGGCCGAGCGGGCATCGGAGTTGTTTCGCGCCTGTTGTGGGGCGTCGCGCTGGGTCAGCGCGATGGCGAGCCGGCGACCATTTTTCTCTCGCGACGCGGTTCTGCGCGCCGCGGACAACGAGTGGGCGGCGATGGGCGAGGCTGATTGGCTCGAAGCGTTTTCTCATCATCCGCGGATCGGTGAGAGCGCCTCGGCGTCGGGCGGCGGAGCAGCCGCGCGCGGCTGGTCGGC
>JAICJQ010000026.1 GCA_025928335.1 Gemmatimonadaceae bacterium
ACCGTGACCCGGATCGTCCTCCTCGCTGCGGTCGCCGTGCTCGCCGCCGTGATGTTGTTGACGATTTAGCTCGGCGACTCGGCGACTCGGCAGGCACGAAGTTCGTGCCTGCCAATTTTTTTGTATAAGAATATTTGCAATTTCGACCAACGCGGAGTGCCTCCAAATCGATAAGTTGAATCACACGTTGAGGATGGGGCGCGGGCACGGGGACTGCCTTAAAAGGGGTCGAGCGGCGCCGCGCTGGCGACGCGAAGAGGGAATGTTCCTTTGGAGGTTGGTCCCATGAATCACCACGCCATTCACGGCCTCGATCACACCCAGGCCTCGGCATTCGTCGCCGCCGCACAGCAGGTCGCCCGCTGCCGCTATCGAGAGATTCCTCCCGAGCTCGTGGCGAAGCTCCACGCCCTGCGGGCCAGTGCGGAAGCCTTCGAGCGCGTCGCCGATGACGTCGAAGCGTTGCTCGCCAATGAGGGTGCCGACGGCGAGTACTACGAGACGCCGATCGTCTGGATCGAAGACGACACGGATCGCGCGGCCTGAGTTTCGGCTCCGCGTCGATTTCCCGCCAGCTCGTTCGACGTAAGGGTGAACAGGTCGCGCATTCACGGGACCAAGCGCCCGACTACCCTCAACGGAGAACGATATGGCTCGCGTCAGCACCTACCTGAACTATTCCCGGTCGACCGAGGAGGCATTCGCGTTCTATCGGTCCGTGTTCGGAACGGACTACGCCGGACCGATCATGCGCTTCGGAGACATCCCCGCGCAGTCCGGCCAGCCGCCTCTCCCCGAAGCCGACAAGAAGCTCGTCATGCACGTGGCCCTACCGATCCTCGGCGGCCGCGTCCTGATGGGCACCGACGCGTACTTCGCCAGCTTCTCCGACAAGTTCGGGATCCGCTGGATGCTCAATTGCGAGAGCAAGACCTGACCGTCGTGAACGGAGTGATCAGGCCCGAAGCGCGATGTTTGGATCCGCGCGGGCAGCGCGCCATGCGGGGCCGGCGCTGCCCGCGACGCTCACCATCGCCAGTACAACGGTCACACCCGCGAACACGACCGGGTCGCGCGCTGATTCGTTGAAGAGGAGCGGCTGAACCCAGTGCGCGACTCCGTACGCCGCGGCGAGTCCGATCGCAAGGCCGACGGCGACCAGCGCAACCGCCTGCGCGACGACGAGTCGCACGATGTTCCCGCCCTGCGCGCCGAGCGCAATCCGGACCCCCAGTTCATGCATGCGCTGCGAGACGCTGTAGCCGATGACGCCGTGCAGTCCGACCGCCGCGACGAGAAGCGCGAGCACGCCAAGCGAAACGAACATCGTCGCGCCGAGCGTCCACGAACGGCGTTGATTGTCGACGACGTTCTCGAGCCGCGAGACAGTCACGTAGCCGGGGGCCGGCATCACCCGCTGCAGCGCGCGACGCACCGTCTCGAGCTGCGCCGACGGATCATCGGCCGCGAAGCGAATCCAGATCCGGTTTCCCGGTCGCAGTGGTGGCGGCCCCTCGTCGGGGATGTAGTAGAGCAATCGCTCGGCGTCGTCGATGCTCTGCTGCACCACATCCTCGG
This sequence comes from Gemmatimonadaceae bacterium, assembly GCA_025928335.1. Taxonomy (GTDB): domain Bacteria; phylum Gemmatimonadota; class Gemmatimonadetes; order Gemmatimonadales; family Gemmatimonadaceae; genus JAQBQB01. Next base: position 1,579 of record JAICJQ010000026.1, read on the forward strand.
CGACGCCGACGACGCGCGTGCACGGCATCGTGTCGGCGTCGACGCGGAAGCATTGTCCGATCGGCTCGGCGTTGGGCCAGAGCACGCGCGCCATCGATTGGCTGATCACGGCGACTCGGCCGGCTTGTCCACGCTCCTGCCGCGTGAACGTTCGCCCTCTCACGATGCGAGTGCCGGCGACGTCGAAATAATCCGGCGTCGTCGCCTGATAGTTGAATCTTCCCAACCGCTGGACCGAGTCGATGCCGGTCACGAAGAGCTGGCGATACGACGTGGCGAACGGCGTCGAATTGATTCGCGTCGCCGACCGCACGCCGGGAATCGCGCGCGCCGCATCGAGCAGCGCACGACGCGTCGCGTCGGCGGACGCGCTGTCCAGAACGAGGCCGCGATAGTTCGGCTCGACGACGACGATCGGCGCCGCGTCCCAACCGAGGCGGACCTTCCGCGCGTTGTCGAGACTTCGCACGAAGAGACCGGCGCCGATGAGGAGCGTGACGGAGAGCGCGGCCTGGGCTGCGAGCAACACGGCTCGCACACGCGGTGAATGCGCCGCGGGGCCACCCGATCGGGAACCCGATCGCAAGGTGGATGCGACGTCGTCACGCGGTGCGAACAGGGCCGGGCCCAGCGAGAGAACGACCCCCGCGATCACGGCGCAGCCGCAGGCCGCGGCAAGGGCGCGCCAATCCGCTGCCAGCGCGTCAGCGCCGCCATCGCGCACGAGCATTCGTCTCAGCGCCGCCCAAACCGACTGGGCGATCGCGACACCGGCGACGCACCCCAGGCCGGCGAGCAGAAGCCCCTCGACGAAAAACTGCGAGGCCAGTCGTCGACGACTCACACCCAGCGCGAGGCGCAGCGCAATCTCTCGCCGGCGGGCGAAGACGCGCGCCAGCAGCAGATTCAGAACGTTGGCGCACGAGATCAGTAGAACCATGACCGCAACGCCATCCACCCAAAGCAGCGTGCGCGACTCCAGGCCAGCCGAGGGGCCGGCCGCTGATCGCACTGCTCCGGCTGTGGCGATCGGATGCGCGAGACGAGGAGGCAGCGTCGCCGGGAGCGACGCGCGCTGCGCTTCGCGACTGAGGATGAAGGCTCGGGTGAGATCGGCGTCGGCGCGCTCTCGCGAGACGCCAGGTTTTCGCCGCACGATCACACTCATCCAATCCCAGTTGTATTTCGTCGCGAACGTCTCGGGGTTGCCCTGGTTCACGCCGTAGACCAGTGTCGTGATCGGCAGGAAGACGCTCGGCGCCTCGCCTTCAGAAACTCCGACGAATCGCTTCGGCGCTACGCCGATGATCGTTGTCGCCAGCGGTCCGACCTGGAGCTTGTCGCCGAGGACATTGCGGCCGCCCAACTCCTGCGTCCAATAGGCATAGCTGAGCACCGCGACGTTCGCGCCACGCGGAATGGAGTCCTCCGCCGCGGTGAAGTAGCGGCCGAGGACGGGTGGAGCGTCGAAGAATCCGAAGAAGGACGCATTCGCCCCGACGACCTGCCGCTCGCGCGATGCGTCGCCGAGACCAACGGCGAGTCGCCATTCAGTGATGCCGGCGTACTGTGAAAACGAAGTGGTCGCGCGGCGGACGTCGAGGTAGCGCGTATAGGGAATGCCCGAGCGCACCAAGGTTCGACCGTTGTACGTGGTCTGGAAGTAGACGCGGTGGACGGTTGCCGGATCGCGCAGCCGGGGAAAGGGCCGGAACATCAGGCGGTCGGTGACGCTGAACATGGCGACGTTCGCGCCGATTCCCAGGCCAAGCGTCAGCATCGCGGTCGCGGTGAAGCCCGGGGTGCGCTTGAGGCCGCGCACGGCGTATCGAAGATCGCCGACTAACGCGTTGGAAACGGACATCCACCAAGCCAGCATTCTGCCTTCCTCGAGGAAGGGTCAGGAGATAGACAGCGCGGAACTGGCGGATGGTTTGAGCCGAACCGCACGGAGTACCCCGCCGACGAGAGCCGCCAGGTTGAACAGGGTCAGTGCGGTAATGCGAGAGACGGGTGATAGCGGCGAGGGGAAGAATAGGCCGGCGATCAGATTAATGCTCGAAAGGACGATGCCGAACGCGGCGGCTCCGATCAGCGGCGCGCGGGCGTTCCGCCACGCCGCGATGTAGCCGCCCGTCACTCCGGCTACAGGCATGGCCAGCATCACGAAGCCGAGGAACATCGGGTTTGTGGGCGTGGGCGCGAGAGTCGGAAGATTGATTCCTCCCAATCGCATGATGAGCGACACGACTACCCAGGCGGAGAGCGAGATCGGCAGAAGCGCAAGCCAGGAGTAGAGCGCGACCCCGATCAGCCGCGGAATCTCTCCAACGCGGATTTGCCCGAGCGCGTTCCGAAGTAGATGCGGCACCGCACGGATCGCCTCCTTCACATACCAACGCCGCGCCTCGACCTCGCCATCGAAGGCGACGCGCTGATCGAACTCTTCGGCGAGATCACCGAGCACGACCTCGCTGAGATAGGGGTCAGCGCCGAGGCTCTTGAGAATGGACTCGAAGGCGCTAGGTGGTTGGCTCATGCGTGCTCCAGACGAATGGTCGATGGAATGCCAGCCCAAACCGACGTCGCAATGCGCTCGGCCTCGCGCATCGCCCGCGCGCCGGCGGCGGTCAGCTTGAATAGCCGACGCGACCGACCGCCGCGTACCGGAAGGGGATCGGTGGCTTTCGAGCGAAGCAGGCCTTTGTCCTCGAGGCGCTGCAGCGTGGTGTACACCGCGCCGATCGAGTAGTCGCGACCGGTACGCTCAGACAGGTCGCGCCGGACCGCGAGGCCGTAGGCGTCGTCTCCTCGCCGGGCAACGGTGAGGAGAACGATGAGCTCAAGCTGTCCAATGGCTGCCGACATGTATGGCGAGGAGGAGAGACCGTTCAAGATGGCGACTGATGCCCGTAGATGTATCTATTTTGTAGAACAAATCGCCGTTTGGCAACGCCTGATTGAGCGACTCCTACTTCACGCTCGCCTTTTGGGATCTCGCGGGCCGGAATACTGGTCGTGATTCGCGGCGGGCGGATCCTCATGCACGCGAGCCTCACGGCCAGCATGATCATTCTCGGACCGCCGATAAAGGGAGCGCAGTCGGTGATTTACGACTTGACCTTCGCGACGGTGTTGTGGGGAATCGTTGCGGCTCGTTCGCGCGCCGGGCGAGCGCGACCGGTCGCCCGAAACCTCGTATCGCTGAAGCGGAGTGGCAGACGGCGCTAGACGGCGCTAGACGGCGCTAGCGGCGCCCAGTCGGCACGCGCTGGGCACGGCGCGTGCGACTAGGGCAAGCGTCGCACAGCCACGGAGCAGAATGCGGTTCGTCATTCCCACGGCCTTCTTCGCGGGTCTCGGATTCGCGATGCGCCTTCAGGACGAGGGCCATGAAGTCGTACTGGCCCCTCGAGGCATCCAGGATCGGCGCCTCGAGTCTCGATATGCGCTCCCGGGTAATGGCATCCTCACGAAGCGCCCGCTGTCCGAAGTCATCGCCGACCGCGCGCGGTATCGCGACGCGATTTGGGTCTGGGACGAAAACCACAGTGTCGAAGAAAACGAGCTGCTGCGGCGCGAGGGGTTTTGCGTTTTCGGCGGCGGCGAGTGGTCGGAGCGGATGGAGCACGACCGCGACGCGTGCCTGGCCTTCGTCGGTGAGCACGGTCTCCACCCGCCACCGTCGTTTGGCTTCGACAATCCGGAATCCGGACTGCGTTTCCTCAAGGAACATCCCGAACAGGCATACGTGTTCAAACCGGACCGTGGAGAGAATCGTGAAACGTGGCTCCCTATCTCGGACGATCCGGCCGAGGCAAACGTCGAGCTTCGACACCACCTTCGCGCGATTCGGAGCACGTCGCCATTCGTCCTCCAGGAGGTCAAGGATGGGGTCGAGACGAACGTCGAAGTCTGGTTCGTACGCGGCGAGCCGCGCTTCGCGTTCGTGACGCTCGAGTGCAAGCGCAAGCTGACGGGCGATCTGGGCGATCTCACCGGATGCGCCTTCGACTTCGCGTTTGCCACACCGATCGATTGCGGCGCGGTCACCCAGAGCGTCGGTCGCCTCTTTCCGTATTATGAAAAGACGAAGTACACCGGGTTCGCCGACGCGAATGTGATCTTCGCCAAAGACGGCGTCTGGTTTCTCGAAAAATGCGAGCGGTTCGGCTACAACGCGCACCCGAACTTGTTATGGAATCTGAACCGCGCACCGCTCGGAGAAACCTTTCGCGACCTGATCGACGGAACGTTCACTCCGAACTTCGCCCCCGGGTTCGGCGCCAGTTGCACCATGTACATGGATCACCCGACGCCCGACACCTTCATCGATTTCCCCGAAGCCGACGCGACGCATCTGTACTTCTATGATGTCTATCGGCGCGACGAGTCTTTGTTCGCGGCCGGTTACTACGATCACGTGCTCATCGCGAACGCGTTCGGCTTCACGATGGAGGCCGCGTGGGAAACGGTCCTCGAGCGCGCCCACGCCGTCCGGTTTTCGAGTCGCTCGTACCGAGTAGACGGGGACCGCACGGACTATCCGAGCTCTCCGTTGCGGCGGTACGAGGCGCTGCGCGCGATCGATTTAGTGTAGTGGCTGACCGGCTCGCGCCGGTCGGTCGGTTCACCGCCCTAGAGGAGTGGCCTGGTTTGGCTTGCGGACCAGCTCGCGCACATCTCCCTGAAAGCTGACCGACACGGCGCGAGCGCGACCGTCCGGTCCAATGAGAAACTCGAGCGGAAGCGTCGGGAGCACCGTCAGGCCCGTGGACCACGTGAAGTTGTCGCGGCCGGCGTGCTCCATCGTCCCGTGCAACAGTCCACGCACACCGACCAGCTTGTCGTTCTGCACCGTGACCGTCAGTTCGCCCAACAAGCTGTCGACGAACGTGCCGGTGTAGGCGGTGAGCGGGAGCGCCGGCATGCTCGCCGCCGGAGGCAACGCCTGCGCGGCGCCTCGTCCGCCACCGGCGCCTCCGCGTCCGCCACGCCCTGCCTGAGTGACCGTCTCCAACGGAACGTGAATTTGCCGCTCCAGCACCCAGCGCGCGACAGCGCCGGGCATCCCGGTGTGATCGAGGTTGCTGAGCACCACCACGCCGAGTTTTTCCGAGGGCAGAATGTCCAGCGCCGATGTCATGCCCACCGTGTTACCGCCGTGATTCCAGTACACGAGGCCATGGAAATCGGCGACGAACCAACCCAACCCGTAGGCGTTGAGCCTCGCGATGCCATCGCCGCCGCGGCCTCCCCCTCCCCCTCCGCCGGCGCCGGCGCCGATCCACATCTGGGGCGTGTGCACCTCGCGCAGCGCGGCGGTGGAAATGATCCGCTTCCCGTTGAAGGTGCCGTCGCCCATCTGGAAGCGGAGCCACTGCGACATGTCGCGTGCGGTCGAGTTGATCGAACCGGCGGGACCAATGTTCTCGAGGATCTCATGGTCGATGGCGTACGATCCCGATGATCCGTTCGCGTGCGGTGTCGCCACATCGGACACGCGACTGAAATCCTTCACGACCGGGAAGCTGTGCGTCATGCCGAGCGGAGTCATGATGCGCTGCTGAATCAGGTTTTCCCAAGTACTACCGCCCGCTTTTGCCGCCGCCTCCCCGGCGACGACGATCATCGGGTTGTTGTAGGCATAGGCGGAACGAAAGCTCGTCGCGGGCGGCTGGAAGCGGAGGTGATGAATGATCTCGGCGCGCGTCAGTCCGGATCCGAGCCACATCAGTTCGCCGCGCGCCAGGCCGGTGCGGTGCGACAGCGCATCTCGCAGCGTCACCTCGGCATTCGCGTACGGATCGTACATTCGGAAATCGGGGAGGTACTGCGAGATCTTGTCGTCGAACCGCAGCTTTCCGTCGGTTTGCATGATGCCGACGAGCGCGGACGTGAAGGTCTTTGTCGTCGAGCCGATCTCGAACAGCGTGTTCTCGTCCACCTTGTCCGTCGTCCCCAGCTTTTTTACCCCGTACCCTTTGACGTAGATCACCGAGTCGTTGCGTACGATGGCGATCGCTGCTCCGGGAACGTTGCCGTCGGCCATGGCCTTGGCGACGTATGCATCGAGGCCGGGAAAGGGTTCTTGCTGCGCAACGGCCGCGGTTGCCGCGACCGCGGCGAGACAAACGGCGAAGCTCGCGCTCCGAACGACAAGCGATGGGAACCGCTGCATGGCCGGAATCCTCGAGGATGGACGCACGGAGATCGGAGCATACCGATGTGGTATACCGATCTGATGGCTATAATCGGCAGCCGAGTGGCGGAGGTGTCAATGATCCCGCACCAAAAAAGCGGCCGAGGACCGCTACCGAGATTTGGCGGGATGACGTCGCGATCAGATCCAGGCCGACCGCGCCCGCGATGGTTGGACGAGGAGCGCCTTCGCGCATAGGGCGGTGAGCTCCTGGTCGCTGAGGCCGGTCCAGTTGCTCGGATATGGCGCGAGGCGCCGCTTCTCGCCCTGGGTCTCGAAGGTCAGCCAGCCATCCGCCCATTGCGGGTCGACCGCGGTCACGCGGCGCGGACGCTGTGCTTCGACGGGCTGTCCGGCAGCGGGATCGCCGATTGGTCCGTTGATGTCGGTCGGTTGGACGCCCCAAACCTGCCATGTGCGTCCCTGCTGGTCCTGAATGATTCGAAGAGGCATTGTCCACTGATCCGGCGCGTCAACGGACGTGGTCGCAAACTGTGAGCCACATCACAAAATCGCGTCGCTGGCGGACTGATGCGTCTGTCAGTCGCGCATGAAGTGGAACGCCTGCTACCCCGGGTCGTGCGGCTCGTAGTATCGCTCAATGCACCAAGCGACGAGTTCGACGATCAAGGCATCGGGGCCATACACCTTGTCGCTGTAGACGATGTGGCTTGTCGTCTGGTAGCCGGCGTCGAAAGCGAGTTTCTTCACCGCGAGGATGACCTGCTCTGGAGGTCGGCCGGCCGCCTTCAGCGCGTCGACATAGTCGAACACCTCGGCGCGCAACGGCCCCCGCGCCTCGCTCGACAACGGAAGCTTGATCGTCGTCAGCGCTGTGCGAAGGCCCGACGGGTCGACTTTTCCGGGACCGGACATTTCATCACAAAGGAGCAAACGCAGCGCCACGTATGAGAGGCGTCGCCGAGAACGTTCGGATCGGCCTCAGATTCAGCCTCGGCGGACCGAGGACACTCGGTTACGGAGCGGGCCGCCCGGCGCTGCGGATCAGTCGCAGAATGAACAACAACACGACGGCTCCGACGAAGGCAACGCAGATCACGCCGGCCAGACCGCCGAACGGGACGCCCGCTCCCAATTTTCGGAAAACCCAACCCCCGACGAACGCGCCCAGGATTCCGATGATGATGTCGCCGACGAGGCCATAGCCGGTGCCGCCCATGACGAGCGACGCGAGTACTCCGGCGACTAGGCCTACGATGAGCCAAGTGAGCAGATCCATGCCGGCTCTCCCGTAGTTGGGTTCCGTCAGGCGAACAGTGCAATACGCGCACCCGCCGTGAGGGTCAACCTCCCCCACGGTCCGGGCATCACGAGCGCGACGGCCGACGGACCGAGCCCCACTGCCCCGTTCGCAGCACGTATAGAAGGTGTACTGCAGAGGCAGCGACATCATGTTGGCGACCGGATTCTGCGCCGCCTTCGCAAGGCTTGCCTCGGCCTTGCCGTGACGTTCGGCGCGCGCCGAATCGGATTCGGTTTGTGCGCGGGATACCTCCGGCGCCGAAGGCGACGGTTCAGCGAGGCGCTCGACCCGACAGGCCGTCGCGCGCGAGGCCGTGCATGACCGTCTTATAGTGCAGCCCCTTGATGGCGAGGTTGAACGCCTTCACCAGATACGCGCCGGGGAATCGGTGCAGCCGCTCGTGCCTGAGAAAGAACTCGGCACTCCACCGATAGATCACCGGTAACTGCTCGGCTGGTAGCGTGCCCTCCGCGATGTGGACGCGAACGCCGTCCGCCCACGCGTCGATCTCGTCGAGGCCGCGCGCGGGGTCAGCGCGGATCATCGCGTCGCGTGCGCGGTCCACATGAGCCAGCAGCCGCGTCCGCGTAGCTTCGGCCGTCGACTCGTCATCGAGCGCCGCCGCCCCAGCCAGGCGCTCGAGCTCGCGCGCCGCCTTCCGCGCGGACCGCGCTTCGGTGGCGTCCCGGTGCCAGCCATTCACGAGCAGGCGGAAATACTCGGCTCGCGCGTCGCCGCGCACGCCCTGGGACCAGAGTGAGCGGAGCGCGGCGCGCCGCTCGCCCGCACGCACATTGTGACCGTGGAAGATGTGCGGCTCGAGCCGGTCGAGCAGCCTCCGCGACCGTTGGAACATCGCGCCCGGTGAGAACAGTCGGTCGAGAATCTGGTAATAGCCGCGCTGCATGTCATCGACCGTCATGCGCTTGGGCGTGAACTGCACCGCATCGTCCGTGTTGTTGCCGGAGAATTCCGCCTCGTGCAACCGCCCTTCCATTCGCAGTCGTTCGCGCAACGGCGTGTGCGGGATGGGCGTCAGCATCCCGGTCATCGCCGTCGGAATCGCCGTCTCGGTCGCGAACGCGGCGATCGCGTCCGCCGTATCGAGTGTGTCTTCGTCGGATCCGAAGATGAACCCCGCCATGACTTCGATGCCGGCGTGCTGAATTGCCCGCACGGTGGCGGCGATGTCGACTTTCGTGTTCTGCTTCTTGTTCATGCCGTTGAGCGCGGCGGGGTCGGGGTTCTCGATGCCGAGGAAGACCTCGGAAAACCCCGCCTGCCGCATGAGCGGCAGCAAATGCGCCAGCTTGGGCGAGCCGAGATCGAGGCTCGCCTGAGTGTAGAAGGAGAACGGGTAGTCGTGCGCGCGCTGGAAGTCGATCATCACACGGAGAATCGCTTCAATCGCTGCCGGATTGCCGACGAAGTTGTCGTCGACCGTGAAGATGCCGCCGCGACAGCCAAGGTCGTAGAGCGCGCCGAGCTCGGCGCGCACCGAATCCAACGTCTTGGGACGCGTGAAGCCGCCGTTGAACTGGATGATGTCGCAGAAGTCGCAGCGGAACCGGCAGCCGACCGTGGTCTGGATCATCATCGCGCGGTAGTCGCCGGGGCGGATGAGGTCCCATCGCGGCAGCGCGCCTGTTTCTAATTCTTTAAATATCGACCGATCGTTGAGCGCCTTGCGCGATCCGGGCTCTTGCGCGGCGATCGCCTCGGGGATGAGGAGCGTCGGGGCGTCGTCCGAGTGGCGGGCACGCTCGCCCTGCAGCAGCGCGTCGATCGTCCCGATCCAGCGCTCGCTCTCGCCCCACACCAGCACGTCGAGTCCGCGATGCAGCACTTCATCCGACTGCGTTTGGGGATGCAGGATGTGATCGCGAAAGCTCGAGGGATACGGTCCGCCGAGCACCCACGGCGTGTCGAGACCGCGAGCCGGCCCGTCCAACAACGACACGAGCGAACGTTTCTGCACCGACATGGCGCTGGCGAATACCGCGTCGGCCGCGGCGATGCGCTCGCGGAGCTCCTCGTCCGATGGATGCACGACGTTCAGGTCCAGAAGCTCGAACGACCAATGCGCGGGCATCGCCGCGGCGAAGGTGAGGAGTCCGAGCGGTGGAAAGGCCGACTTCGCGCCGACCATCCGCATCACGTGCCGAAAGCTCCAGAATGAGCTGTCCGGAAACCGGGGATACAGCAGCAAGCCGCGCATGGTGGTGTCTTCCTGGGGATTGGACGTTGCCAGCCCGCGTCGCTTCGTCAGATGTCGGACGAACCCTCGATGTGCGTCAGTGGCTCCCAGCGCCCGTCGCTCCGACTCGCGAGGTTCCGGGCGAGTCGCGCGTGCCAGTCGTCGTACCATACCTCGATCGGCTTCTCCGCGCTGGCTCGTGGGAATGGATTGGGCTCGTCTGCGACGTCGGCGGGCGATGCCAAGGGGTCGTGGAACGACGAGAAAGGGCGGCCCGCAGGATCGTTGCTCATGGCGTCCTCACCGGATGCGGCGCGTCGGACAAGGCACGACCATCGCGTCCCACGACGTCTCCACCGAGATGCCCGAAGTACGCTTCGACACCCCACAGAACCACGCGCCGCGTCAGCGCGTTGCGCGTCGCGAGTGGGCTGATCGGCGCTTCATCGATCAAGTCGTTGAGCGCCATGATGACGCGACCTGGCGGCGTACCGGCGTGACGCTCGACGCTGACGTAGGTCCACACGCCGCGGCGGAGCATCGTTTCATCGATTGGTATTGCGGCGAGCGCTGCCTGGATGACCGCGCGCAGGTCGTAGGCATCGGCGATCTCTTCGATCGTGCGGGCCGCGAGCGTTGAGCCAGAGCTTGGCATGGTGCCTCCTGAAGCGTTGGAGCAGGCTGACCATGATGGCTCGGGAGGGCCGGTCCGCGATTTTGCGGGGCGGAGCCCCAAAGGGGGCAGCCACGCGGCTGCTCGCCAGCTTCCTACTTCTATTAATTTAGCACCGCCGGACCCCCGGCGCTGGCGTCTTTTTCCCTGACAGTCGCCCGCGGCCTTCGCGGCAACCGGACGGTGAATGTCGTCCCCCGCTCGTCGCTCGACTGCACGTCGATGACGCCACCGTGCGCGGCAACGATCTTGTCCACGATGTACAGCCCGAGTCCCAGATGCCGGCGATCGTTTCCATCATGGGATGCAACTCCGTTCATCCCCTCGAATAACCGCGTTATCTGCTCACTGCCGATGGAAGGCCCATAGTTGTGCACGGCGACCTCGACCGTGTCCGCGTCACCGTGTGCCGCGATCGACACCGGCCCCGAGGGCGATCCATGCTGAACCGCATTGCCGACCAGGTTACCGAGGGCTTGAATGAGCCGTTCGCGGTCCCACTGTCCGGACAAATCGCCGACGAACTTTGTCTTGATCTCGCGCCTCGGGCTCGCCGCGCGAGCTTCCGCGGCAACGTCGCGCACGACTTGTTCGATGTCCATCGGAGTGCGCTCGATGGGAATCGTTTGACCGAAACTCACGCGGGCGAACTCGAGCAGGTCCGTGACCATCTGCTGCATGCGTCGGCTGCTCCGCGCGACCCCTTCGGCGAGCGCGAGGTACGGCTGCGGGAGATCCTTGTTTTGCGCCGCGTTCTCGAGCATGAAGGTCGCCGACGTGATCACGGCACCGAGTGGATTTCCGAGATCGTGCCCGAGGATCGCGAGAAAGCGCTCCCTCGACTGTCCGACGTCCGCGGCGAACCGAATGATCGACTCGGTGATCGCTTGGTCGATCGACTCGTTGAAGCGGATCAGGTCCAAGAGGTCGGCGGTCCCAGAGTCGGCATTCGCCTGGCGCCAGAGGCGCATGACGCTCGCGCGCAACGCGCGAAACTCGGCGACCATTTGCGCCACGGTAAAACCGCTCTCCGCGCGGCCGGCGCCGTGTTGCTGTGCCGCCGTGGTGACGGCACCGGCTTCGGCGTCCGACTGGCCGAGTGCCTTCTCCGCCTGTTGCGTCGGCGTCTGCGGACGGTCCAGGTCATCCGCGATCACGCGGAGCATGTCGCTGGCATGGTCGCGCAACGCCGCGATATTCATCGCTCCGGCCTGTGGCAGCGTACGCGCGAACGCTTCCCACTCAGCGAGGATGGGTTCGATGTTCTTGCGGATGAAAGCGGATAGACGACGCACGGCGGGCTCTCCGGTGTTTCACGCGTTGGAGGCGCCACTTTCATGCCGTTCGAACTGAGCCGGTCGGCTCGCGGCGTCTATGCAGCCGAAATGGCGAGCGCGAGCTTCGCGGACTCCAGGACGCGCGCCTGCACCGGCACCCACCGCAATTTGCCCGTCATGAGCGACGGCCGGTCGGCGCCGCACTCCCGTCCGGTGTCTTCGACGATCTCGCAGAGCATGGACAAAACGGCGGGGTCCGACAACCCTGCTGACCGAAGCTCACGGCTGGCCTCGGCGACGACCTCGTCGAGCTGGCGTCGCGGCGTGTGTGCCCGACCGCGCAAGGCGTTGGCGAGGGCACGTCCGAGGCGGCCGTTCGTGCTCACCGTGAGATGCGGGAATGGTCTCCGTTTCTGAATTGGCATACTCCAAGCTAGGGGTGCCGGGCGGGGCCGACTATCGCACGAAAGGATGAGACGGATTGGCCGGCGGCGCGGGCCGGTCCCGCCGCACGTAGGCGGCGATTTGCAACCGCGTGTGCAGGGCCAGCTTCTCCATCACGTTGCGCACGTGACTCTTCACGGTGTGCGACGCGATGTCGAGGCGCTCGGCGATCTCCGTGTTGCTCAATCCTTCTCCGATCAGGGCGACCACCTCGCGCTCGCGAGGCGTGATCCGCACCTCGTCCGGCGTATGGTCGCTCGCCGGCTCGGTCAACTTCACAATTTGTGAAAACAGAGACTCCGTGAGGCTCGGCGGCAGCACCTTGCCACCCGCCGCGACGGTGCGGATGGCGACGACGAACTCACCGACTGTCGCATCCTTCAACACGAAGCCGGACACTCCCGCGTTGACGAACTGGACGATGTCTTCGTCCATCGGGAGGAGATCCATCATCACGACGCGGGTGCCGGGCGCTCGCTCATTGAGCGCGGTCGCGACGCGCAAACTATCGTCGTCGACCAATCCGATGTCGAGGAGCACGACATCCGGCGCGGCCGCGTGCATGAACGCCTCGTCTGCGACGCCGGTCGCCGCGACCTGAAAGTCGGCGATCTGGCGCAGCAGGCCGGCGAGCGCCTCGCGCACCAGCTGATTGTCGTCGACGATTGCGACGCTGATGGTTCGCCGGGTGGAGCGCCGCGGCGTCACCGCTCGGACGCGGGCCGGGCTGCCCCCTCGAGCACCGGCACGCCCGTCGTGATGCCCCGATACTGGGTGAGCGAGTCGCCGATGACCGCGCCCTCGGCCGTCAGGCGATAGGTGCGGAAGTCCGTCGCGTGCTCGCTGCCGCGCATCTTCACCACGGACAAGACCTTTTGCAGCGCCCCGTCGATCTCGACGTACCGCTGCACGAGAATGTCGTCCGTGATGAACGAGACACGCTCCTGCGTGAACCGGCCGCCCGGCTGCGAGTCGATCACCTCGTCCGTCATCATGACGGTCACGCCGCTCGCCGTCAGGGCGCCGACGAGGCGGTATAATGATTCTCTAAAATCGGCGCGGTAGGTCGGCGCGAGTGCCACCTCGAATCCGGAGAGCGAGTCGATGACGACGCGCCTCGCGCCCACCCGCTCGACGGCGCGCTGGATCTCTTCCAGCATCTCGTCGACCGACAGGTCGAGCGGGCGGAGATAGGTGACGGCCAGCCGCCCGACATCCACCATGTGATCGAGATCGCCGGAGACGGTTTGCGCGCGCGCGAGATACGCCTCCGGGTACTCCTCGAACACGGCCACGACGCACGATTCACCGTCGCGCAGGCCTTGCGCGACGAAATGCGTCGCGAACGTCGTCTTGCCGCTCCCCGCCGGGCCCGTGAGCAGCACCACGTCGCCGGCGGGAATCCCGCCGCCCATCATCGCGTCGAGCCCTGGGACGCCGGTGCCAAGTCGCACGGCGGGTGAGACGCGGGGGGGCCGCACCCGGTCGGGAATCCTCGGAAAGACCTGCACGCCGGCCGCCGTGAGACGGAAGGTGTGCAATCCAGGCATCGGACCGCGCCCGCGCACCTTGACCGCGCGCAGCTTGCGCGCCGCGGAATTGCGATCCACGTCCTCGGACAGCCACAGGATCGTATCGGCGATCGTAAACACCGGGTGGCGCTGCTCGGCCTGGGTGTACTCGCCGATGAGAAACGACGTGACTTCCCAGGTCGTGAGCTGCTGCGCGAGGCGGTTGACGAACTGCGCGATTGTCAGCTGGTCGTCGGCGTCCGCGGATCGATGCTCGCCGACGATCGTGCGGAACGAGTCGACGGCGACGAACGCCGGCTGCGCGCTCGCGACCTCGGCGACGATGCGCCGCAGCACCGCGTCGAGATCACCGCCCGACGCTTCCGAGGCGAGGTTGACGAAGCGCACCGACGTCGGCACCCGCGCCGGATCAAAGAACTCGAATTGCCGCTGGTACCGCAGCATTTTGACGGTCGGCTCGCCCAGCACCGTGAAGTAGAGCGCACAGCCTTGGGGCGAGGCGTTCGCGAACAGGATCTGCTGCACGAGCGTCGTCTTGCCGGCGCCCGGCGCGCCGGCGATGAGATTGAACGAGTACTCGCACAGCCCGCCGCCGAGCACGGCGTCGAGGCCCGGGACGCCGGTGGCAATGTTTCGCATGACGGCCCTGTCGGAGGCATATTCAGAAACGCTCATGAGTCGCCGAGATGAAGAAGGTTACGGGTCATGTCGGCGCCGATGAGCGCGGACAATGTGTCGACGAGCGCCGTGAACAGGGCCTCGAGGCCGGCGTACGTCTCTCGTGCGCCGTGCGCCTCGATGGCCGCGCCGACGTCCAGCCGCGTGCCCGGGCCATCCGGCCGACGCATCGCCGCGACGGCGGGATGCTCCTTTGCGGTCTCGCGGATCGCTCGATCGAGCAGCGCGTCGATGCCGTCGCCGCCGACCGCGTCCCTCAAGTCGTCAAATACGCGGCCGGCCGCGCGCTGCATCGCCTCGCCGGAGGCCGTCGCGGCGGGCGTGTCGAGGGCCTCGCGCGCCAGAAGCCGCCGGGCTACCCCCCGCGCACCGGCGAGGTCTCGCGACCGCGACATCTGACTGACACTCCCGAAAATCGGTGGCGCGTCGAAACGACGTGACCCTGCACGAATCACCCTAATGATAGCTCACCGCCTCGGCACGCGCTATCAGACGCACGCGAAAGAGTCGGAACGTACCGTGGTGACTGTCTTTACAGAACGCTCTGCACGCTTTCGAGAACGCGTGTCAGGCTCACGGGCTTTGCGAGATATGCCGCGACGCCCGCTTCGCGCGCACGGGCGAGGTCGTGCGGAAGCGCCATCGCGGTGAGCGCGATGATGGGAATGTCCTTGGTTGCCGGATCCTCGCGCAGCGCGTGCGCAGCCGTCCACCCATCCATCTCGGGCATCGCGATGTCCATCAAGATCACGCTCGGCACGATCGAGCGGGCGAGCGCGACGCCGCGTGCGCCGTTGCGAGCCAGCACGACGCGATAGCCCGCGTGTTCCAGCCACGCCGACATGATGATGCAGTTGTCGTCGTTGTCTTCGATGATGAGCACGGTCAGTTTCGCGGGGGGCGGCGTCACGGCTGACTCTCGTCGGTGCTGCGCCGCGCGCGCCCCGCGGCCGGCAGCGTCATACGAAACGTCGATCCGACGGTCAGCGCGCTGACCACGGACAGCTCGCCGTTCATTCCGCGCGCGAGCTGGCGCGCGATGGCGAGCCCGAGCCCCACGCCGCCGCTTCGTTTCGCCGCGCCGGCGGGAAGTTGCACGAACGCCTCGAAGATGGATTCGAGCTGGTCTTCGGCGATGCCCTCGCCCTCATCGCACACTTCGATGAACGGACCCATGGCGCTCGTACCGCAGCGCACGACGAGCCGCGATCGTTCGGGTGAATACTTCATCGCATTGGTGATGAGATTGATCGCGATCTGGCGAACTTTGTCGGCGTCGGCGCGCGCCATCGTGGCGCCGGGCTCGCATCCTTCACAGACGACGGCCTGGCCCTTCGCACTGATCAGCGGCGCGATCATCTCCACCGCCGACGCCGCAACTGGACCGAGATCGACGTCGGCAATCGTGAACTCGGCGCGTCCCGTATCGACGCGGACGAAGCTGAGAATCTGCGTGATCAACGACAGCAGATGTTGTTGATTCCATCGGATGCGCTCGAGGTCACGTCGCTGCCCCTCGGTCACCGGTCCTCGCACGCCCATTTGCATCAACTCGGCGTAGCCGCCGATCGCACTCAGCGGCGTGCGTAGCTCGTGCGTCACATGACCGAGCGCATCGGTCTTCGCGCGGTCGGAATCCTCGGCGGCTTTGCGGCGCTGGTCGACCGCGGTGAACTGTCGAACGTTTTCCAGCGCGCGCCCGCATGCAGCGGCGACCTGCTCGGCGAACGCGATCTCGTCGTCGGTGTAGCGGTCGCGCGCGCGCCGCGTGACGAACGTGATGGCGCCGTCGATACGGTCCGCCGAGCGAATCGGAACGACCAGGCACGCCGCGAAGCCGAGGGCGCGTAGGATCGTGAGATTCTCGGGGCGATGCGCCGCCGCGATGAGCACGTCGTCGAGGCCGTGCACCAACGCGATAGTGCGGCCCGTCCGCTTCACCGCCGGGTATCCGAACGGATCATCGTCTCGGGGCATCCACTGTCCGTTCAGCGACTCGGCGATGACTCGATCGGTCTCGTCCGCCCGCGGGATCGCGAGCCGAAGGACGGCGTCCCGCTGTACGAGGTCGACGATGGCCCATGAATCGGCGCCCGGGAGACAGACGCCCGCGAGCGTCTTGCGCATCTCCGTCTCGTCGAGCGAGGCCGCGAGCCGCTCCTGCAATCCCGCGAGGTAATCCAGGCGCTCAGACCGGCGTTCGGCGGCGTCGGCGCGATCCGTCTCGGCCAGCGCGGCGACGATCAACCGGCCGGCAACGGTCTCGTCGCTGAACGTGGTCATACGATACCGCGGCTTGGACCGGCAGTACAGCTCGCTGCCGTCGCGCGAGTCGCGAGGCTCATGAGACACACCGATCCTTTGCACTGGTATCTAGGCCCTCACCCTGCCGGGCGCAACGACCGTTCGATCGGGGCATCGAGCGTGATCGGCCGGCGATCAAGCACATTCGCGGCCACCGTGAGAGATTCTGTTCCGAATATTTGAATAGAGGTCGACGCGGCACGTAGCGTGCGACCTCGCGACAACGCCCGACCGTCGCGGCCTCGCTCAATCGAACACCTCGGTTCCGTCGGCTCCGCTGCCCCGTTCGCTTCCGAGGGCACCTTGAACAGCCCAGACACCACCGAGCTTCGCTCGCGATTGATCGAGCGCTTGCGCGCGCACGAGGAACGAGCTGATTTTCTCTCTAACGCAAGCCGACTCGTCACGGACGCGAGCACGCTCGCGACGAGCGCTCGTGGACTGGAGGAGACGCTCGAGTCCATCGCGCGGTTTACGCTGCCGCATCCCGGCGTATGGAGCATTCTCGACCTACGCCATGGCGACGGGCCGTCGTCGCCGCCGCGCCGCGTGGCAGTGTCGCACCCGAACCCGTCGCTACACGGAGCCGCGAAGGCACTGCTCGAGGGCTGGCCGCCGCCGCGCGACCACCACAACGGAAGCCCGCTGGTGCTGCGCACAGGCCAGACGACGATCATCGCTCAGCTCTCGAACGAGGCGCTCGCCGACATTGCGGAGTCGCGCGAACACCTGGCCGCGTTGCGCGCGCTCGACATCGGCACGGTCATGGTGGTTCCGCTCCGCGTCCGCAACGAAACGATCGGTTCGCTGACGTTCGTTGGTTTGCGCGGGGGCCACGGCTTCGACGAGCGAGATCGCACGCTCGCCGAGCAAATCGCGGCGGGGGCCGCGCTCGCGATCGACAACGCCGTCCGCGCCGACGAGCACGCGAAGTCGGTCGCCGCCGCCGAAACGGTATTGGCGAACCGGCTCGCCTTCATGTCATCGCTGAGCCACGGCCTGCGAACGCCGTTGCACGCGATCTTCGGCTATGCGGAGCTGCTCGCCAATGGGATCGGCGGGTCGCTCACGGGCCACCAACAACACGATGTGCAGCGCATTCAGGCGAACGAGCGGCACCTCTCGAATCTCGTGGATTCCGTGATCGCTTTCGCGTGCTGGGACGACGGCGAGAATCTGCTCACCGAAGACGTGCCGGTGCACCAGGCCCTGACGAACGCGCGGCGCGCTACCGAGTCGAACGCCGCGGCCAGAAACATCGTCGAGCGTGTCTCGGATCCTTCGATCGGCCACGACATCTACGTGCGGGCCGATCCGACGCGGCTCGACGAGATTCTCCTGCAGCTCGTGACGAACGCCGTGCGCTTCTCGCACCCCGGCGGTGAGGTGGCTGTCGACGTCCGTGTCGTCGGCGAATGTGTATGGGTGCGCGTCACCGATGCCGGCGTCGGCATCGCGGAAGAAGACCTCGAGCTCGTATTTCAGCCGTTCGTCCGCGGCCGCAACGCGTATGCACGCGCACAGGACGGCCGCGGGCTCGGACTCGCGATCAGCCGGAAGCTCGCCCGCTCGATGGGCGGCGAGGTGTCCGTCGTCAGTGAGGAAGGCGCGGGATCGACGTTCACGCTCGCGCTCCCCCGCGGCCGCGCGCCTCGAGAAAGCGCCTTGCTCGTTTGATTCAGGGACGCCTCTGGCGCTCAGCGCCGGCGTCATACGTTGGTTCGCCCGCGGGACATGGCACGAACGCTCTGACTCCTCGCAGCTCATCGACATGGAGTCGAAAGACGGTCGACGACCTGCGCACTCGCGGCGCGCGCTCGCGGTCCGACGGAACGCGATCGCGCAGCTCGATGATGCCTTGGAACGCGGCCGCGTCGCCGAGCACGGACCCGGTGTTCTTGGTCACGTAGCAACCGCCGCGAACGATGACGCTGGCGACGTGGGTGGCGTCTTCGAGCTCCGTCACGGACAGCACGAGCCACGGGGTGCGAGCGATGACCCGTCGCAAGCTGAGGTCAGCGCGAAAATACACCCAATCCTCGCGATAGGCGTATCGGATCGGCCGAACGTCGGCCTGCCCTTCCCGGACGAAGGCCAGGTGGCCGAAGCAAACCCGGCGAAGGACCGCCTCGCAGTCGGTCGCCGTCAGGCGCGTATCGACGAACTCCGACGGGCCAACGTTGCTCACCACTGTCATGCGATGAGGGCGTGCATGGCTCGTGCCCCGCGGACGCGCTCGTCGTGCCAGTTGAGCGATCGGCGGCTCATGTCTTGCTCGCCTTCTCGGAGAAGGTCGCAGCACGGTCGGCGTTTCTTTACGGAGTTGGGACGCATGAAGCAGCAATCGGCTCGCCGGGTACGCGAACCGGCACCTGACGACAGCGACACGCCCGCGCCGGATGCCGCACGAGGGCTGCGAGCGCTGCTCGCGTCCGCCACCGCCGACCAGCTCGCCGAGTTGATCGCGGAGGCGAACAACGCCCTCCCCGAGGACGACGCGCGCAAGATTCGCCAAGACGACGTGCGCATGCTTCGGCGTCTCGCCGGTCAGGCGCGAATCTTCGGTCAGTCGCTGTTGAACCATGCAGCCGAACGCCGACTGGTGGGCGAACGACGGGGCCGCGTCTCGCCCGAAGCAGAGAACACGGCGCATTGGGCTGACCGCCTGGCCGGCGCGCTCGAGACAGTGACATCAGCAACAGCGAGGTCAGGAAGCCCCGCTACGGTAACGGACCAGGCGCCGGAGGCTGGAACGCCTGACAAAAACGAGTTCCTCGCCGGGCAAACGCGGAACTTTCGCGACAGTGACGGCAGCGCGTGGCGCGTCCGGATCGAGCAAGGCGGCGGGACGGCGGACCTCGCCGCCGACGCCGCACCCGTTCCGATCCTCATTCTTCACTCGCTCGATAGCGATACCACTCATGATCTGTCCGTCACCGCCGACGTCGGCCGGTGGGACTTGGCCTCCTATTCCGACGGGCGGTTGAGGAGGTTGCTCGCCAAGGCGCGAGCGCAGCGCACCGACTCGCACGGCGAATAGTCGACGAGGGGCGCCGGGCGCTCAGCGACGACCGAGAACCACGGCAATCTCGTGCCGCGCGCCGTCGTCGATCAGAGTGACGCACTCCCCACCTGCCGCGACGCCATCGAGCGCGACGCTGTCGACGCCGCGCGAGACGCCCGACGGGTTGCTCACTCGGATTGCGTACGTGCTCGACCCGAAACGATAGTCGAGGGTGAGCTCAGGCCACGCCGCCGGAATACACGGATCGAGTCGCAGGCGATTGCCTCGCTTCTCGAAACCGAGAATGCCCTCCAACGCGACACGATAGCTCCAGCTCGCGGCGCCCGTGTACCACGACCACCCGCCGCGGCCCACGTGGCCCGGCGCGGCGTACACATCGCCCGCGATGACATACGGCTCGACGGCATAGCGCCGCGCCTCGGCCGGCGTGCGCGTGCGCGCGAGCGGGTTGAGCATTCTCATGAGCGCGCCGGCGCGGTCGCCGGCGCCGAGCCGCGCCATGGCGAGCACCGTCCAGAGGGCCGCGTGAGTGTATTGCGCGCCGTTCTCGCGAATGCCGGGTACGTAGCCCTTGATGTAGCCCGGATCACGCGGCGATTTGTCGAAGGGCGGCGCGAGTAACAACAGCAGTCCAGCGTCCTCGCGCACCAGCAGCTCGTTGACGGAGCGCATCGCCATTCGGGCGCGCTCGTCATCGCCCGCGCCGGACAAAACGGCCCAGCTCTGTGCGATGGCGTCGATGCGGCATTCGTCATCCGCGGCCGAGCCGAGCGGGGCGCCGTCGTCGTAGAAGGCGCGCCGATACCACGCGCCGTCCCAACCATCGCGTTCCGCGGCGGCGGCGTACTGGTCGGCACGCAGGCGCCAACGTGCCGCGGCATCGGCGTCGCCGCGCTCCTCGGCGTGCGGCGCGAACCCACGCAGCGTCGCCGCGAGAAACCACGCCAGCCAAACGCTTTCGCCCTTGCCGCGCACACCGACGCGATTCATGCCGTCATTCCAATCGCCGGCGCCGATGAGCGGCAGCCCATGCTCCCCGATCGTGCAGGCGCGTTCGATCGCTCGCAGGCAATGTTCGTAGAGCGAGCCGCTCGTGTCGCTCACCGTCGGCTGATCGTACGCCTCTTGTTCGCCGGCAGCGAGCGGGCGCATCTCGAGAAACGGGGCGCCCTCGTCCAGCACGCCCGTGTCGCCGGTGACGCGCACGTAATGCTCGGTGACGAACGGCAGCCACGCGAGATCGTCCGAGAAGCGCGTGCGCACGCCCCTCCCCGACGGCTCGTGCCACCAATGTTGCACGTCTCCCTCGAGGAATTGACGGCCTGCGGCGCGCAACAGGTGCGCACGCGCAATCGCCGGTTCGGCGTAGACGAGGGCCATCGAGTCCTGGAGCTGGTCGCGAAACCCGTACGCTCCACTCGATTGATAGAACGCGGACCGCGCCCACATGCGACAGGACAGCGCCTGGTACAACGACCAGCGGTTCAGCATCGCGTCGAACTCGGGATCGGGCGTTCGGACCGTGATCGCCGACAGGCGGTTCTTCCACGCGTCGCCGGCGTGGCGAATCCCCTCGGCGGCCGTCTCCGGCGAGGCGTACCGCGCGATTAGCTCGCGCGCCGCCTCGTCGCTCTCCGCCACGCCGAGGAGCACGACGACGTCGTGCGTCTCGTTGGGCTCGAGCGTGATCGCGCTCTGCAAGGCGGCGCACGGGTCGTCGCCCCCCCCTGCCGCGCCGGAGAGTCGCGCGGCGCCGAGGCCGGCGGGCGCGATCAAGTCGCCGTTCCGTCCGATGAAGTGATCGCGGCGCGCGGTATAACTCGCGACCGGTTCGCTGGTCCAACTGAACGCTACGCGATCCGTGAAGTCCGGCGCGAAGAAATTCTGGGCCAGGACCGCGCCGGACGCCGCGTCGAACCGCGTGTGAAGCTGATGCCGTGTGTGCTCGCGCTCCGCGCCGAGCACCCACTCGACGTAGCTCGTCAGCGACAATCGCCGGCGTGCGGCACCGCGATTCATGATTCTCAGATGGGCGATCTTGACCGCGTCGGCGCTCGGCACGCCGAGCGTCAGCTCCGTGGCGATGTCGCCGCGGCTGTGGGCGAAGCGCGTGACGCCGGGGGCATGGGTGACGACGTACCGAGGAGATCGTGCCGCGTCGCCCGCGGCAAGTGCCGGCCCGGGCGTCGGCGTCCACGTCGCGCCGGTCTCCACGTCCGTCAGATAGAGCACTTCACCGCAGGGATCGGACACCGGATCGTTCGACCACGGCGTCAATCGAAAGAAGTAGCTGTTGTCCGCCCACGAGAAACCGCCGCCGCGTTCGGTGACGCAGAAGCCGATGGCCGGATTCGCGATGATGTTCGCCCACGGCGCGGGAGGGACGCGTTCACCGGCGACGTTGACCACGTAATCGCCCGCCGCATTCAAGCCGCCGAATCCGTTCGTCGGAATCGCGGCCGCGTCGGCATCGCTGCGCGTCGCGGGCGGCGATTCTTCCTCCGGCTCCGTATGCTTCCTCGGCTCAGCGGACGAGCGCGTCGCGTGGCTCAAGAGGTTGGCCGCGACGACCTCACCGAGTCCGACGCCGTCGCATGCCACGTGGATGCGCGCTATCGTGCGGAGCAGTGCGACGTCATCGGGCGACAACTGATCAGCGCGGCGAAGGAAGACGCCCCCCGGCCGCTCGAGCACTCCGCCCTCGCCCGACGACATCGCAATCGTCGTCAGTTGGTCTTGAAGCTCCTGCGCGTACGAGTGCGCTTTGGTGTTCAGAATCACGAGATCGCAGCGGATGCCCTTCATTCGCCAATACCGGTGCGCGACGAGCAACTGTCGTACGCTCGCCAGGCCCGCCGGCACACGAATCGTCGCCAGCACGATCGGCCAATCGCCGGAAATGCCCTGCGCCCAGAGCTCCGTCTGTCCGCGCGTCACACGCGCGCGCTCCGCGGCCGACGCGCGCAGCGCTTCGTGCGGGTAGATCAGCGCGCCGGCGAGCTCCTGATAGAGGCCGACGTCCGCCGACAGAATGTCGAGGTCGCGCAATTCGACTTCCGTTTCCGTTCGCGCCAGACTCAACGCGCGGTCGCCGGCCGCGCTGTCGCGGTATCGGTCGGCGACTTGAAGCGCGGCCTCGCGCGTCGGCGCCACGGCCGTTGTGAATGCGACGACCGCCGAGCGTCCCGGCTCGATGCGGACGCGCACGCGCAGGGCCACGATCGGATCGAGCACCGCGCCCACAGTCCCCGACAAAGCGCCGTCACGGTCGAGCGCGAGCGGCGCCCGCGTCGTTCTTCCCCGCCCCAGGAAACGCGCGCGATCGGTCTCGCAGCTGACGTCACCGATTTGGTTTCCCTGCGCCGCGACCGCATGCACGCACCATGGCCAGGCCTCGTCCACCGATCGCGGGCGGCGGCTGGCGAGCAACGCCCCGTCGTGCACACGCTCCGTTTCCACGAACAATTTCTGGAACGCCTGATGCGCGCGATCCGCGTTGGGCGGACAGAGCACGACTTCGCCGTAGCTCGTCAGCTCGAGCTCGCGCGTCACCGTGGAATGATTCACGAGCGTGACTCGCCGCACCTCGGCCTGTTCGCTGGCGACGACCACGATTTCCGTGTGTGTCTCGACCGCACCGTCGCGGCGCGAGAAGACGACGCGATCGGCTGCGAAGCTCGCGGTATACGTGGAAGGCATGACGCGCGTCGGCTGATATGCCGCCGACCACACCGCGCCGGCGTCGAGATCCTTGATGTAGATCCAGGAGCCGGTGTCGTCGCGCGTCCCGTCGGCACGCCATCGCAAGACGTCGATCCCGTTCGACCGGCTGTACCCGCTCCCCGCGTTCGTGAGCAGCACACTGTAGCCGCTGCCGCCGAGCAGCGCGACGTGCGGCTCGGGCGTGTTTGGCGTGTGAACCTCGTGCACGGCGATGGGTGCCGGCGCCGCGGCGCGGCGCATGGCCGCCGGCGCGTCGGACTGCGCGGGCCGCGGGATGTACCGCCGCGGAATGCGTTCGTCGAGCAACAGCGCGGTCGCGCGCACCGAGGCGTCGGCCATGAACCGCCGCTGCCAGACGCCGTCGTGCTGCGCTTCACCGACGCTCAGCGCGTTGTCGAATGCGACGAGGCTCATGCCGACGTGATGTGCCATGTGCGTGCGCACCACCGCCGCGCTTTCATCCTCGGCGTGGCGCGTGTAATCGAGCGCGTCGTAGAAACCATACGAGCCGAGGGCGCCTCGCTCCTCGAGGGCGGCGAGGTTCTTGAGCCCTTCGTGCGCATCGACCGCGAGGGCCAGGGTCGACGCATAGGGCGCGACGACCAGGTCAGCCGCGAGCCCGCGCTTGAGCGCGAGATCGGGCACGCCGAACGCGCGATACTGATACGTGTCGTGGCGGTCGCGAACGTTGTACGCCGACTCGGAGATGCCCCACGGCACGCCGCGGCTGTTCGCGTACGCCATGTGTCGGGCGACGGCAGAATGGCACGTCTGGTCGAGGAGAGAGAATGGTCGCGCCGGCATCACGAGCAGCGGCATGAGGTACTCGAACATCGTTCCGCTCCACGACGCGAGCGCGGTCGCGCCGGCGGCGACCGTCAGCGACCGGCCGAGGTGAAACCAGTGCTCGACGGGTACGTCGTCCTTCGCGATCGCCATGAAGCTGGCGAGCCGCGACTCCGAGGCGAGCAGATCGTACAGGGCTTCATCGCGCGCCCCGGACCGCGCGTCGTAGCCGATCGAGAACAACCGGCGTTGCTCGTCGTAGACGAGTCGAAAGTCCATTGATGCCGCGATGTCGCGTGCCCGCGTGGCGAGCGCGTCGAGCCGTGCGACGAGCCCCGCGGCACCGCGCGACGCCGACGCCGTCTCGCGCAGGGCCGCCGATGCGTCGCACTCGAGGTCGAGATCGAAGCTCGCGAGCTCGTCCGCCGTGGCTTGCAGGCGTTGCCGCGCCCAGAGCGTTGCCGCGCTCATCTCGGCGTCGTCGGTCGGCGCGCGGCGGCGAAGCTCGAGTACGGCGGATTGATACGCGACGAGCCGCTCGCCGACCCACGCGCCCCCCGGCGCCTCGCGTGGGCCGATTTCAGTTTCGACGGCGGCCCACACCCGTCCGTCGTCCACCGGCGCGCCGGCAATATCGATGCACGCCTGGGCGAGCGCGACGAGATGCCCCGCGAGGTTGCCCGAGTCGACCGTCGAGACGTAAGGCGGATCGAGGACGGTGAGATCGGCGAGATTGTACCAATTGAAGAAGTGTCCGTGAACCCGTGGCATGAGCGCCATGGCGTCGAATGCGCGCTCGAGCCGCTCGGTCATCTCGCTGCGCGTCAGAAATCCGAGATCGCCCGCCGACGCCGTGGCCAGCAGTTGCAGGCCGATGTTCGTCGGCGACGTTCGCGTCGCGATCAGCGGCTCGGGCGTTTCCTGAAAATTGTCGGGCGCGAGACCGTGCGTGTCCGCGGTGACGAACCGGTCGAAGTACCTCCAGTGATGCAACGCGTACCGCAGCGCCGCGGCGCGCTCGCCGGCGTCGAGCGCGAGGGAACCTCGGCGCACCGGCGCGCCCAGGGCCAGCGCCATTTCCGGCACGAGGAGCCACGGCAGGGTCAGCGCCGTCCACGCGCCCGCCGCCGACCACCACGCAAATCCGCGCACGCTCGCATGCAGCATGTCGGCGCGCCACAGCGCCAAGCTCATGACCGCCGCGCCCAACGCCACGGACGGCCACATGCGCCGCCACGCCGACCGCCGATCGTGACCGGTCGACTCCTCGGCGTGCGACGCGGTCTGCCACTCGAGCATCCGTCGCCGCGTCCAGCGTACGCGAATGAGCGTTCTCGTAATCGCGTCGGCCGCCGACAACGCCTGATCGGGCAACAACACCACCGCGAGCGCGAACTGCTCGAGCGCGTGCAGCGCATCGCGCCCGACGGCCGCGTAATACGGACGCCATGCTTGCTCGCGCGGCGGTCGCACCGCCGCGAACACCAGCGGTGCGAGCCACGGTGTACCGAACGCGGCGAGCACGGCCGCAGTCCACGCCGCCCACGAACCCGGGAGGATGGTCCACGCGAAGGCGAGCCAGAGGAGCGTGACGATCGGCGTCGTGCTGCGACGGAGGTTGTCGGCGATCTTCCAACGGGAAAGCACCGAGAGCGGAGCGCGATTCGCACCCGTGCGACCCGGCACGCGCGCCGTCAACCAGCGCAGCAACTGCCAATCGCCGCGCATCCATCGATGGGCGCGGCGCGTCGACGTGAGATAGCGCGTCGGATAATCGTCGAACACCTCGACGTCCGTGACGAGCCCCGCGCGGGCGAAGGTCCCCTCGAGCAGGTCGTGGCTGAGCAGACTGTTGTCGGGAAATCGTCCGTCCGTTGCCTGTCGGACGGCGTCGACGTCGTAAATCCCCTTGCCGGTAAACGTCCCTTCACCAAAGAGGTCCTGATACACGTCCGAGACCGCGGTCGTGTACGGATCGACCCCGGGATGGCCGGCATAGATCGCCGCGAAGCGTGACTCGCTCGCGCTCGGCAGCGACACGCTGACGCGCGGTTGGAGAATCCCGTAGCCACGCACGACGCGACCCCGCGCTGGATCGTACACGGCGCGATTGAGCGGATGCGCCATCGTTCCGATCAGCGCGGCAGCGGCGGAGCGCGGAAGCACCGTGTCCGCGTCGAGCGTGATCACATAGCGAACCTGCGCGAGCCAGGGCAGATCGCCCTCAGTGACGGCGAACGCTCGATCGGCGCCGCCGCGAATGTACGCGTTGAACTCGACGAGCTTCCCGCGCTTCCGCTCCCACCCCATCCAGATCGCGTCCGCGGCATTCCATCGACGCGGCCGGTGCAACAAGTAGAACGGCGCGTCCAATCCGTTCTCGCCGCGATATGCGTCGTTCAGAGTTCTGACGCCGGCAACCGCCGCATCGATGATCGCGGTATCCGCCGCCGCGTGTTCCGTGGCGGCGTCCACCCCGTCGGACAGCAGCGCAAAACGAATCTCGCGGTCGCGATTCGCCAGGAACTGCACCTCGAGATGCTCGAGCGCCCGCGATACCGCCTCGGGACTCGCAAGGAGCAACGGCACCACGACGATGGATCGATGCTCCTCCGGGACGCCGTTCGCGTAGTCGAGGCGCGGCAGACGCGATGCGGGAATGAGAACGTTGACGACTTGATTGACGATCGCGACCGCGGCGTCGACGGCGGGCAGAAA
Organism: Gemmatimonadaceae bacterium; assembly: GCA_025928335.1. Lineage (GTDB taxonomy): Bacteria > Gemmatimonadota > Gemmatimonadetes > Gemmatimonadales > Gemmatimonadaceae > JAQBQB01. Next base: position 28,402 of record JAICJQ010000026.1, read on the forward strand.
GGCGACGGCGATCGCGACAGCGAGCCATCCGAGACCAACCGGGCCGGCGAACAGCAGAGGCGCGATCAGAAGCAGGAGCGTCGCGGCGGACACGGCCGACAAGGCGCCGAAGTAGAACGGGGCCGGGTGCGCGAGAATGACCTCGCGCATGCGCGCGACGCGATCGGGTCGAAAGCCGCACTCGCGGTCGAACGCTCGTCGCCCTTCGCCGATCAGATAGTGGCCGACGTGCCGTTGACGCTCGTCTCCCGAGTCGCGTGCCGCCGTGCGTGCCGCGTGCACGGCCGCCGCGGCGACCGCAGCCTCGTCCCGCGTCGACCCTTTCGCGAGGCGCTCGACGGCATGTCGATACCGGTCGCGCGTCGCGCGCGTCATGCGCCCGTAGGCGCCCGCCGGATCCCCACGCAGCGTCGACTCGACGACGCTCGCCTCTTCGACGACGGTCGTCCAGTCGATGTTCGCGACGTGTCGCAAGCTGGCGATGGAGTTCGCCATCACGAGCTGCGTCAGCGCGAGCTCCTGCACTGAACGCTGCGCCGCGTCCTCGACCGTCATGACGTCTTCGGCGATCCATTGCTCGAGCCACAGCAGTGGGGTGAAGTCGGCCCGCCGGCTGCGGATCTGCTGCAGGAATCTGGTGAGAAACGCTGGCGTCAAAAGCGGACCGCGGTGCACAAAGGCCGCCAGATCGTCGCCGTCGGCGGGACTCGCAGCGATGAGATGCGACACCCACCCGTCGGCGGATGCGCGATCCACCACGGCGCGCGAGGCCCGCAGCGCCATTCGGCGAACGTTGTCGAGATATCCGATCCGCAACATCGCCGGAATCGCCCAGAGCTCGCCCAGCGTGAGCGCGCTCACGCGTTGGTATTCAGCGAGCATCACCTCGACGCTCGCTTCGTCGAGCCGACCGTCGGTGTGCGTGATCAACTCGACGACAATGTCGTAGATGCGCGGATAGCCGGCGCGCGCACCGTCACCCGACAGCTTCGGCAGCTCTCGATAGTAGCCGGCGGGAAGCATCGCCCGGATTTCCGGCAACTGCTCGATCACGACGAAAAAGTTGTCGAGCAGCCACGCGCCGGCCGGTCCGACGTCCGCGCCTTCGGCGGAGGCCGCCGCGAGCACATCGCGCGCGGAGTTCAACGCGCGCTCGGTCGCGTCGAGCTGCGCGATCAGTGGACCGCGGTCACGGCGACGGAGCCATCGCGGTCGCTGGATCGGCGCCAGGGTGTGCCGGCGCGCCAACCTTCGAGCGTGCGAGCCAAGCCGCGCCGCGCCGAAGATCTCTCCCTTGATTGGACTGCGATCGAGCAGATCCGCTGTGGCCGCCCCCACCTCGCGTGTATCGCTCGTCACGCCTCGCGCGTCACCGGCCGGACACGAGCTTTCCGGCGGCCTCGATTATTGATGATGGCGAGCGCGTCGTCGCAGCCGCTCGACGCGATGACGGTGTAGCCATCGCCTTCGAGCGTCGCGCACAGCTCGGCGCGCGTACGGGCATCCGGCTCGACGATGAGAATGGTTCGATCGACAGTTCGACGCATGGCGCTCCCGATCAGAGGAAGGCTGGACCGAGAGGCTCTCGAGTCGCCGGGACCGTGAAGGCCGCGAGATCAGGGGAGGTGGCACGACGGCCACGCACCAGCACCTGCAAGATACACACGCAGAGCGACTCCCGCGGCGGACTCATCGCCGACCCGGCCGGATTCGACTCCCCGCGGCAGGTACTGAAGTTGGCCGGCCTCAATCTCACGCGGCGGCAGAGCGGCACGACGGTCTTCACCGCTCCACACATCGCGCGCCGTGGCCGCCAGCTGTTGCGGATACAGCTCTACATGCTCGCCGCGCGGTGGTGTAGACCTGATGGCTTACTCCGAGAGGAATACGTCGCGATGGTTGCTCGCAACGGCGGCAAGAAGAAGAAAGCAATCGTCGCGATGGCGCGAAGGCTCGTTCCCCTACTTCTTCACGTTGCCCAAACCGGGGAGCCATTCGATCTCGAGCATTGGAATGCGGCGCGCCGACGACCAGACGCTGGCCCGCGCAACCAATCAGCGAGCCAGAGCACAACAAGCGTCGATTGACGCTGGAGTGACGTCTCGGCAGTATCGTGTCGATCACTGCCCAAGAACTTGACAACTCTCGAGTCTCGCCTCAAACACTCGAGCGTGAACGCATTCGTCGCGGACGCGAGCTGATCGCCGCCTGGTCACCGTCGACTCGAAGCGATCGATGTCATGTTTGCGTCAGCCGAATACACGGAGTCTCCTTTGTTGAACACGCCAGATCCGCGCGAAGCGAGAAGACCCATTGCCGCGCAAGCACTGATCTGAACCGAGTTTGCGTCCTCGCACAAAGATTAAAACGCTTTAATATTTGGAATCATATTCTAAAGCGCATGACGCGCGCTTGACGCAGCGGGTTAAACTGGCGATACTTGCGGCGTTGGATGCCCGCCTCGGGTCGCGACGCCGCGACATCGCGAACCCTTTTTTTTCCTTCCCTCATGCGTACGGTCAGCAGACGCGCCCGAGCCACACTTCCGCTCTGGGCCCTGAGTGTCGCGGCTCTCATCATCGCGTCGTGCGAGCGGCCAGCCGAGCCAACTCATTCGGGCAGGGGTCTCGTTGTGCCCCTCACCAAAAGCCGCGACTACACGTTCACCTATCCACACATCGATAAGGGCCCGTGCTACGTCTGGGCGCCCGACAACTACGCCGAGCCCAATACGCTTACCGATATCGAGTCATCGAAGGGCGAGCCAACGACGCTCTCGGTATGTGGCGTGACTCTGACAATGACAGCTGAGCCGCTCGGCGGCGGGCCGGATACGCTGATACCGTGGTATGTGTTGAAGACGACGGCCAGCGACCCTACGAATGTGTTTGCGAGCCCGTGGAGGACCGGGCCCGCCGGGTCAGTACCGCCAGGGTGGCTGAGCTTCGGACGCGTAGTGGCGTCGTTCAATACACCGTTAAAAGGGGCTACGGTCCGGTTTTGGTGCCAGGTTTCGCCTCCTCCGAACGGCTATGAACTCACCGCGTACGACATCGACGGACTGGCGATGGTGACGAAGCCCGCGTGCACGACCTGAGACTCCATTAGCGATGTGACGGTCAGTACAACTGGGATTTACAAACTTGCGGCACATGGCCCGTCGTCAAATCCGGGGACTTACGGATGGGCCGAGTTCTGGATAGTGCCCGACTCAGCACCCTCGTCGGGGCATTTGTTAATCGAAAACGTCAACACAAACCGGTGGGTCGGAGACACGACACGATTCGATGTCACCACACCTGATCACAGTTCCTACACGATCTCGAGGTGGCAGTGGGACCTGGACGCCGGCGTCGTACCCCCGCCCGACTTTGTCGAAAAGCTTTCGGCCTCAAGCTGCAGAACCTCGGCGTTCTGCTCGTTCACGCCGGGCGGTTCAGGAACTCTCAGGGTCTGGGGCAAGGTGAACAGAAAGGCGGATTCGGCGGCAAAGCACGTCGTCATATCGCTACCGAGGTTTTCGGTGAGCTGCTTGCCGGCGAACGTGCTTCGCGCGGATCCGACCGGCGTTACGTGCACGGCAAGCGGCGGGTTTCGAACTCTGTCGATTACCGGCTGGAAGTTCGTGCCGAACGATCTCGCGGTCATCGATAGCGTGAGGCGCTCGACGAACGCAAGCAGCACGACGTGGAGCGGCATGGCGGTGGCATCGGGCGCCGTCGGCGTCCGCGGAAAGATCAATGGCATTACAGCAGCATCGGACTCCGGTCGCATTAGCGTACAACCCCGGACCACATTCGCGATCACACAGGACACGGCCGCCGTCAAACCGCCAGTTAACAACTGCTACCAAAAACCGATTATCGATTCTACCGCAACGCTCGGCTGGGTCGTCGGCAAGCGAGGCTGCATTGATCCCGTACCACTCGATCCTGATCCCGGCGCCGACACGGCCAAACTCGGCGGTACAGTGTCTCGAGTGCCAATCGGCGGCGGACCGAACGAAGGTCTGTTTTACCTGAGTGCGCTCAACACGCAGCTATTTCTCAGATCGCAAATCGTGCAGGATTTCTGGGCTCCGGACTCGGCCGCGCGAACCTTTCCCATGAAAGGCAATGGCACTCTTCCCAGCCTGTCGTGTAACGTCACCATCGGCTTCACGGTCAACAAGGCAATCGTTCCGGTGGATAGCGGCTGCATGGGGGCGCACGGAGCGACCGATGAACGGCAATACCTATGGCGCCACGAGTCCTGCCATTTGAGACTCTTCTCGCTCGGACTTGCGACTGATACGAACGTTCAACGGCTGAGAGACGTCGAGGCGCTGGCGCGCCGAGACTCGAGCCTGACCGCCGGGGTCATGCGCAATCGGCTGGTGGCGATCGCCAACAACATAATCGTTAAGTCGCTTCACATTGATTCAGTGAAAGGCCCAGGCTACGACACGCTGTTCGCTATGTGGCTGCCGACATCGGAGTCTTGGGGGTTTGCAGGAACATCGGTCAAGGGCTGGATCGACACGACTTCAGGATGCTAGGAGCTCGCTAAATCATGCCAATGCCATGGACGATCTCACTTCGCTTCGCGGCGTCGCTAATCCTCTTCATCCAGAGTACCGCTTCGCCAGTCAGCGCACAGGTTCCGCCGCAACGTGGCGTGCGGCTCGACTCCACCGTGACGACGATTATGGGCGCGGCACGGCGCGGACATTTTCCGGACACGCCCGCCATCGATGTTCTTCGAAACCCCCAAACCTACACCGAGGTAACCCGCAGGGCGCTCGCCGACAGCGCAACCGCACTGGCGATTACCTCCTCGCGAGACGAATGGTCCGCCGTTTATGCGATCGGTGCTTCCGGCTTGGACGATCGCCATCTTGGTGGTCAGCCTGATCCAACCGCCCTCGATCGGCTGATTCGCATCCATCGCGAAGCCCGCAATGGAGAGACGCGAGGCAACGCCATGCATCAGTTGCTCGCCCAACCTGACGTAAAGCGCGCGCTGCCTTATGTCCACGGGGTGATTGTATCCGGACTTGGCGACGATGCGCTCATAGCGACTGTCGAGCTGTCAGGTTTTGCGTTCCGGTCTGGACAAAGCCAGTCAGCGGGACGCATTGAGGCCGCAGTATTGCTACGTCAGATTTACGAGGCCGACTCGTTGAAGTCGCCCACAGCCGCTTCGTATCTCTGTCGGATTGCCGGAGGCCAGAAATGGCCGGCAAGGCCGATGTGCCGTGGTCGGGCTTAGCACGCACGACGGCGTGGTCGCGTCGGGATCGTTCTTGCCCAGCGATCATTCGGAAGGTATGCGCGATACATTGTACTCTCATCGGGGCATTCGTTACGCCAAGGGCCGACCCAAGGTTCTTCAGGCGAACACCAGGCAGGCGCATTGTGACAGGCATGAGATCATGTGGGTTATCCGTTCACCAGAAGCGATGGTGATTGCCGCGAGAGGCACTTGCCCGGACGCCGCACAAGACGAGTTGATGTAATCAGTGCACCGGGGAACGCTCCTTCAGCTTAACTCCGAGCTGGGTACACCGGGCGGTGCGAGCCTCTCATGAGACTTGCGACTGCGAGACGCCGGACTTATCTCCCACCAACCTGAGACGAGTCGCTGTACTTCCGAAGGCGTCGAGGACGACGAACTTCTCACGCTGACAGAAGCTGCGGCCGAGAGCGGCTACAGCGCCGATCACCTCGGGCGTGAGCTAAACCGCGGCCGCATCCCCAACGCCGGTCGCCCGCACGCGCCCCGTGTTCGTCGTGGCGATCTACCTCGCAAGCGCGGTGGCTTGTCTGTGCCCCGCTCCAAGGGACATCTTAGTCGTGCAGAGATCGCGCGAGCTGTCGTCACCCGTCACGCAGTAGGAGACGAATGATGACACGCTCACGAAAGTCGAAGCGGCTGCGCAGTTACATAACTGGCGAGAAGGGCACGAACCGAGTTCGCCTATACGCGCATCCTCGCGACGGCAAGATGATGTTGGAGTACCGCGACGAGTTCGGCGCGAAGAAGCGACTCTCGCTTCAGCACGACGACTTGGAGCGGGGCAAGGCTGCGGCGGACGCACTCGCCGCGAACTTGCGAAAGGCGGAGCCGCCACGGAGTGGCGACCTGACGCTGAAAGAGCTGTTTGA
>JAICJQ010000281.1 GCA_025928335.1 Gemmatimonadaceae bacterium
ACAGCCAAAAGCGGTGCCCACGGTTCCGGTCAGCGTCGCGGCCGTCACTGCGAGGACCGTGCCGGTGCGCCTTCGCGCGATAGGCAACGTCGAGCCTTATACGACGGTCGCCGTGAAGGCGCGCATCGACGGCCAGATCGTCGCCGTGCACTTCAAGGAAGGCCAGGAGGTGCACAAGGGCGAAATATTGTTCGAGATCGACCGCCGGCCGTTCGAAGCGCTGCTCGCGCAGGCGCAGGCGAATCTCGGCAAGGATCGCGCGCTCCTCGACCACGCGAACGAGCAGGACAAGCGCTACAAGGAGCTGCTCGCGCAGAAATTCGTGTCGCCCGACGCGTACGCGCAGATCAGGACGAACGCGGAAACGGCCGCCGCGCAGTTGCGCGCCGACGAAGCGGCCATCGAGAGCGCGCGCCTGCAGATCGGCTACTGCACGATACGCTCGCCGATCACCGGTTACGCCGGCAAGATCCAGATCCAGGAAGGCAACCTCGTCAAGGCGAACGACACGATTTCCCTGGTCGTGCTGAACCAGGTGGTGCCGGTCAACGTATCGTTCTCGGTGCCCGAGCAGAGCCTGTCGGCGGTACGCAAGTACCAGGCGGACGGCGAGTTGCAGGTGAGCGCGCAGGTGCCGAACGGCGGTCTCGCGCCGGTCACCGGAAAGCTTTCGTTCATCGACAACACCACCGACGCGTCGACCGGAACCATCAAGCTCAAGGCGGAGTTCGCAAACACCGACAAGGCGCTGTGGCCCGGGCAGTTCGTCGACGTGGTGCTGACGCTCACGCATCAGGACAATGCGATCGTCGTTCCGACCACGGCCGTACAGAACGGTCCGAACGGGCAGTACGTGTTCATCGTCAAGCCCGATCACAGCGTCGACCTGCGCGACATCAAGGTCGCCCGCAGCGAAGGCGATTTCACCGTCACGGCGTCGGGTCTTCGACCCGGTGAAACCGTCGTGACCGTCGGACAGCTGCGCCTGGCACCTGGGACGAAGATCGCGATTGCCGACGCGAAGGCGAGCGAGTGAAACGGAACAGGGCAGCGCGCCGGGCACCTCGATGAGCACGGACGGCCCTTCCTCGACCAGCGCGAACATCGCGGCGCTGTTCGTCGGCCGCCCGGTGATGACCTCGCTGGTCATGCTGGGCATCCTGATCTTCGGCATCGTTTCGTACCGGCTCCTGCCGGTCAATGCGCTGCCGAACGTCGACTTCCCGACGATCCAGGTGTCCGCCAGCCTGCCGGGTGCGAGCCCCGACACGATGGCGTCGGCGGTGGCGACACCGCTCGAAAAGCAGTTCTCGACGGTTGCAGGCATCGACTCGATGACGTCGCAGTCGACGTCCGGCAGCACGTCGATCACGATCCAGTTCAGCCTTGATCGCAACATCGATGCGGCCGCCCAGGACATCCAGTCCGCAATCGCGGCGGCCGCGCGCCAGCTTCCGTCGTCCATGCCCACGCCGCCGACGCAGCGGAAGGTCAACCCGGCCGAATCGTCGATCCTGCTGCTCGCGCTGACGTCGCAGACGCACCCGCTCTCGGTCGTCGACGACTACGCGGAGAACAACCTCGCGCAGCGCATCTCGACGATCAACGGCGTCGCGCAGGTGCAGGTGTACGGCTCGCAGAAGTATGCGGTGCGGATCCAGCTCGACCCGAACGCGCTCGCGACGCGCGGTATCGCGCTGACCGACGTCGAGCAGGCCGTCGGCAACGCGAACGTGAACATTCCCACGGGCACGCTGTACGGA
>JAICJQ010000264.1 GCA_025928335.1 Gemmatimonadaceae bacterium
GCGGCGCTACGGGCGGCGACGCACCTCATCGTCGTGCGGGACGCCGCGGGGCGTGCGAAATGGGTCGTTGGAGCTGACGAAACGGGAGCTCCAATACTTCTCGCCGCGGGGGACTCGCTGCGAATCGGCGACGGCACGGCTTCGGACGGTTTCGAAACGAATGTGCCGGTTCGGCGGGGGATCGGCGGCGAGATCCTCGGCACCGTTGACGCGCGCTTCAGAATCGCGTCCCTCCTTCAAGGTTGGACCGGCGGCGTTGCCGGCGCCTCGGCGGTATTGGCGGTCGTCGATCGCGCGACTGGCGCGATCACCGCGCCGTTACCGTTCGACGCGTCTCTGCTGCGCGCCGGCCGGTTCCGATGGGGCGGCGACGACTGGCTCACCGAGTCGCGGATCATGGATGATCCGAGTCTCGAGATCGTTGCGGCCGCACCGCTCACATCGTTCATGGAGCCGTTCGACCGGGCGGCGCGGACCGGGGCGATCGCGCTTGCCGTTGTGACGGTGGCCGCATTCATCCTCGTAATCCTGCTGACACGTCGCGTCACCCACTCGCTTGTCGCGCTGGCCGCCGCCGCCGATGCCGTCGCTGCCGGCGATCTCGATCGCCAGGTGGAGGCGCGGGCGGGAGATGAAGTCGGCCGGCTGGCAGCTGCGTTCAATCTCATGGTCGACAGTCTGCGCAAAACATTGGCGCAGCTTTCACAGCGCCAGGCGGTGGCTGCCGTGGGGGAATTCGCATCTGCGCTGGCGCACGAAATTCGAAATCCGTTGAGCGCTCTTCGCATCAACCTGCAGCATGTCGAAGAGCGTCTCGAGGCTCAACCGAGCCTCCGCGAACCGGTGCAGTATGCGCTGCGCGATATCGCGCGACTCGAAAGCACGGTGGCGGGAGCGCTTCGCCTCGCTCGAACGGGAACTATGTCCATGGGGGCGGTGATCCTCGGAGACGTGCTCGATGCCGTGTCGCGCCTCGCGCGCACCGAAGCCACTCGCCGCCGCGTGTCACTCGACTTGGCGGCGACCGCGCCCATGGCTTTACGCGGCAACGCCGCGGCGCTCGAGCAGCTATTCCTGAACCTCCTGCTGAACGCGGTGGAGGCGACGCCGGCGGGAGGACTTGTCGGCGTTACGGTAGAACCGCTGGTCGGTGAGGTGTGTGTGGGTGTGTGGGACACCGGCGGAGGGTTCTCGCCCGAAGCCTGGGATCGCGCCTTCGAACCGTTCTTTACCACCAAGCAGGAGGGTACAGGGCTCGGACTTTCCGTGGCCAAGCGACTGGTCACGGCTCACGGCGGCCGCATCACGGTCGATTCTCGCCCGGGACGAACGACCGTGTCCGTCTGGTTGCCGCTCATCGAAATGCGAACGAGTGCGGTTCGTCCGGCGACCGTCGTCAAGGCGACGCTCGGTGTGTAACGGAGCGTTGCGACGGCGCAGTGCGTCGCGGGTCGCGCCAAATGCCTATGCGCAATCACGACAACGAGTTCTCGTAATGACCGTGATTGGCGCCACCGTTGCCACGGGAGAGTGCGCTCTCGAGCTCACCGATGGTTTCCACCTCTCCCGAGGTCACGAATGAGATTCTCTCTCCTTGCCGGCGCGAGCGCGTTCCTCGCGCTCACCACAGCGCTCCCTCCTCGAACGACCCGCTCGTCGGCCGAGCGCGTATGGCAACCGACAAAAGATCAGCAAATCTTCGACGTATCGCCGGACGGGAAGTTGGTCGCGTACATCGACTGGTCGACCGGCAATTTGATGGTTCGCGATCTCACGACCGGCGCGGAGCGCGACGTCACCAGGAAAGGCACTTATCAGCAGAATCCCGACGAGGCAAACAATGGCGTGTTCTCGAACGACGGGAAGCTCCTGGCGTACGAGTGGTGGGAAGACAAGACGCGACAGGATGTGCTGCGCGTCATCGGGGTCGACGGGAGCGGCGTCAAGACGCTGTATCGCAAGCCCGGGGTCAGCGTCTGGCCGTTCGCGTTCACGGCCAATGGAGGGCTGCTCACCGTCCTCGACAGCGCCAAGACACGGTGGCTCGTCATCGTGCCCGTAACTGGCGGTGCTCCGAGACTGCTAAAGACGTTGGATGCGGACAACCGCCAACTTGCGGCGGTCCTGTCCCCAGACGAGAAGTACTTCGCTTACACGGTTCATGCGCCGGGGGCGGATCGCAAACGCGACATCGTGATCGCGGCCACGAGCGACGGATCGACGGTGGCAACGCTACAGAATCCCGCTGACGACGTTCCGAAGCGTTGGAGCAAAGATGGGTCGCTGATCTTCATGAGCGATCGCGGCGCGTCGCCCGGACTATGGTCGCAGCCAATGACCAACGGAAAGCCATCCGGCACCGCCAAGCTGATTCGCGGCGATCTGTGGCGCGTGTCCGACCTGTTCATGACGAGCGACGGCCGAATCTTCTACGGCGCGCAGGCCGGCGACCGCGACGTGATGATGATCGGCTTCGACGCATCGTCGGGCGTTCAGGGCCGGCCCGTCGGCATGTCCGGTAAGCCCGGCGAAAGCTACTCGAACGCCGGGTTTTCTCCGGACGGCAAATACGTCGCGTTCATGAAACGCGAGGGCGAAGGACTCCATTACAACAAGCTGGTAATCCGCTCGGTGTTGAGCGACGAGGTTCGCGAGTTTCTGCCGCGTATTCAGGCGCCATTCTCGCCCGTCTGGATTCCAGGCGAACAAGCGCTGGTCCTTCGAGGCACGGATAAGGACGGAAATCAGGGTCTCTATCGTTTCGACCTGCGAACCAGTCAAGCGACGCCGCTCGTCTCGAAGACGAACTCGCCCGTCGCGGTCTCGCCGGACGGCAAAACGATGTACTACTCGCCGTTCATTCCGGGCGACAGCGCGAAGCGCCGTATGGTGGCGCGCGACTTGGCATCCGGCCGGGAACGCACGGTCTACACGGCGCCGATTGGATCGTACATCCCCGCGCATGCGGTGAGCCGAGACGGCAAAACCCTTATCGCGATGAGCAGTGCATTTGCCCAGGGAAGGGTGTTGGGCGGAGGACCGCGCGGCATCATCGCCATCGACCTCGCTACCGGCACGGCTCGATCGATTACGGCGGGAATCGCCTACGACTCGACCAAGCAAACGGTTCGCGCCCTCGGTTTCACATCGGATCAACACGCGTTCGTCGCGATGATTCTCGCATCGGGCACACCCGTTAAACCGGAATCGATGTGGCGAATTCCGCTCAATGGCGGCGCGGCCGTGTCCATCGGACGCCCGCCTGCGGACATCGAGTTGGCCGGAGCGGGCAGCGCCGCACCATGGCTCAATGGCGACGCGACACGGATGGTCTACGTGGCGGGGTCCATCCGCAACGAACTCTGGATGCTCGACGACGCCGCGCTTCGCGCGCAGATCTCGTCCCGGTAGTGTCCCGATGAAGAACCGGGGGGGGGCCCC
>JAICJQ010000250.1 GCA_025928335.1 Gemmatimonadaceae bacterium
CTCGGCGGCTCGGCGGCTCGGCGGCTCGGCTACCGGGCGTGGAGGAGGTGGGCGCGGAGGCTATGTAGCCGTCGACCAATTGAGGCGAGGTCGTCGCCGAGTTTGGGTGAATGCATGTAGCCGAGGTCTTTGGCGAGTACGAGGAAGTACTCGAGTTCATTCACCGAGCCAAGTGCGATGGTGACGAAGCGGGCGAACTCCCGGTCCCGCCTCGCCCCTGACCTTCTGCAATATTTGCCGCGACCGACACCGCCGCCCGGCGCATCTGCGCAGTGAGACCAAACAGCTCATGTCGCGGAAACTTCGACGTTTGCGTGTAAATGTCGAGAACGAACGCATGAGCCGATCGCCAAACGGAGAGATTCCTGAAGTTTGCCATACGACAACCGCCGCCGTTTATGACTGTGTGATTTGCCAACTACAATCACCCGACGCCCGGTTTCTGTCGCACCATTTCATTGCATCGTGACTCCATTTGCCGCAGCCGCCGCGCCGCCGCGCCGCCTGTGATCAACCTCACACGCCCGGTCATTTTTTCCTGTGACTCGGCCTCTCGGCTCAGCAGTCTGTCGTATATCGGCAGGACTGATTCACCTGTACTGAGAGGATTGAACGTCTATGACGAATGCCCGCATATCCCTTCGTCCCGCGATGTCGGCGCTGCTGGCGGCAGTTTTTGCGGCCGGGTGCTCGGCGGATGGGACCATACCGAACCTCGGCGGTAGCTCGGAGACCGGGACAGTGGTCGTGAAGTTGACCGACGCCCCCTTCCCGACCGATCAGGTGAAGAGCGTAGACGTCTTCGTCATCCGCGTCGACGGCCGGGCTTCGGATGTTACCGACGCCGATGCCGATCAGGATCTCGACAACAGCGGCTCGACTGGCTGGCGCACCGTCGCCACCCCGAATGCGTCGTTTAATCTCTTGTCGCTCCAGAACGGCGCGAGCGCGACGCTTGGTTCGTCGCCGCTCGGCAAAGGGACCTACAGCGGTCTGCGGTTGATCATCGATGCGAGCCAGTCCAGCGTGACGCTGAAAGACGGCACCAAGCTCACAGGGTCGAGCAACCCTGGCGTGACTTTCCCCAGCGCCAGCCGCTCCGGTCTCAAGATCAATCTCTCCAAGCCGCTGGTCGTTGTCGGCGGCGCGACGACGACGCTCCTCGTCGACTTCGACGTCGCAAACAGCTTCGTCATGCGCGGCAACACCATCCAGCAGAACGGCCTGCTCTTCAAGCCCGTGATCAACGGATCGGTGATCGACGCCGCCACGGTCAACGCGACCATCCGTCTCGCCAACGCGACGGCGTCCGCGCTCGACTTCGTGCAAGGGACGACGGCGCTGACGGGCGGCAGCAACCTCGCCTTCGGCACGAGCTCGGCCTGCTCGTCGGTCAACGCGACGACGCCGAACCTCTCGGTCGAAGTGAACGGCACGACGACCGCCCTCCCCGGCTTCGCGCCGGCGCTGCAGGCGGGAACGAGCTACACGGTCGTCGCCTACCCGAGCGGCGCCACCACCGCGTTCACGACGCTGACCAACACGTTCACGCCGACCAGCGGGCAGGCGGGGTTGCGGGTCTTCAACGCGTCGGGCTTCCCGGCGGCGTTCGATGCGTTCGTGACGACGTCGGGCGCGCCACTCGGAACGGCGACGCTGTCGAATGTGCTCAACGCCGGCAACTCGGCGTTCGTCAGTGTCCCGGCTGGGTCGCAGCAGATCCGTCTGACGGCGACAGGGACCACGGTGGTGCTGCTCGACCTGGGCGCGCAGACGTTGACCGCGGGTCAGAACTACACCCTGGTCATCGCGCCGCCGGCGTTAGGCCAGACAGCCCCTCGAGCGTTCCTCGTATCCGGCTGCTAGGCGTATCCTGCGCTGAAAAGACACCGCTGGGGTCAGACCCTGTTTACGAAGTTTGTAAACAGGGTCTGACCCCGTTAGGGGCGAAATATTGCGGCGGGGATGCTGGGGGCGGTGGGGAAGAACTCGGCGTTTGGGCGGGCGGGAAAGCGGGCCGAGTATTCGGCCTGCCACGCCGCGAGGAAGGGGGCGGCGTCTTGACGGCCTACCAGCGCCCAGACGCTTCCGCCGAAGCCTGCGCCGAAGGCCGATGACGCGATGGCGCCGAGTGATCGGGCTTGTTCGGCCAGGAAGATGGTCTCGGGCGTTTGATTGTGGAGCATCTCGACCGCGTTGTGCATCGATCGGTCGACGATTTCGCCGAGTACGTCGTAGCGCCGGGCTTGCAGTGCGTCCCCGGCTGCGGGAATGAGGCGTTCGCTCTCGATAGCGAACTGTCGAACGCGCTCGGCAAGCTCGGAAGGCGAGTAGTCGCTGAGCGGAGCCATCGATTCGATCGCGAAGACGAGCGCGTCGACGTTGCCGGCGGAGCGGAGGGCGTCGGCCAGCGTCGCATCGTCGCTTCCCGTGGCGCGATTCCACGCCGCAAGGGAGGCTTTGGCGAGGGACGCCACGCGATTGTAGGAGGCGAGCGCGCCGCCGGTCTTTTCGGCGACGACGCCGCTCGCGGCGATGACGAAAGTCAGATTGGGGTCGAGGGGGATGACCCGTTCGCGTCGTACGGGACAGAACGAATATTGAACGAGCGCTCCCGGCTCGGCGCAGAGCATCGCCGTGTGGTCCTCGCTACCACCGAAGGTGCCGACGCCATGCTCACCGGTGAGGGAGCGATAGGTCAGGCCGTTCTCGACGGCGCCGAGATATTCAGCGAGTGCGTCGTTGCCGGTTATGATTTCACTGAACTCGCGGCGCTCAGCGAGGCGGTTGACCGCGGCGAGGACGAGGTAGGTGCCGACAACCAAGGCGCTCGAGCTGCTGATGCCCGCGGCGATGGGCAAGTTGCTCACGAAGGCGACGTCCGCGCCGACGAGCCCCACTGAGCCGCCAATTCCAAAATTCGCCGCGAGTCTGTGAACGACCGTGTTCGGATACGCTCCCCAGTGACCGGGGGCGCCTGGCGAATCGGGCTGCAGGCGGGTCTCGATCGTTTCGCCGAGCCGCGCGTCGTGGATGCGAACCACGTCGTCGCCTCGCGGGGCGGCGACGAAGCAGAAGCCACGCTCGATGGTGCACAGCAGACTGCGGCCGCCGGCGTAGTCGGTGTGCTTGCCGAGGAACTCGATGCGGCCCGGCACCCAGACCCGCACGGCATGGTCTGCGCTCGCACCAAGCGACGCGAGCGAGCGTTCGGCCTCGCGCAGACGGTCAGTGATGCTCGTCACAGCCGAACCGGCACACGCGCCAACCGGGCGCTCACGGACGGCACGTCGGCGCGATGCGAGAGGTCGAGCACGGGGGCGTCGATAGGCAGCGCGCGGATCTTCATTCCCATCTCGCGAATTCCGCGACGGACGGCGTTCGGGAGCTCGAGCTCACCGCGCGGACTGGGCGCGAGGCCACGACAGGCGTCGAAGAAGCGTGCGTCGAACCGCCAGACATTCATGCTGATGGCGACGTCGGGTCGTTCGACGAGGCGCGGATCGTCGGGCTTCTCGATGACGTCCGTGAGATAGCCGTCGGGTGAGGTCTCGAGCACCGCGTAGCGCGCCAAGCGGTCTGGGGGAATCTGGCCGTCGTGAAGCAGGCCTTGGCGCGAGAAGGCGAGAGTCGACGGCTCACCGGCGCGGTTCAACCGGGCGAGGCCAGAGACCGGGTAATAATTGTCGGCATTCATGACGACGAACTGAGCGTCGCCGACAACCGGTTCGGCGGCGAGAAGGGCGTCGGCCGTTCCGCGCGGCTCGTGTTGCACGACGAACCGCACCGAGAGCCGGGTGAGTGCGACACTCGAGTAGCGCGCGCGAAGGACCGTGTCATCGGGGCGAACGACAAGACAGACGTCGGAAAATCCCGCATCGGCGAGCGCGGACAGGACGTAGTCGAGAAAGGGGCGCCCGTGAAGCGGCATCGCCGCTTTCTCGCCCGAAGAGGCGGCGACGGATTGGTCAGGCGTGAGCTCAGTCGGGTCTGATGCCCTGAGACGGGAGCCGAGGCCAGCGGCGAGAATTATGGAATACAACGGGAGCGCGCGAGAATCGTGGGTGTTGGGGCCGACCGGCTCAGACGACATTTGCGCCAGTGGCCGTCGCTCATTCCAAATTTGGAATGAGCGCTGGTTCGACCTCCACCGAGGGTGGCGCGGCAACCGGTTCGACGGGCTCGCCCCCGGCGAAGAGTCGCGGGATGAGACGAAGAAGGATGGCGCCGCTGATCACGAACGCGATTCCCCACACCGTGGCCGCGACGACGCGGCCATAGATCGCGCTGCCGGTGCCGAAAAGCCCCGCATACACGAAGGTCACACCTGACGTCCAGCCGAGGATTGCATTGGGAAAGCTGTCCGGCGACGGCGGCAGGTTCGACGCGCGCCTCACCCGCGCCCAGCCCGGCCCCATCGGGCGTGTCTTCTCGTAGAAGCGGCTCAACGTGACATCGTCCGTCGGCGGCGTGAGGAACGTGACACCGACCCACACGATCGTCGTCGCGGCGACGCTGTAGATGAGCGCCGCACTCTCTGAGATCGACGCGCCATTCTTGCGCGCGATGAAGAGCCCCAGCGCGATGGCGAACGACGAGACCATCGCGGCGATCTCGCTCCACGCGTTGATGCGCCACCAGAACCAGCGCAGCAGGTA
>JAICJQ010000235.1 GCA_025928335.1 Gemmatimonadaceae bacterium
GTCTACAACTCGCCGCTCGCCGAGGCGACGATCGTCGGGCGTGGCATCGGGCTCGCCCTCCGTGGGTTCAAGCCGGTCGTCGAAGTCCAGTTCTTCGATTACATCTGGCCGGCGTACATGCAGCTCCGCGACGAGCTCGCAACGATGCGTTGGCGATCGAACGGGGACTTTGCCTCACCGGTCGTCGTTCGGGTGACCTACGGCGGTTACATCCGTGGCGCGATCTATCACTCACAGACGGGCGCTTCAATTTTCACGCACTGCCCGGGATTGCGGGTGATCTGCCCGGCGACGGCGCTCGATGCCAACGGCCTTCTTCGCACGGCGATTCGTTGCGACGATCCCGTGATCTTCCTCGAACACAAGCATCTGTACCGCCAGACCTACAACAAGGCGGCGTATCCCGGCTCGAACTTCATGATTCCGTTCGGCAAAGCGAAGATCGTTCGCCAAGGAACGGACGTGACCATCGTGACCTATGGCGCCACGGTGCAGCGCGCCTTCACCGCCGCCAATCAGCTCGCCGAGTCGGGACTTTCGGCGGAAGTAATCGACTTGCGGTCGCTCTCCCCGTGGGATCAGGACGCGGTCTACGAGTCGGTGCGGAAGACGAACCGCGCAATCGTGCTCTACGAGGATTCAATCTCGTGGGGATACGGCGCCGAGATCTCGGCTCGCATCGCCGACGACTGCTTCGCGTGGCTGGACGCGCCGGTGAAGCGCGTAGCGTCGACCGATACGTTCGTCGGTTACGCGCCTCGCCTCGAGGATTCGACCCTTCCGCAGGTGGACGACATCAAGCGCGCCTGCGAGGAGATCGTCCGCTTCTAGCTCAGCCGGTGAGCGAGGCGCGGCGGTAGCCCGCTGGAACGATGAGCGTCGCCTCGTCGACCGGGGTGTGTTGAACGTTCGTAACCTCGGACGTCTGCTCGGTGGTCATGTTCGCGCCCGGGCCCTGGATCAAGCGGCTCACGGTTTTCGTCTTCAGCGCCGCCGCGTTGCCCATGCGAGCGGCCATCGAGTCCACTTTCGTGCTGAGGCCCTTGAACGCGCCCATCGGCGCCGGCGACGAGCCGATGGCGTTGACGCGAAGCAATGGGTTCGTCGGTAGCCCCGGTACGTTCGCCACCCAGTAGTCGGTGATGCTCTCCGTGGCGAAGCGCTGCTGCATGAACGACGCGTCGATCGACATCGTGAATGCCAACGTCATCCGAAAGTGGCGCGTCGGGTAGCCGGCAACCGTATCGGTCCCCGAGACGCTGTCCATCGAAACCTTGATGTCGGCGACCGACATCGAGACCCCGGCCGCCTGCATCTGCTCGAAGATTTTCGAGTTATTGAGCTCGGCGGACAACGGGATGTATTCCTGTGACGCGGGACGGACAACTGTGATGCCCGTGCTGTCATAGAGCAGGTAGTCGCCCTTCCCGAACAGGGGCTGCAAACCGCCCTCGACGATGTCGAGTCGGCCGCGAGGACCGACAACGGTCGCGTGAGCGGCGTAGCTCTGTGCGACATTGCCCATCGCCGTCGCCAGACCCGCCCCCGACGTCGGCGCGGTCGTCATGCGCATGTCGTACGACAGACCGTCGACCCGCTTCAACCCCGATTGCGTTTGCGCGGGAAGCGCGGCCGCTATCGATCCGAACGCAGTCGCCGCGAGGAAGCGTCGAGCTAGTGATCGTGGCGTAAGAGCCTCACTCGTTCGAGTAGACGACCTGCCCCCCGGCCACGGTCATCATGATGCGTGCCTCACGAATCGCCTCCGGCGCGATCGCGGTCAGATCGCGGTCGATCATCACCAAATCGGCGAGCTTGCCGCGGCTGATCGTCCCTTTGTCGTTCTCCTCGAACGAAGCGTAGGCCGATCCCGTGGTATACCCGCGCAGCGCGTCCTCGATCCCGATCTTCTGATCGGGATGCCAGCCATCGGGGTTCGCGTCGTCGAGCGTGCGACGCGTCACGGCGGCGTAGATCCCGTCGAGCGGCGTCGGCGGCGCGACGAACCAGTCGCTGCCGAAGGCGACGCGAGCACCGGCGTTCAGCAGCGATCGCACCGGGTATGTGGTTTTGGCGCGTTCGTGACCAATCAGTCGTTCCGCCCACCGACCATCGTCGATTGCATGGTACGGCTGCATGCTCGCCATGACATCGAGCGATCCGAAGCGTGGAATATCGGACGGCGCGACGTGCTGGGCGTGCTCGATCCGGAAACGGCGGTCGCGGGGGCCATTTTCCCGTGCGACGCGCTCATAGATGTCGAGCTGAGTGCGGATCGCGTGATCACCGATCGCATGCACGATCAGATGGAGGCCGTCTCCGTCGGCGGCAGACGTCCAGCGATACAGGTCTTCCGGCGTGTTGACGAACAATCCCTTGTCGTTCGGGGCGTCGGTGTACGGCTCGAGCATCGCCGCCGTGTGCGAGCCAAGTGACCCGTCGACAAAGCCCTTGAGCGCGCCGAAGCGAAGCCAGTGGTCTCCGCGTCCGCGCGCCGCAACGGTGTCGCGAAGGCGCTCCCAGGTATCGATCGGCACGGCCGCGTAGATGCGGGTGCGCAATCGTCCTGCTTGGTTGGCGCGGTCGAACACCGCGAGATCCTCCCAGGTCCCCATGTGGTGCACCGAGGTCACGCCCTTGGACGCGACGAAGCGCATCGCGGCGTCGAGCGCACGGTCTTCCTCGGCCGCCGTCGGCTTCGGTACGGCGCCGTCGACGAGCGCCTGCGCGTTGTCCTTGAGTATGCCCGTCGGCGCGCCGCTCTCGTCGCGCACAATTGTGCCGCCGGCGACATCGCGCGTCGATGCGTCGACGCCGGCGGCGCGCAACGCCGCCGTATTGGCCAGCGCCATGTGGCCATCGAGTCGATTCACCCAAACGGGATTTTTCCGCGTGACGGAATCGATCCACTCGCGCCGCGGCAGTTCTCCGCCCCACCGCTCATGATCCCAGTCGCCGTTCCTGATCCACGCGCCAGCCGGGAGCGTCTTCGCGTAATCGGCGATGCGCTTCACGAACTCGGCCGGCGTCGCCGCGTCGCGGAGCTGTACGGACGAGAGCCCGAAGCCACCGATGAGAAAGTGGATGTGCGCGTCGATGAAACCGGGAACCATCATCATGCCGCGCGCGTCGATCACGTTCGTGGCGCTCGTCGTCGCCTTTCTCACTTCGGCGCTCGATCCAACCATCGATATTCGTTCGCCGTCGATGGCGACGGCGTCGGCCCACGGGCGTGATCGGTCACCAGTCCAGATGCGGGCGTTTACAACAGCGAGAGATGGTGTGGCGGCGCGGTGGGTGGACATAGTCCGGTATTCCTAAGGGGAAGGCGGCGGGAACGGCAACTCGGCTGTTCGCCGACCGGCATTTGCTACTCGTCCCGGCTCGGCACGCCCTGTCCCTGAACTGTCGCGCCCCGACGCAGCTTCGCGCAGACTGATCGTGTGCTGAAACTGCTCGAACGGCTCGCCGTGCGCATCGGCCTTCCGCTGACCCTGGCGGCGTGTCTGTCCTCCGCTGTCTCCGGTCCCCAGTTGTCGGGGACGGGAACGCGAACCGCGACACTCTCCGGTTCGCGACGAAGCTCTTCGCGGGGGACATGGCAAAGATTGGCGCGACACCTGCGCTGCTCTCGGCGTGGCCGACGATCGACGGCCGGCAGGACTTTCCACGGGTCCTATACGGTCGCGGCGATCGACGTGAGTGGCGTTCTGCTGCCCGTTGCCGCGGCATGGCTCGCCGCGTGGAAGCGCGACTCGACGCTCGCTCTGTACTCCGACGGCCGCATCCGTCGCTCGCCGGAACTTACTTGTCGGCGCTCGCGGTGTACTCTGTTCTCCAGCATCACTCGCCGGTCGGACTTCCGTCCCGACTCCACCTGCGCTCAGGCGCCACCGCGTTCATCGACCCGAAGGTTGCATCGGTCCTTCAGGCGGCGGCGGCGGAAGTCACCGGGTGGTAATTTTTGCGCGAGAGCCTCGCGCGATGATGACCAGCGACCGACGTCGAACCGTACGCGCCGCGGCGATATTGTTTTTCGCCTGGCTGACGTTCTACATGCTGCAAGCCGCCATCTCGATGGCGCTGCCGCCACGTAGCGCGCTGGCACCGCGCGACTGGCTGACGATCGATGTGACCATCGCCGCCCTCTGGACCGCGTTGAGCACGATCATCGCGCGGTGGCATGCGAAGGTCCGGTCCTTCGCTCCGAATCTTTTTGTCATCGTTCTGGCGCACGTACCGCTGTTCGTGGTCGCCGCGGTGCTCGATGCATGGCTGGCCCGCGTCGTGATTCATGCCCTCAATCCGTCGACCGCGTCCGTGCCCTTTTGGGGAACGGTATCGTTTTACGCTGATTTCGACCTCGTCAGCTACGCCGCCGTTGTCGCGATCAGTGAAGCACTGACAATGCGACGCGTCGCCACGGCGCGAGAACGTCGCGAGCGACGGCTCGAGGCG
This sequence comes from Gemmatimonadaceae bacterium, assembly GCA_025928335.1. GTDB lineage: Bacteria > Gemmatimonadota > Gemmatimonadetes > Gemmatimonadales > Gemmatimonadaceae > JAQBQB01. Next base: position 4,459 of record JAICJQ010000235.1, read on the forward strand.
GCCATGCGCCGAGCACGCCTCGATATTCTCGAAACGCAGCTCGGTCCGCACTTCCTCTTCAACGCGCTCGGCACGGTCGCCGAGCTGGCGCACGAATCCCCGACCAGCGCTGCGTACATCCTGCGCCAGCTCGCGGCGAGCGTTCGAACCACGCTGGCGACGCGCCGCGGCGAGGTTACCCTCGGCGAAGAATTGCTCGCGGTCGAGCCCTATCTCGACATCCAGCGTCTCCGTTTCGCCGACTGGCTGCGACTCGACTACAGAATCGACGACCGTTGCGTCGATTGCCTGGTGCCGCGCTTCGTGCTGCAGCCGCTGATCGAAAATGCCATTCGGCACGGGCTCCGCGGCCGGGAGCGGCCGGGCACGATCGAGATCTCGGCGTCGCTCGACAATGGCTCACTGGTCATCCGGGTCAGCGATGATGGCGTCGGGCTCGGTCAAACCACGACGAACGGGCACGGCATCGGCCTGGCGAACGTCAGAGAACGACTGCGAATCCTTTACGGCGGTGAGGACCGGCTGCGCCTCATCGACAACACACCTGGAACCGTGGCGGAGATTCGAGTTCCCGTTCGTCGGCGCGGCGACGCAAACCTGCTCGACCTCGATCGCGCTGCCGAGGGCGTCGATGAGTCGACGCCGGTCGGACGGCCGCCGCGCTCCCGAGCCCGCGTGCTCGCCACGCGCGGCGCCATCATCGCCGCCGCATGGCTCGTCTGCGCCGTCATCTGGGTCCAGCAGAGCTATTTCTATCTGTTGCTCCGGCACCGACTGGAAGCCGCGTCATGGTCCGACTTGATTCGCTTCGACGTGTCGAACGCGGCACTCTGGATGGTGCTCACACCTGTCGTGTTGTGGATCATCGCTCGACTGAACCGCGTGCTGGGGAACATGAGCGTGGGGGCGCGTATCGCCGCGCACGGGGGGCTCGCGATCGTGGTCACGATCGCACATGTCGATCTGCTCAGGCGTCTTACGGCGCAGAGCGCGCCGCTCTTCTCGTCGACCTTCCGGACCAACTTCGTCGTCGACCTCGCCGTGTACCTGGTCCTCGTGTCGATCGTCTCGCGCAATGCGCTGGTGTCTTGGGTGCGCGCTCGCGACGTGAGCGCCGAGGATCTTGCACGACAACTATCGTCAC
>JAICJQ010000046.1 GCA_025928335.1 Gemmatimonadaceae bacterium
CAGCACGTCGGTCGGTGCGCCGAGCGTCCGAAACTCGGCGAGGCTCGTGCGATGAAAGCGGAGCGCCTTTTCGTGGTCGCCTCGCGTCGCCGCGATCACGCCAAGGCTTTTTGCCGAGTGGCCGGCAAGGCGCGTCTCGCCGGCCGCGAGTGCATGGGAGCGCGCTTCGAGATGCAACGCCTCGGCGCGATCGAAGTCGCCCGCCTGTTGAATGAGCGATGCTTGATCGCCGACGGAGTGCGCGACCTCGGCCGTGTTGTTGCAGAGCGCTCCCACGGTGCGCGAGAACTCGAGGCAATCGAGCGCGGCCTCGTTGTCGTCCTCCTTGACGAAGGTTCCCGCGATGGCGCGCATCAGCGCGGCGATGAGACGCGCGTCGTCTTTGCGCTTGAGGGAGAAAAGCGCCTGCTCGTACAATGCCCGCGCTTCATCGCCCCGCCCGTCTCGTTCAGCGGCTTCCGCTTGTTGGATTAGGCGGTCGATGGGTGACATCGTCGTCGGAAGCGCATTCGGATGGAGGCGGGACTGGTCGGCGTTGGCGGGAACAGCAATGGCCGCGCTCCCCGACAGGCGTTGGCCACCACATCAGGAGTCGCTCCATCTTGACGCCTGCCGGTCCTTCCCAGTCACCCCCTGACAGTGCCCGTCGCCTGACGGGCCGGTCCGGCGAGACAACTCCCTATCGGCGTGAGGCTTGCACGAGCGCGCTCCAGACCGGAGCCATACTGTGAAGATCACGCTGTTATCCGAGGATTCGATCCGTCTGGAGCCCATTCCGGGGCCGATGACGATCGAGGCGCCCACCGCCGAGCAGAGTTTTTCTCCCTTTCACATGGTCGCGAGTGGGTTGGCCTACTGCACTTTTTCAGTCCTGTACGCCTGGGCGGAGAATGCGGGGCTCGACGCGAACGACCTCACCCTCGAGGTCTCCTGGACATTCGCTCAGGATCCGCAACGCGTCGATCGATACGACATGCGCTTCAACTGGCCCTCTCTTCCTGAACGCCGCCTCGAAGCCGCGCGTCGCGTCGCGACGATGTGCACCATCCACGCGACCTTCGAGCAGCCTCCCGAGATTGCGATTCAGGGCACTGCAGGCTCGCCGACGAGCCGCGCAGTGCCACAGCGAGCATCGGCGTGACCGTTCCCGTCGTTCGATTTACCGTCGCGGGACAGGATGCGGAGCGCGGATTGGGTCGACCGTACACCGTGGTCTACGACGGCACCTGCCGCGTCTGCACGCGGCTGGCCAACGTGCTACGCAAGTGGGACCGAAGCGAGATGCTGGAGGTCGTGCCCTCGCAGGCGGCCGGAGTGACGGCGCGATTCCCGTGGATTCCGCCGCGCGCGTATGCCGACGCGCTTCAACTCATCGCCGCCAACGGACACACTTGGCAGGGCGCCGCGGCGATCGAGCGGCTACTCGATGTGTTGCCGAAGGGCAAATGGATCTCCTGGATCTTCAAGATTCCGTTCGTGCGCACGATCGCGGACAAGTTCTATCGCTGGTTCGCCAGAAACCGATACCGCCTCGGCTGCGGTGAACATTGTCAATCTCGCCCGCTCGACGTTGCGTTTCGCGACAGCTGAGCGCTCAGCGTTTTCGCCCATTCGTCGACGAGGTCGAGCTCCTGCTTGCTGAGCTGTTTTTCCTCCGTCTGCACGTCCCCCTCTCCTTCCGTGGCGCGGACCACGTTCTGCGCGAGCTCGATCCATGTTGAGCGCTGGAGCATGCCACCGACAGTCCGCATGATCACCTCGTCGATCATGGACGCCGGTCGATCATAGACCTCGATCTCGAAGCGCACTGCATCGCCGTCCGCTGCCGTCTGGAACCGGACAGCGCCGGCGATCGGATGGCCGGCCACGGTGAGGAGCGTCACGCGTCGTTCGCCCGCCTCGGCAACCCGGACCTGGACGTCGCCGCGCAGCGGAAGCTCGAACGTCACTGTTTCACCTTCGGCGACGATCGGCTCCCCGTTTGGACCTGGCTTCATCCGCACTGTCGACGGCAGGAGCTCGAAGAGGTGACCGCGAAGGTACTCGAACAGCTCATCCGCATCGTAGCGCGAGCCGCGTATGTCGACCCAGTACCGTTTTCGCGTGAGCGTTCCGGTCCCGTCCGACGGCAATTGCTCCGGTTGCTCGTCGACAAGCCGGCGAAGTCCGTCATCGAGTTTCGTCGGAGTAATCCCGAAGATGTCGATCAGCGCGTTCGGTGAGTCAGGCGGGATGACGTTGCCGTCGCGAAGCATGTCGAGCTGGTCTTCCGTAAACGGAACGTCGACGCCGACCGCTTCGAGTGCGCGCAATCCCCAGGAAGCGACGGGTACTGGAAGAGGCGCCTGCACGACTTTTCGCCCGGTCAAGTCGCTGAACCGTTCTACAAGTTCGTTCTGCGATGTGAGCTCCCTTCCGCCCAGGTTGAGCGATTGGCAGCGCACATCATTGCGCTCTACCGCCGCGGCGACGGCGCGGGCGAGATCCTCGTGCCAGATCGGCTGAAATTTCTTGTCGCCCGAGCCAATCGTCGGGATCACGGGCAGCGTGCGTACCATTCGCAGCAGCACCGACAGATGCGCGTCGCCGGGTCCGTACACTGCTCCGGGCCGAAGGACGAGCCAATCGCGCGAGAACGTGCGGACGACATCCTCGGCGACGGCCTTCGACTTGTGGTACTCGGACGTCCCGCGATCGGCGCCGAGTGAGGAGATGTAAATCACTTTCCCGGCGCCGGCCCGCTCCGCCTCGAGGACGACGTACCGTGTTCCGTCGACGTTCACACGTTGGAACGTGCGGCTCGGTGGCTCCTCGGCGGCGATGCCGGCGATATGAACGACGGCGTCACAACCGTCCGCCGCGCCGCGAATAGTGCGCTCGTCGGACACGTCGCCGGCCCAACCGTCCACGCCGGTCGGCCACCAGGGCTGGTCGCGGCCGGCGTGCCGCGTCAGCACACGGACGGCATGCCCGCGCTCGTGCAGCGCCCTCACCACCGACTCGCCAACCACGCCCGTTCCACCTGTGACGAGCACCCTCATCTCATCTCTCGTATGCGCAAGTGACGGTCTTCGGGCAGGTTGAGTGCCACGCGCGGCTGTTACACCACTCTCGTATCTGTCGTCATCGCTGTGTCCGGCGAAGCGGCCGAATTCACGTTCCCCTCGACCGTAAATGCGTTTGTCGAAGCGTATTGCACTGCTCGCACTACTCGCGGCCTGCTCTCACGGACAGACCGGCACGATTACGTTCGGCGCGGCCGGTCCGTTCAGCCGCGCCTATGGTCTGGCCAATAAGCAGGGCATTCAGCTCGCGCTCGACGAGATCAACAACAGTCCCGCGTGGGCCGCGGGACGGCATCTCGAGATCAAGTTCGCCGACGATTCAGGAACGGGTGAGCGAGCAAGCGCCATCGCGCAGCGATTCGTCGACGACCGAAGCATCGTCGCGGTCGTCGGCCACGTGAACTCGGGCGCGATGGTCTCGGCGGCACATGTCTACGACGGCAGTCTCGCTGCCGTCGCCACGACCGCGACGTCTCCCGCCCTGACCGCAATTTCGCGGTGGGCTTTTCGTGTCATTCCCAGCGATTCGGCGAACGGGATGGCAATCGCGCAATTCGTGAACAAGCTCGGCCGCAAACGCGCGGCGATTCTCTACGAGAACAACGCATATGGTCGCGGCCTTGCCGAAAGCTTTCGGCGGAGCTTCGCCGGTCAGATCATTGCCATGGATCCGATCAGCGAAGCTGGCGATCAGAACTTCGAGCCGTTCGTGAGCTGGTTCAAACGCGAACACCCCGACCTCGTGTTCGTCGCGGGCACCGACGTATCCGGTCTCGCCTTTCTCAAGGAGGCCCGGCGCCAACAGCTCGCGGCGGACCTCGTCGGCGGGGATGGATGGCAGACGGTGGCACCGAGCGCGCTGGCGAACGGGATCTTTGTGGGCGCCCCGTTCAGCGCGCAGGATCCGAGACCAGAGGTTCGCGCGTTCGTCACCGCGTACACGAAGAAGTACGGCACGACGCCCGACGGCAACGCGGCGCTCGCGTACGACGCGACAAAGCTTCTCGCGCACGCGGTGGAGCGCGTCGGGCCGGATAGGGGCAAGATTCGCGACTATCTGGCGACGTTGTCCGAGGGCGAGGCGTATCGCGGCGTGACCGGCACGATCCGTTTCCGCGCCGATGGCGACCCCGTTGGCAAGAACATCGTCATGACCCGCGTACACAACGGCGAGTTGCTCGTGGAGGCCGGCAAGTGATCACGCTTCCAAGCCTGTCCGGCAACTCGATACGCGGCCGGTTGTGGTTCGGCCTCGGAATTCTCATCGTCCTGCTCGTGGTCGCCGGCTTCGTGGCGCGGCGCTCCTTCAGCGGGATCACGCTCACGATTACAGAGTCGCTGGCCGAAGTACAGACCGAGGCTCAACTGGCGAGCCAGCTTTCGGCGGACGTCGCGAAGACCATCGAGGCCGGGTCGAGGTATCTCGACACACGCGACACGACCGCGGCCAATTCGTTTCGACATTTCGGGATGCTCGCGCACGATGTACAGCGCCAGATGAACGATCGGCCCGGCCAGAACGCCGCTGAGGTGGCGACCGTCGCGACGATCGACGGCAAGCTGTCCGAGATGGAGATCCACTACGCGCTCGCGCACCGGTTGTCCGACCTCGGCCGCGCCGAGGAGTCGCGCACGGTCGCCGGTGAAAACCGACGGTCGGTCGACGAATTGCTGAACGACATCGCGCGACTGGGCCGGCTCAAGGCGGACAAGGTTGCGGCAACGCGAGCGGATCTTGCCGCGGAGACCGAGCGGCGGTCGATCTGGCTCGTCGGCCTGATCACCGTCGCGCTGCTTTTGGGAATTCTCGTCGTGTCGTTCACCGTGCGGCACATCGGCGAGCCGCTCGATGCGCTCGTGCAGCACGCGCAGCGTTTGAGCGAGGGCGATCTGACGAGCCGCGCCACGGGCGACATGCCCGGCGAGTTCAACATCCTGGCGAGTGCGATGAACCAGACGGGCGAATCGCTGTCGCGCGTCGTCGCCGTCGCGGCGCGAACAGCCGACGAGGTGTCGACGTCGGCGCACGATCTCGCCTCGGTATCGGAGCAGATCTCGCTCTCGGCCAGCCAGATGGCGGGCGCGATGACGGAGGTATCTCACGGCGCGGACGTGCAGGTCCAACAACTCCGGTCGGTCGACGAAGCCCTCCAGGCGATTCGCGAAGCGGCCGGCGGAGTGCAGGAGCGCTCGGTGGAAGTGACGGAGCTCGCCCACAACATCGAGCAGGCCGCTCAAGCCAAGCGCGCCGAGATCGATCGGGCGCTCGGCATTCTCGTCGAGGTAAAGGACAGCGTCGAGCGGGCCGCGGGCGAGATCACGGCGCTCAATGCGACGGTGACCGACATCAATCGCTTCGTGGCATCGGTGAGCCAAATCGCCGACCAAACGAATCTGCTCGCGTTGAATGCGGCGATCGAGGCGGCAAGAGCCGGCGACGCGGGCCGCGGTTTCGCCGTGGTCGCTGATGAGGTGCGCAAGCTCGCCGAGCAGTCGCAGAAGGCCGCAGATGACATCGTCCAGATGACCGGGTTCGTGACGACGCGCGTGACCTCGAGCGCGAAGGCGATGGAAGCAAGCGCGGGACGGGTCGGCGAGATCGAGCGCGTCTCACGCAACATCGACAACGCGTTGCGGACAATCACCGACGCCGCCGAGCGCACGCGCGTCGCGGCCGTCGGTGTGAAGGGTGCCGCCGAGGCGAACGCGTCCGCCGTAAGCAGCGCTGCTTTCAACCTTGAATCCATCGCCAAAACCGCGGAGAGCCACGCCGCGGCGGCGGAACAGGTCAACGCTTCGACGCAGGAACAGAGCGCAGCCTGCGAACAGATGACATCGGCGTCGAATGTGCTTCTCCTTGGGTCGACACAGTTGAGAGAGTTGGTGGGAGGATTGCGAACGTAGAGGGGGCGAGGATTAACTGCGGAAGTAACAAGGAGCGGGACTGACAAAGACCGGAACTGACGAAGACCGGGACTGACAAAGACCGGGACTGACAAACGTCGGCAAGACGCTAGCGAGGCAGGGGCTCTACTCTCTGCGCCGCTTTTTTTTACGCGCCTCTTCCGCTCTTTGGCAGTTCCGTCTTTTGTTAGTTCCGTCTTTTGTTAGTTCCGTTCTTTGTCAGTTCCGGCTTTTGTCAGTTCCGTTTTTCGTCATTCCCGCTCTTCGCCCCCCATGCATCTCGAAACCCTTGCGATTCATTCCGGCCACGCCGTCGACGAAGCCACCGCGGCGGTGACTCCTCCGATCTACCTCTCGACCACCTTCGCGCGTGAGAGCGATGGGTCGTATCGTGCGGGGTTCTTGTACTCGCGGTACACGAACCCGAATCGCGCGTCGCTCGAGCGATGTTTGGCCGAGCTCGAGGGTGGCGTCGCGGCGGCGTGCTTTGCCTCCGGGTCCGCCGCGACCATGACGCTGTTGCAGGTCGTGGGTCCTGGGCACGTGATCCTTCCCGACGACGCGTACTTCGGCTCGATCAAGCTGGCGCGCGACGTATTCGGGCCGTGGGGGCTCGACCTCTCGCTCGTCGACATGACCGATCCGGAGAATGTCGCCCGCGCGATGCGGAAAGACACGAAGCTGGTCTGGGTCGAGACGCCGTCCAACCCGCTCCTTCGAGTCGTCGACATCGCAGCCGTCGCGGCGATCGCGCGGCGCGGCGGCGCGCTCTGCGCCGTCGATAATACATGGGGAACACCGGTGCTACAGCGCCCGCTCGAGCTGGGCGCGGACGTCTCGATGCATTCGACGACGAAATACCTCGGCGGCCACAGCGACGTGTTGAGCGGCGCGCTCATCGTGCGCGACGCGGATCTCCATCAGCGCATCAACACCGTGCAGATGGTGGGCGGAGCCGTGCCCTCGCCGTTCGAGTGTTGGCTCGCCATGCGCGGCATCCGCACGCTGCCTCTGCGTGTTCGCGCGCAGACCGCGAGCGCCGGCGAGCTGGCGACATTCCTCGCCGATCATCCATGCGTCGAGCGCGTCCATTATCCCGGGCTCGCATCGCACGCCGGGCACGCCGTGGCGGCGAAGCAGATGCGCGGCTTCGGCGGCATGCTGTCGGTCCAGGCAGGAAAAGACCGCGAGCAGTCGCTCGCCGTCGCTAGTCGCCTGAAGCTATTCACGCAGGCAACGAGCCTGGGCGGAACGGAAAGCCTGATCGAGCACCGCGCGTCGGTCGAAGGGCCCGGAACGCGCGCGCCAGAGAATCTGTTGCGCGTGTCCGTGGGCCTCGAGCACATCGACGACCTGAAAGAAGACTTCGACCAGGCCCTGCGCGCCTGATGCCTCGAGCGGTTCTGCTATTGAGTGGTGGCTTGGATTCGACGACCCTGCTCGCCCACGCTGTCAGCGAGCAGTTCACCGTGCATGCGATGACGTTCCGTTACGGACAGCGCCACGCCGTCGAAATCGAGGCGGCGCGCCGCGTGTCGGCGCTCTACGGCATCAGCGATCACGTCATCGTCGACATTGACCTGCGCACGTTCGGTGGGTCGGCGCTGACGAGCGACGTTGCGGTGCCCAAGGACCGGCACGACGATGTCGGAATTCCGATCACCTATGTCCCGGCGCGCAACACGATTTTCCTGTCGTTCGCGCTCGCCTGGGCCGAGATCCTCGAGGCCGGCGACATCTTCATCGGGGTGAATGCGCTCGACTATTCGGGGTACCCGGACTGCCGGCCCGAGTACATCGCAGCGTACGAGCGCATGGCGAACCTCGCCACGCGCGGCGGGGTCGAGGGAACGAACCGAATTCGGATTCGCACACCACTCATCGATCGGACGAAGGCGCAAATCATCCAGCTCGGATTGTCGCTCGGGGTCGACTATGCGGCCACGCAGAGTTGCTACGATCCCGACGCGTCGGGCGCCGCGTGCGGCCATTGCGACGCCTGTCATTTACGACTCAAAGGATTCGCCGAAGCGGGAGTGAAAGATCCCGCGCGTTACGTTTGACGAGGATGTACACCGTCAAAGAGATCTTCTACACACTGCAGGGCGAGGGCGCGAACGCGGGTCGGCCCGCGGTGTTTTGTCGCTTCGCCGGCTGCAACCTGTGGACGGGCCGCGAAGCGGACCGGGCGACGGCGGTATGCAACTTCTGCGACACGGATTTTGTCGGCGTCGATCCGGACGGAGGAAAGTTCGCGACGGCCGACTTACTCGCCGATGCCGTCGCCTCGCGCTGGCCGATGAGCGAGCCCACGAACCGGTTCGTCGTCTGCACCGGCGGCGAACCGCTATTGCAGCTCGACGCCACCGCGGTCGACGCATTGCACTCGCGAGGATTCGCGGTCGCCGTCGAAACGAATGGAACGCAGCAGCCACCGCCGGGTCTTGACTGGATTTGCGTCAGTCCAAAGTCCAATGCGCCGCTCGCGCTCATGCACGGCAATGAGCTGAAGCTCGTGTTTCCGCAGGCTGGCCTGGATCCCGTACGCTTCGAGTCGCTCGACTTCGAGCAATTTTTTTTGCAGCCGATGGACGGTCCGGCCCTCGCGGAAAACACCCGTGCGGCGATGAACTATTGTCTCGCGCATCCGCGGTGGCGCCTTAGCCTGCAAACACACAAGCTGCTCGGAATCCGGTAAGCTTTTCCCTTGCGCGAATACGCGCCGTTGCCCGATTCTTGTCTCTCGGAATCGTTGACCCGAATGGGTCGCGCAGGTTAGACTGAGCCCGGCAGTTCTTGCCCCGCCAGGTGTTTTTTTTCACCGTTGCCCCTCGCGCGCGTAGAGCGTCGACCATTCGACAACGGCGACGAAGAATTGCGCGTACTGACGAACGACGCCTTGAACACAATGAACCCACCGAACTTCATCCGCTCCCTGCGCCTCCGCACGACCGCACTGGTCGCCGCGGGCGTGCTCGCCGGTGCCGGTTCGTTGGGCGCTCAACAGAAGACCGAAGCGAAACCGTTCGAAGCGTACAGCAATTCGGCGCTGATGATGCGCGATTCGATCGTCGCCGTCGCGCGCGCGCAGATCGGCACGAAGTATCGCCTGGGCGGCGGCACGCCCGAAAAGGGCTTCGATTGCAGCGGCCTGATTCAGTACGTGATGTCGGCGCTCCAGCTCAATGTCCCGCGCACGGCAAAGCAGCAAGCGAAATCGGGACTCGCCATCAAGCGCGATACGAGCCGTCTGCTCCCCGGTGACATTCTGACGTTCGGCAAGGGGAAGAAGGGGACCAGCGTGAGCCACGTCGGCATCTACGTCGGCGATGGACACTATGTCCACGCGAGCAGCGTGGCCGGCAAGGTCATCGAGAGCTCGATCGACCGCCCGTTCTCGCCCCTCATCAAAGTCTGGCGCGGCGCTCGCCGCATCCTGTCACTGGACGACAGTGCCACCGCCGCGACGCCGGGGACCAAGGGCGGCGCCAACTAGCTGTCGCACGGTGCAGGGGCGGGAGAATTTCATGACGGGGATGCTACGGCATTCCCTTTTTTGTTCCGGCAGGCACGGACAAGCGCGACAAGTGATCGGTGCTCTTCCTGTCGCGCGCGGGGTGTCGTCGAACGAGCTTTCCCAGTGAGTCGACCGCGACGCCGGTGCGCGGGAAATCGAGAGCGGAAAGCGAGTCGATAAGCGCCCACGCGCGCTTGCTGGAATCCGCTTCGAGAACGCCCGGCCACTTTTGCATCGTGGGGCGTAACTCCGCGGCCGAAATGTGGCGCGCCGAGTCGATCGTGACGCACGCGACCGCACCGCGGTCGGTCGGTTCGCGGAGTTTGAACGGCCCGTAGGTGAGCAAGTTGCCGAGCGAGTAGAGCGCGAGCCGGTCATCGCGCCACTCGCCCGCTCGCAAGACATGTGGGCCGTGTCCGACCACCAGCGTCGCGCCGCCGGCGAATGCCGCATTCGCGAAACCGACCGGATTCCCGCGGTTGCTCTTCAGGAAGCGCTCGACGGCGTTCCGAGTACGCTGAGCGGTCGGGCCTTCCGCGCCCAAATGCATGGTGACGATCACGGTGCCGTATTGCGCGACCGCGCGCGCGACGTGCCGTCGAACAGCGGCGAGGTCGCGAGCATCGGGCGTGGCGGAGTCGGTGTGAAATCCCAGGACCGCGATGGTATCGCCCGAGGGTAGCGGCACCGGCGTCGCGATGGTGTCGTTTCCGGTGACGAGGACTCCCGCCGCCTCGAGGTGGGCGACGGTGCTGTCCTTCCCCGCGTCGCCGGCGTCGCGAGAATGGTTATTCGCGATGTTGCCGACGACCGCAACGGAGGAGTCCGCGAGGTGCCTCAAGGCTTTCGCGGCGGCTGTCGGCTGTCGAAAGGCGAAGCAATTCGTAGATCGCCGACCGCATTTCTCCGGAGCTGGACCGGTGCCGATCGCGCCCTCGACATTGACCAAGACGACCTGGGCTCCGGTGAAAAAAGGAGCTAATGATGATGCCAAACTGTCGGGATGAGGTCGCAATCCGAAGACGTTTTGAAGGGTATCCGCTGCGGACCGCGCCCAATGGGGGTCGAGGTTCGTCCCCAGGGTGATGTCGCCGCCAGCGCACACGGTGAATGGGGAGCGTAGCGGTCGAGGCTCCTGCCTTGCTCCCCTCGGTGCTGCGCCGAGCAGGCCGACACCAAGAAGCACCGGACTCAAGAACGATTTCATGCGATCTCGTGGGGGAATGCCGTCGGTCGATATACCCCGGTCAACCTATTTCCCGCTTGAATTGTCTCACAGTGGCTGAAACCGAGTTGCTCCCCTTTCCGTCAGGACTGTTCGGTTGTGGGACATTCAATCCCAAACTCGGCCAAGCACCTTCCGGCACGATCGACGAGATCACATCCTAAGTATTTACTGCGGTGATGTTTAGGAGATGTTCGAGTTCGGCATGGTCCTTCCCTAAGCCCCTCGTGGGATTCGGCACGCCACCCTCGACCTTACCGCACGGATAGCACCTTGGATATCAAGCGCGAACCGCCAAAGAAAACCAAGAGGTACATCGCGATCGGCGTCGGACTCGTCGCCATCGTCGCGGTGTCGATCGGCATCAGCCGCCTGCAGCCGGCCGCGCCGCCGGTGGAGCGCGGTACGCTCTGGTTCGACACCGTGAAGAAAGGCATGATGACGCGCGACGTCAACGCGCCGGGCACCCTCGAGCCCGAGTACGTTCGCAACGTCACCGCGCTCACCACGGGACGCGTCGAAGAATTGCCGATCAAGCCTGGCGTGCCGGTGCTGCAAGGCACCGTCCTGGTCGTCATGAGCAATCCCGATGAAGACATCAGGCTTCTCCAGAACGACCAGGCGCTGAGCGCAGCCGTCGCCAGCCTCGCCAATCTCAAGACATCGCTCCACCAGGCGGTCCTCGCCGAGCAAGGCACCGTCGCGAACATGCGCACGCAATACAACAACGCGGCGCGCACGGCGGCCGTGCAGGACTCGCTCGCCAAACGGAACCTGGCGTCGGCAAACGACGTCGCCGGCGCCCACGACGCCGTGGATGAGCTGAAGCAGCGCCTCGATCTCGAGCAGAAGCGCTTGGCCGACGCCGTCACCGCCGAGCAGCAGCAAGTACAGCTGCAACAGCAGCAGATCGAAAGCCTCAAGCGCATCCAGGATGAGCAGCGGAAGCGGGTCGCGTCGATGCGTGTCGTCGCGCCGGAAGCAGGCCAGCTCCAGATGCTCGGCAATCCGCCGCTCGAGCTTGGCCAGTACGTGAACGCCGGAACGCAGCTCGCCCGAATCGTCCAGCCGGGAAAGCTCAAGGCGGTGCTTCGCGTCCCGGAAAATCAGGCGGTCGACGTCGGTCCGGGTATGCCGGCAAAGATCGATCTGCACAACAACACGATCGTGAAGGGCCATGTGTGGCGCACCGACCCGTCGTCGGTCGCCGGCACGGTGACGGTGGAAGTGTTGATCGACGATCCGCTTCCCGCCGGGACGCGCTCCGATCTCGCCGTCGACGGAACGATCGAGCTCGAGCGGCTGAACAACGTCATGTTCGTCGCGCGACCGGGCTTCGGTCAGCCGAACAGCTCCGTCGGGATCTTCAAGGTGATTCCGAACAAGGGCGAGGCAACGCGCGTCACGGTGGGTCTCGGGCGGGCCTCCGTCAATACCATCGAGATCAAGAACGGCTTGAATATCGGCGACAGCGTCATCGTTTCCGACATGACGCCGTTCGACAATACCAACCGCGTACGAATCAAGTAATTCAACTACCCTCATCCTCCGTCCCCTCACCCCGAGCATCCCATGGCCACTGAGTCCGCACCCTCGTCGCAGGCCGCCTTCTCCGCAGTGGCGGGGTCAGGCAACCAACCTCTGATCCGCCTGGCGGGGATCAAGAAGGTCTTCTACACCGACGAGGTAGAGACCCACGCACTGCAGGACATTCATCTCGAGGTCGCGCCCGGGGAGTACGTGGCGATCGCCGGCCCGTCCGGCTGCGGAAAGACGACGCTGCTGTCCATCCTCGGCTTGCTGGACACGCCGACGGAGGGTGAGTACCTGCTTGCGAATGAGTCCGTCGCGCAGCTCACGCCCTCGCAGCGCGCGCGCATTCGTAATCGTCAAATCGGTTTCATCTTCCAGGCGTTCAACCTCATCGGCGACCTCACGGTCTACGAGAACGTCGAGCTGCCGCTCACCTATCGCGGCATGTCGGCGGCCGAGCGCAAGCAGCGCGTTACGGACGCGCTCGAGCGCGTGGGGATGAGCCACCGCATGAAGCACTATCCTGCGCAGCTCTCCGGCGGTCAGCAGCAGCGTGTCGCCGTTGCCCGCGCCGTTGCCGGCGATCCACTCATCCTTCTCGCCGACGAACCGACGGGTAACCTCGATTCGACGAACGGCGAAGCCGTGATGGAGCTTCTCCGCGAGTTGCACCGCGGCGGCGCCACGATTTGCATGGTCACGCACGATCCGCGGTATGCCGCCCACGCCGACCGCTCGATTCACCTGTTCGACGGACGCGTCGTCGAAGAGCGCCGCGGCGAGAACGTCGGGATCTAACACCCATTTCTCGTCATCCCGAGGAGCACAAGCGACGAAGGACCTACTGCCCGAATTAGGTACTGTTTTCGGAAAGTAGGTCCTTCGCTGCGCTCAGGATGACAACCCGCTCGCGGGACCGGCTAACGGCCCCGTGCCGGAGGCTTGCCATGGACGCACTGGTGTCGGACATCGGAGGCGCTTCGCGCCGAATAGACCGGTGAGCCGCGCGTCACGTTAGCTTAGGAGTCACTATGGCATTCTTCACGAAACCAGCAACCGTCAGCCGCGATGCCCCACCGACTCCCATCGTCGGGCCGCTCATCGCCATGCGGAACATCGAGAAGGTCTTCGAGACGCCGGCCGGCCGAACCTACGTCTTGCGCCGAATCTCGGGAGAGATTCAGCCCGGCGAGTTCGTCTCGATCATGGGCCCGTCGGGCGCGGGGAAATCGACGCTGCTCGCGATCCTCGGCATGCTCGACAGCGCCTGGACCGGCGAATTCTTCTTTGTCGGCCATCCGGTGCACGCGATGAGCCACAAGCAACGCGTCGCGCTGAACAAGGAGCACATCGGCTTCGTCTTTCAGCAGTACCACTTGATCGACGATCTGACGGTCGCCGAAAACCTCGACATTCCGCTGTCGTACCGAAACGTGAAGCGTTCGGAGCGCGAGGCGATCGTCGCCGACACGCTCGACAAGTTCGGGATGGTGGGCAAGAAGGATCTGTATCCGCGACAACTGTCAGGTGGCCAGCAGCAGCTGGTCGGCGTGGCGCGCGCGGTGATCGCGCGTCCCAAGCTGATTCTCGCCGACGAGCCGACCGGCAACCTGCACTCCAGTCAGGGCCGAGAAATAATGGAGTTGTTCAAGAAGTTGAATAGCGAGGGCACGACGATCATTCAGGTGACGCACTCCGAAGAGAACGCGAAGTTCGGGCACCGGATCATCGAGCTCAAAGACGGGTGGATCACCGGGTCGGAAGGCCCCGTCGGCTGAAGCAAGAACGACGCGGCGCCAAAGGGCGCCGCGTTTCGTTTCCGGACGAATCGTCCCACATTCGAGCACCGCTTTACGGCGCGTGAACGACCGTCGCGAGCTAAGTGATTTTCAGATAGGTGCTTACGCCGTCGCGCATCTGGCATGGGCCTTCCTAACAGGCTGATTCACTCACGCCAACGGTCCATGGAAACTCTCCTTCACGATGCCAAATACGCGGCGCGGCAACTCGTCCGATCACCCGGCTTCGCGATCGTCGCCAGCTTGACGCTTGCCGTAGGTATCGGCGCGAACACCGCGTTGTTCTCGCTCGCCACGGCGATCCTCACGCGGCCGTTGCCCGAGATCGTCTCGCCTGAGGGATTGGTCTGGATTACGCCGATTGATTCGCGCGGCGGACATCCGCTGATGCTGTCCTATCCGGATTTTCTCGACTACCGCGATTCCACGCAGGCGTTCTCGCAAGCGTCGGCGATCGCCCACGCCGATTTCGCGATTTCGACCGGTGGCGATCCGGCGCGCGTGCGCGGCACGCTGGTCAGCGCTGACTACTTCCGGATGCTCGGCGTGCGATTCGCGCTCGGCCGCGGGTTTCTTCCCGAGGAAGACGTCGTCGGCGCGGCGAACAGCGCGACGGTGGTCAGCTATCGACTTTGGCGAGAGCGATTCGGCGGCGATCCAAACGTGATCGGCCGGCGGATGTCGATCGACGGCCAGCCCTTCACAGTCGTCGGCGTCGCGCCGGAGCGCTTCAACGGGACCGAACACTCCGAGCATCGCGACGTCTGGGTACCGATCTCGTTGGCCGGGACGCGGCTCCCGGGGTTTCCCAGTTATCTGAAGAGCCGCGACACCTGGTGGCTGACTTCCGTCGGTCGGCTTGCGTCCGGCGTCTCGATTGAACGGGCGAACGCGGCGCTGTCGACGGTTGCGGCACGCATCGCCAAGCGCGATAGCGTTGAACATGCTTTCGTGACTGCACGGGCGTTCCCGATGCGCGGCGGACTTGGTCCGACCGACGGCAACGACGTCGCGCCGGTCGCGACGCTGGCATTCGCCGTCACGGTGCTCGTCCTTCTGATCGCGTGCGCCAATGTGAGCAATCTTCTCCTTGGGCGAGCCGTGAGGCGACGCCGCGAGATTGCCGTGCGGCTTTCCATCGGCGCCGCGCGACGGCGCGTGATTCGCCAGCTCCTGACCGAAAGCGTGTTGTTGGCATTGTGCGGCACACTGACAGGCTTCGTACTCGCCAGCTGGGCAACCGATGCCGTCGCGTCGATCATCCCGGCACCGATCGATGTGTCGCCCAACGCGAGCGTCCTGTGGTTCACGATCGGGATCGCGTTCGTGACGGGAGTGGGATTCGGCGTGGTTCCCGCGCTCAGCGCGACGCGCGCCGACATCACCAGCGTATTGAAGGAGGCCGCGATCGGGTTCGACCGATCGCGGGCGAAGCTGCAACGCGGGTTCGTTGTGGCACAGGTTGCACTGAGTCTGGTCCTATTGGTGACCGCCGGGATGTTCCTCGGCGCGTTGTACAAGTCGACGCGGACCGACGTGCACTTCGACGCCAGCGACCGCGTGCTCGCCGCGTCGTTCAGTCTCGAGCTCAACGGCTTCACCCCCCGGCGCGGTGCCCTCTTCCTCGACGAGCTTCACGCACGCGTCGCGTCACTGCCGGGAGTAGAATCCGCAACGTTCACGAACCAGGTACCGATGGGCGAGCGCCACATCGGGGCAGACGTGCAGATTCAGGGCGATGCAGCCGCGACGCGCCATTTCCGTGAGTCGAGCGGGCTGGAGGTCTACGAGAGCACGATCCGGCCTGACTACTTCAGGACCGTTGGCATTCCTCTCGCTCGCGGCCGGGACTTCACGGCGAATGATCGCATCGGAACGGAATCAGTTGCGCTGGTGAGCGAGGATTTCGCGAAGGTCGCGTGGCCCAACGAGGACGCCATCGGGAAACGCGTGAGCACCACCGGAGAGAAGGGCCCGTTCATGACCATCGTCGGGGTGGCCCGCGAGGCGCAGACATACGGCCCGAGCGAGCGTCGGCGACCAATCATTTATCTCGCCCAAGCACAGCACCCGAACGTCCTCGATATGACGCTCCTCGTTCGGCGTCCGGGAGGCGCGGTCCAGCTCGCGCCGGTCCTCAGGCGGGTGATCGGGGAAATGGACCACAATCTTCCCGTGTACGACGTGCAGACGCTGTCGCAGTATCGCCATGATCGCGGCGCGGAATCGCGGCTCGGATCGACTCTGCTCGCGATCTTCGGCGGGTTGGCGCTGGTGCTCGCGACAATCGGCGTGTACGCCGTGATGGCCTTCTCGGTCAACGAGCGCACCCGCGAGATCGGGGTCCGGGTCGCACTGGGCGCGGCGCGCGCGCAAATCGTGGCCATGTTCCTCCGCGAAGGTTGGCGGCTGGCGGTCGCCGGCGTCGTCATCGGCATCGCATTGTCAGCGGGCGTGGCGAAGCTGCTCGCCTCGATCTTTCTCGGCTTGCGGATCAGCGACGCGATCATCTTTGCGTCGGGGTCGTGTCTTCTTTCGTGCGCCGTTCTCGCCGCCTGTTGGATTCCGGCGCGTCGAGCGGCCGGCGTGGACCCGATGATCGCGCTGCGCAGTGAATAGCCGCACGCTGAGCCCCGCCGTACCTTTCCGCTCGATGAGTACCGACAACGGTCGTCCGCACATCCTCGTCGCCGACGATCAGAGCGACGTCCTCGAGGCGCTCCGCCTGCTTCTCAAGGGCAACGGCTTCGACATCGACACGACGACGTCGCCGAGTGCCGCGCTCGCCGCGCTGGAGCGGCGTGATTACGACGCGATGCTGCTCGACATGAACTACACGCGCGACACGACGTCGGGGAAAGAAGGACTCGACATGCTGTCGACGCTGCAAACCCTCGAGCCGGACATGCCGGTGGTCGTGATGACGGCGTGGGGCAGCATCGACAATGCCGTCGAGGCGATGCGCCGCGGCGCGCGCGACTACGTCGAGAAGCCGTGGGACAACGCGCGGCTCGTCTCGATCCTCACGACGCAGGTGGAGCTCGGCCGCGCGCTGCGGCGCGCGCAGCGGCTCGAGTCGGAGAACCGGCTCCTCCGTCGCGATCATCTCCCGCGAATGATCGCCGAGTCGCCGAAGATGAAACCGATCCTGCAGCTGCTCGAGCGCATCGGTCCGTCCGACGCGAACGTGCTGATCACCGGAGAGCACGGAACGGGTAAGGAGTTGGTCGCGCAATGGCTGCACGCGTCGTCGCCGCGAAACGCCCGGTCGTTCATCGCGGTGAACATGGGCGGCCTGTCGGAGGGCGTGTTCGAGAGCGAGCTGTTCGGCCACGTGAAAGGCGCCTTCACCGATGCGAAGACCGACCGCGTTGGGCGATTCGAGCTCGCCGACGGCGGGACGATCTTTCTCGACGAGATCGGCACCGTATCGCTGGCGCTCCAATCCAAGCTGTTGCGCGTGTTGCAGACGGGGGATGTGGAGCGGGTCGGCTCGTCCAAGTCTCGGCACGTCGACGTGCGCGTCGTGTCGGCGACCAATGCCAACCTGCAGGCGGATGTGGCCGAGGGGCGGTTCCGCGAAGATCTGCTCTTCCGACTGAACACCATCGAGGTGCATCTGCCGCCGCTGCGCGACCGTCGCGAGGACATCCCCGCGCTGGCGATGCATTTCCTGCGGCGCCACGCAGCGCGTTATCGCAAACCGCTGATCGGGTTCGACGCCGGGGGCATGCAGGCGCTCCTCGGCCACTCCTGGCCCGGCAACATCCGTGAGCTCGACCACGCGATCGAGCGTGCCGTTCTCCTCGCCCACGGCGACCAGATACGCGCCGGCGATCTCGGATTGCGAGCGACGACGAGCGCCGCGCCGCGGCTCGAGGATTTGCCGCTCGAGGATGTCGAGAAGATGCTCATTCAGAAAGCGTTGTCCCGCTACGAAGGAAATGTGAGCCGCGCCGCGCAGGCGTTGGGGCTGTCGCGAAGCGCGTTGTATCGGCGCATCGCGAGCTATGGCCTCTGAGCGCCCGGCGCGACGGCGGAGCGGCGATCACGCGGCCGTCTCGGCGCCGCGCGACAACCCCGATCACGAACGGCTGGTCCTGCGACTCGCCCTGTTCACCGGTCTGCCCGGCGTCATCGGCACGGCAGTGCTTCTCTGGCGCGGCGGCTACAGCGCCAAGGTGCAGTGGACGTTCGATCTCCTCGTCGCCGGATCGTGGGTTATCGCGGCGTTCGTGCTCCGAGAGCGGGTCGTGCGGCCCCTCCAGACGCTCTCCAACATGCTGGCCGCGCTCCGCGAGGGTGACTACTCGATCCGCGCGCGCGGCGCCGATCGCGACGACGCCCTCGGACTCGCCTTTCTCGAATCCAATTTGCTCGGCGAGACGCTCCGAACGCAGCGCCTCGGCGCCATGGAGGCGACTGCCCTGCTGCGCACCGTCATGGCGGAGATCGATGTCGCGGTGTTCGCCTTCGACGATGCCAATCGGGTGCGGCTGGCCAATCGCGCCGCGGAATCCCTGCTGGCGCAGCCGGCGGAGCGGCTGCTGGGACGCACCGCCGATCAGGTCGGTCTGGCGGACATGCTCGAAGGCGCGTCGCCGCGGACGATGGACGTCACCTTTCCGGGAGGCAGCGGACGCTGGGAGGTCCGGCGCGGCGAGTTTCGCCAGGATGGCCGACCGCATACTCTCCTCGTGCTGGCCGACGTGAGCAAGGCGCTTCGCGAAGAGCAGTTGCAGGCCTGGCAGCGTCTCGTGCGGGTGCTGAGTCACGAGATCAACAACTCACTGGCGCCGATCAAGTCGATCGCCGGCAGCCTGCTCGCCCTCGTCGACGCTCCTGACCCGCCGAGCGACGCGGGCGCCGACCTGCGGCGAGGCCTGAACGTGATCAGCGGACGTTCAGAAGCCTTAGTGCGCTTCATGTCGGCGTATGCTCGGTTGGCGAAGTTGCCGCCGCCGAACAAGGCGGCGCTCGACATCGCGGCGTGGGTGCGGCGAGTGGCCGCGCTCGAGACGCGGCTGGCCGTGGACGTCGTCGAGGGACCGGCGACAACGATGAGTGCCGACGGCGACCAGCTGGACCAACTGCTGATCAATCTGCTGCGCAACGCGGTGGATGCGTCGCTGGAGACCAATGGCGGCGTCGAGGTGCGATGGATGCGACAGAACGGAACGCTGTCCCTCGTCATCGAGGACGAGGGTCCCGGTCTCGCCAACGCCGCCAATCTGTTCGTTCCGTTTTTCACGACCAAGCCGGCGGGATCTGGAATCGGCCTCGTTCTTTCCCGGCAAATTGCCGAAGCGCACGGCGGGACCTTGACGCTGGAGAACCGAGGTGATGGGCGTGGCTGCGTCGCAACAGTCCGGTTTAGCCTCGACGAGGACTAAGGTCCAAGACTACGCACGATCACTCCATTGGGGAGACTCGTCCCGGCACGTTGTATGCTTGAGCACGTTCACGGTGCCGCGACGTTGTTCGGTCGTTCGGGGGACGTATCTCTCCGCCCGGTTGTCGTCCGCGGGGGCAAGTCGAGGACGGAAACGGAGAAGGACAAATCACAATGCGAATTTCCGCGAAGTCTCTGGCGGGCGCCGTTGGAATCCTCACACTCGGTGCCTCGGTCGTTCTGGCGCAGGATAGCACTCGGACACGTCCGACGTCCTCGCGCCGCATCCCGATCACGAAGGAAGGCGGCGAAGTCGCGCGTCGTGTCGACACGGTGACGGTGTACCGGACCGACACACTGCGCGTGAGCGTTGCCTCGCCGCCGACGATCGTCCACGATACGGTGACGCGGACGATGACGCGCGTCGATACCGTGCAGCTTCCACCGGTGTATCCGCCGATTCGCCTGCCGAACGGCTTCTACTTCGGTCTGAGCGGCGGCGTCATGGCGCCGAACGGCGCGATCTACACGCCGAACAGCGCGGGTCCGAGCGCGCAGTTGCAGCTTGGTTGGCAGGGTGCGAAGCAGATCCTCGGAATTCGGGGCGATGTGAACTATGCAAAGCCCGGTGAGGATTCGCGGTTCTCCGGCCTTCAGGCGGATCCCGACATTCTGAACTTCAGCGCCGACGCGAAGCTGCAGCTGCCGTGGCTCACGCACACCTTCGGCGCGACGCACCGGTTCACGCTTTACGGCATCGGCGGCTATACGCACACGATGTTCAAGAACCTGCCGATGCGTGTCGACCCGACGAACGGCGCGTCGTTCCAGTTCGTGCCGGGCAACGGCGAGTGGACGCACGAGAATGGCTGGAACGCCGGCGGTGGCGCTTCATTGATGTGGGGGCGCTCGGAGTTGTTCATCGAGACGCGTGTGCTCGCTTTCACGCCCGATAACGCACCACAGTCTCGGCAGATGCCGTTCATGTTCGGCATGAACTGGTTCGGCTCGCGTTGATCACAAAACTTCGATGACGCGATTGGAAGCGGCCCGGGTCTCAGCCCGGGCCGCTTCCTTTTTGGCCGTCGAGCTCGCGTCGATCGGGAGGCCTACAGACTCCCCCCCGGTTCGCTCGTAGGAAGGCGGAGATTGCGGCATGGAGCCTGCTTTCCTCATGCGCCAGTGCCGCGACGAAGTACGTCGACCGGGGATGTCGGTAGTAATGCAGTTGTGTAGCGCAGTCACGCTGTGCGCAGTCACTATGCAGAACGCTGAAATCCTCGCCCGGTAGCCGTCCGCGGGGGCAAGACGAGGACGGTGCAGAGGGAGGAGACCCATGTTGAATCGTAATGCCTTGTTACTCGTAGCCGGCGCGGCGTTCTTCGCTCTCGACGCATCGGCCGCTTCGGCGCAAGACAGCACATCCACGAGACCGCGCTCGCAGCGGCGCATTCCCGTGAGCAAGGAATCGCACGGCGAGGTGGTAGCACCTCGCGTGGATACCGTGACTGTATTCCGCACCGACACGCTCCGCATGGCGCCGCGCGTCGATACTGTTACCGTGACGAACACCGTCACCCGCGTCGACACCGTCGTGCAAACGGTGCCGGTCATCACCCGCCCGGTCAGTGGCCTGTATTTCGGCGTCGCCGGCGGAACGAACTTGCCTTCGGGCGGTTTGAACACCGTCAACACAGCAGGTGGAACCGCGCAGTTGCAGCTGGGCTATCGGAAGCTCCAGCAGTATTGGGGTGTGCAGCTCGATGGGCAGTACACGCAGTTCGGAAGAGCGAACGGATTGGCGTCCCTCGGCGGTCGCCCGGATGTGTGGAACGTCAACCTCGACGGCCGCATTGACGTACCGTGGGTCAACCGGATTTTCGGCAATAACACCTGGTTCACCCCGTACATCATCGGCGGCGCGAGCTGGGTGGACTTCACCAATCTTCGTCAGAAGCTCGAGGAGTTGAACGTGTCGACGGCATCCGGCGACGAGCTTCACCCGGTCATCACCGACGGGGGCAGCCACTGGGGTTGGAATGCCGGCGGTGGTCTCGCTTGGCACATGGGCCGCACGGAAGTCTACATCGAGTCGCGCGTGGTCCAGTTCAGCCGCGGTAGCAACGAGAGCGACGTCAACGTCACGAACCGTGGGTTCGAGTCGGCTCGCCAGATCCCGATCATGTTCGGCCTGAACTTCTTCTAGTCGCACGGCACCAATTGAAGTTCAGGTCCTCGCGGCAGGTTGGGCCCAACAGCCCAGCCTGCCGCGGATTGTGCGGTATGGCACTTTGGAACGGATTTAGCGTACGTTGTGGGCAGGAGCGCAGAGCGAATGACCGCCGCGCCATCAGCAGAGCCCACCATGAGCCGTACCCGATTTCATAGCACTCTCGCCAGCCTCACCGTCGCCTTCGCGTTCAGCGTCGCGCCGCACCTTGGCGCCCAGAACCTACGCGAGACGAGCGACGGACCACGCCGCGCCGCCGATCAGGACGGCAATGGCGATGAGGTCGCATATTCCTTCAAATCACGCGCGGATAGCCTGGCTTGGGCCAAAAACCGCGTTCTCGCCGCCAAGTCAAGCGGTTTCCGGCTCGTCGTATCGCTTCAGGATCGCCACCTTTGGGCGATCATCGGTCGCGACACCGTGCTGAGCGCACCCGCAGCCGTGGCTAAGGGAACCACCCTCGAGTTTGGCAAGCGGGAGTGGACGTTCGATACACCACGCGGCATCCGCACGGTGCTCAGCAAAGAAGCTGATCCGATCTGGCAACCGCCCGAGTGGCTCTACGCCGAGACCGCCCTGGAAAACGGCCTCAAGCTCGGCCACCTGAACAACGGCCAAAAGATCAAGCTCAGGGACGGGCGATATCTGACGGTGCGTGACGGCGAAGCCGGCGTCATCGACGGCGGCTCGTTCGCGCCGTTGCCGACGGATGAGCATATCGTGTTCGACAACACCTTGTTCGTTCCGCCCATGGGTTCGAAGAACCGAAAGATCGAGGGTGAGCTCGGGAAGTATCGACTCAACCTCGGTGACGGGTACCTGCTCCACGGGACCCCCTACAAGGAGTCCATCGGCCTGGCCGCGACGCACGGCTGCGTGCGCATGCGCGACGAGGACATCGAATGGCTCTACGACCACGTGCCGGTCGGTACACGAGTCTACATCTACTGATCAGGCGATCAGCCGACGGCACATGACAAGAACGGCCGCGCAACCGCGCGGCCGTTCTTGTTTCTATTGATCGCTCGCCTCGCTTCGCTCACGCCAGCTTACATCCGGGGCGTCAAGCGGGCGTCATTTCGTGAGCTGGGCGCGGATCTCGCCGCCGCCGTTTTGGGTCGTATGAATGTTCACGTATGTCAGACCAGCGAGCAGCAGCTTTTTCAACGAGTCGCCGTTGACCGCCGACGTGAGCTGGTTCTGGGCGTTCAGCGTCGTCGAGCCATGCGCCGTACCGGAAAGACCCCCGATAGTGAACGTCGCACCGGGGAGCGTTCCGAAGTTGAGAATGGGGCTCGCGTTCGCCGTCGCCGATGCGGGGCCGTGAATGTGCCCGAGCGTGACGTTCGACGTCATGCCTTGGAATGTCACGTCATACGTGAAGGCGCCGGTCACGGTATCCAGCGTCGCCAGGAACGTCCCGGTTCCTTGCGAGTTGTTGGCGGGATTCTCTTGGGTGCCGAGCAGCGTTGCTCGGAACGTTACGATGTTCGAGATGGGCGTTGGGGTCGTGCTGCTATCGCTGCCGCAGGCGGCCACGATCCCGGCCATGACGGCAATGGCAAGTACTGGTACTCGGTTGGGCATGGTGACGCGCTCCTCAGTGGGTTGATGCCGGCCCCACCGGGTGTTGTGGGCCGGGCGAGCGACGAATCCAGCGCCGCTCGCCCGGGTTCCACGGCGCGTCCTATCGCGGAGCGACCAGCCGGTCTCCCCCCGCGATGATGACGAATTCATCGCGCCGATTCTGCTTCCAGCAACTCTCGTCGTGCTCCTGACAGACGGGGCGCTCCTCACCGTAGCTCACGATCTCGAGGCGCCCCGCGTCGATCCCATGATCGACGAGATATTTCCGCGCCGTCTGCGCGCGGCGCATCCCCAGCGCGATGTTGTACTCGTCCGACCCGCGCTCGTCCGCGTTCCCTTCGATCCGGATGCGGACTCCGGGGTTCGCGCGGAAGACCGGCAGCTTCGCATCGAGCACGGCGCGCTGATCGTCGCGCAACTCGGACTTGTCGAAGTCGAAGTAGAGCTTCGCGAGCAGGGCTTCGCGCGCGGCATTCACGGCGTTGATCGAATCGGTGTTGACACGCGGCCGCGGCCGAGTCGTATCGATTCGCGCCGGGGGCGGTTGCGGCGGCTCCTGCCGCGGCGGCGGTGGCGTCGGGCGTGTCTCCGCCACGACCGGCGCCGGCGCCGGCTTGTGGTTGCCGAGCATGAAGCTCAGCCCCGCGCGCAGCTCCACGTTGGTGGACCGCGCCGCCTGTGAATTGACGCCGATCACCGGTGGAAAGCCGAATGTCGCGGCGGTGGGATTCTCGACATACTCGACGATCCCATCGAATCGGAGCGCGAGGGCGTCGCTCACGCTGAAACGAAACCCTGCTCCCAATGGAACCGAGAAGTCCGTGTGCGACGCAAACCTCTGGCCTCCCGCTCCCGCCTCGAGCAGGAGATGATGGGTCCTGCCGCCCATGCCGAAAGGCAAATTGAAGTTGATCTGGCCGTTGAAGGTTTGATTCGAGGAGCTGCCGCTGGCGCGCGGCGCCTGGTTCGTGAAGTTGGAGAAGGCCGCCGCCCCCTCGAGCTCCCAATGTGATGCGAGGAAAACCCCCAAACGTCCGCCAGCGCCCCAACCGTTCTTCACGTGCCAAGCGTCGTCGGCGATCGTGTACTGGCCGAACCCGCCGACCTCCACGGTCCCGCTCTTCTGTGCCGCAACTGGGACCGCCGCGACGAGCGCGGCGAGCGCGGCGGCGAACAGACGATGTTTCGCCATGCGTTTCTCCGTTGCCAATTAGTGAGTGGGCGGTCCAGGCACCGCCGAGACCGCCAAGGCGAATATATAGGCTCCGTAAAGTCCCTGTAGGCCGGGAGCCAGCCCTCGACACTGATCGGCACCCTTGGGATATTCCGCGACCGGCCGCACGTTCGCCCCCGCCACTCCCGTCGGAGGCACCGCGGCTGCCCACCGGACGAGGAGTACCGTCGCAATGCGGATCGGTCGTACCATGCGCGCCGCGACATTGGCGTCCGCCGCCCTTGCCGCGCCGGCGATCGCGCGCGGCCAGCTGGGCGTTCAACGCCAACGAAACGCGCCGAGCGTTTACGCGATTACTAATGCCAGAATCATCAGAGTCTCCGGCGCACCGATCGACCGCGGGACGGTCGTCGTGCGCGACGGCGTCATCGCGGCGGTCGGCGCGGCGGCGCAGACGCCTGCGGACGCGCGCGTCATCGACGGCACCGGACTCACCGTCTATCCGGGCATCATCGACGCGAACAGCGCCGTCGGGATCGGCCCGATCACCGGGGGAGGTGGCGCCGACGCCGGGCGCGGAGGTCGCGGCGCCGCGGGAGGCGGACGCGCTGCCGGCCCACAGCAGCAGGCCGCGCCGACGGCACCGAATTCGATCCACCCGGTCGGCCTCCAACCGGAAGTCGCAACGATCGATCTCCTCACCGCGGATCCCGACGCGTTGACCGGTCCCCAGAGCGCCGGCATCACGACGGCGCTCAGCATTCCCGCGAGCGGCATCTTCCGCGGACTCTCCGCGGTCGTGAATCTGGGCGGAATGAATGCGCAGGCGATGGTGGTGAAAGCGCCGATCGCCGAACACATCGGCTTCACGCCGAGCCGCGGCGGTGGATATCCGAATTCGCTGCTCGGTGTCTTCTCGGCGCTCCGCCAGACGCTCATCGACGCGCAGCATTACGGCGCCGAGCAGGCGGCGTACGCGAAGAACCCGCGCGGCATGCGCCGGCCCGAGCCGGACCCGTCGCTCGAAGCGCTGCAGCCGGTGCTGGCGCGGCAGATCCCCGTGGTGATGGAGGCGGGCCTGGAGCGCGAGATCGAACGCGCGCTCGATCTGGCGAAGGAGTTCAATCTTCGCGTGATCATCGCCGGCGGCGAAGAAGCGGACAAGGTTGCCGCGCGGTTGAAGGCTGAAAACGTGCCCGTGCTGATCTCGCTCAACTACCCGCGCCGGCCGCAGGCGTCCGCCGACGCCGACCCGGAACCGCTGCGCGTACTCCGTGCGCGCGTCGAAGCGCCGAAGCTCGCCGGCAAGCTCCAGGCGGCGGGCGTCAAGTTCGCGTTCGCCGACGGCGGCCTCACGGCGTGGAACGAATTTCTTCCCAACGTCGGTCGCGCCGTCGAGAGCGGGCTCACCGCCGACCAGGCGGTTCGCGCGCTGACGTTGGGCGCCGCCGAGATCCTCGGCGTGAACGACCGTCTCGGGTCGATCGAGCAGGGAAAGGTGGCCAACCTGACCGTCATGCGCGGCGATCTGTTCGGCGGACGCGTCTCACAGCTGTTCGTCGACGGCCGGCCGGTCGAGATCCGCGCGCCGGCCAACGCGGCGGCGTCCGCGGCGAATGGAGCGTGGACGATCACGGTGACGCTCGATGAAGGGGAGAAGCCGGTCACCCTCAACTTGCAACAAGCCGGCGAACAGCTCCGCGGCACCATTCAGGGTGCGCTCGGCAGTTCACAGATCTCTAATGGATCGATCGGACCGACCGGCGACGTTCAGTTCAGCGCGACGGTGACGATGAACGCCGGCACCGAGGAGGCGCGATTCACCGGCGCGATCAGCGGCAACGTGATTCGCGGAACGGTCGCCATCGTCGGGCATCCGCAGGGCACGTTCCTCGGCACGAAACCCGACGCCGCGCAAGGTGGCCGCGGCGGTCGCGGTCGTCCGCCGGCTCGCTAACGGTCACGCATTCGACAACGAGACATCACATGCGCTCATACGGACTCCTCGCTTGCGTCGCGGCCGCGTCAATCGCCGGCGCACAGCAGCCGGCGGCAAAAGTCAGCCCGACGTTGATAAAAAACGCGACGGTCCTCACCGTCACGAAGGGCACGCTGCAGAACACGGACATTCTGCTCCAGAACGGCAAGATCGCGCAGATCGGCAAGAATTTGACGGCGCCGGCGGGCGCGCAGGTGATCGACGCGACCGGCAAGTTCGTGATGCCGGGGATCATCGATCCGCATTCGCACACGATGGCCGACGCGATCAATGAGGGGTCGCTCTCCGTGACGTCGATGGTGCGGATGCGCGACGTGCTCAACCCGACGGACATCAACATCTACCGCCAGCTGGCCGGCGGCGTCACGACGATCAATCTGCTCCACGGATCGGCGAACACGATCGGCGGACAGAACGCCGTGCTGAAGCTCAAGTACGGGCGCGACGCGGACGAGATGCTGTTCCCCGGTGCGATGCCGGGGATCAAGTTCGCGCTCGGCGAGAACGTGACGCAGAAGAACAGCCAACAGGCGGCGCAGGCGCAGGGCCGCCCGCTTCGCTATCCGGCGACGCGCATGGGTCAGGAAGAGATCCTGCGCGACGCGTTCACCCGCGCCCGCGATTACAAGGCCACGCTGGACGAGTACAAGGCCAAGGTCGCCAAGGGCGACAAGACGGCGATCGCGCCGGCGCGGAATCTCGAGCTCGAGCCGCTCGTCGAAGTGCTGGAGGGGAAGCGCTTCGTCCACGCACACTCGTATCGCGCCGACGAAATGCTGATGCTGCTCAACGTGGCCAAGGAGTTCGGCTTCACGGTGAAGACGCTTCAGCATGGCCTGGAAGGATATAAAATCGCCTCGGAGATCCAGCAGGCCGGCACCGGGTTGTCGAGCTTCGCCGACGAGTGGTCATACAAGATCGAAGCGTACGATGCGATTCCGTATAACGTCCCGATTCTGCTGGCGCACGGCGTGGTCGCGACGGTCAACTCCGATTCCGACGAACGAGCCCGCCGTCTCAACATCGACGCCGCGAAGCTCGTGCGCTACGGCGGATTGAGCGACGACGAGGCGCTCAAGACGATCACCTACAATGGTGCCGTGCAACTCGGCGTGCAGGATCGCGTCG
>JAICJQ010000086.1 GCA_025928335.1 Gemmatimonadaceae bacterium
GCGAACCCCTGCCGCCCCGGCGGCTGTCCCGCATCCGCGACGTCTGGGCTTCGGGCGCTCAAGGGGTACATTTGGGGTCAGACCCGTTTAAAAACGTTTTTAAACGGGTTCTCACCCCGGTCGTACCATTTCTGAGGTCTTGAAGCAGGGTCCGAATCCATCAAACCCGATGATTGAATCGCTGATCTTTGCAAATGCATCGCAAGTCGTGACCTGTGCGGGGCCCGCGCGCGCACGGCGCGGCTCTGAACTGGGCGACGCGGGCGTCCTCGCGGATGCCGCCGTCGCGGTCGAAGGAGATCGCATTGCCGCGGTCGGCCGACTCGGTGATTTGCGAGCGCGCTTCAAATCGGCGCGCGAGATCGATTGCCGACGCGGCGTACTGGCGCCGGGACTCGTCGATTCGCACACCCACGGGATTTTTGGACGGCCGCGGTACGACGAACAGGAGCTACGCGCGGCCGGAATGGACTACATGGAGATCGCCCGGCGCGGCGGAGGGATCCACGCGTCCGTTCGCGATTTGCGGCAACGAGACGGGGACGAGCTTTTCGCGCTCGCCAAACCGCGGCTCGAGCGGCTTGCGTCGTTCGGGACGACGACCGTCGAGGTAAAGTCCGGATACGGCCTCACGCTCGACGACGAGCTGAAAACCCTGCGCGTCATCGCCCGGCTGCAACGCGAGCTGCCGCTTCGCATCGTGCCAACCTTCCTCGGCGCGCACGAAATTCCGCTCGAGTATCGCGAATCAGCTGCGCGTCGCCGCGAGTACGTGGATCTCGTGATCAATGAGATGATTCCGGCGGTTGCGAGCGAACGGCTCGCGAAGTTCGCGGATGTCTTCTGCGAGACGGGTGTGTACACCGTCGACGAGTCCCGCGCGATTCTGTCGGCCGCGCGAAACGCCGGTTTGCTGCTCAAGCTCCATGCCGACGAGCTGACGTCATCCGGCGGGGCAGAGCTCGCGGCCTCACTCGGCGCCGTATCCGCCGACCACCTCGCCGCAATCTCGGACGTGGGGATCGACGCGTTGGCTCACGGTTCGACGGTGGCGACACTCCTTCCGGGGACCATGCTGTTTCTTGGGAAAACAAAACACGCTCCGGCGCGACGCCTGATCGAGGCCGGCGTTCCAGTGGCGCTCGCGACCGACTTCAATCCTGGAACGTCGCCGACGCCAAACCTCCCGCTCGTCCTCACGCTCGGCGTCAGTCAACTGCACTTGAGTGTCGCGGAGGCCCTCCTGGCCGCGACGGTAAATGGGGCCGCCGCGGTAGGTCTGGCCGACTCGGTGGGCCAGATTACCGAGGGCTTTTCGGCCGACCTGGCATTGTTTGACGTTCAGGACGTTCGAGCCGTCCCATACTGGTACGGCGACAACCGCTGCGTCGCGACGTTCGTGAGAGGCAAACCTTGTCACACTAGTGACTTAGGGATATTTTAACCGTCCCCCTCACGCGGTTCGAGCCGTCCATTTTCCTACCGCTCGGACCCCCAGGCGCTGATGTCTCAAGTCGCGAAGCTGAAAAAGCAGGCTGCTGAATTCGAGCTGAAGAAGCAGTTCGACAAAGCCCTGCCCATCTACGTCAAGCTTCTCGATCTCTACGATCAACACTCCAGCGAGATCGACGTCGCGCTGTTCAATCGCGTCGGCGACCTGATGCTCCGACAGGGCAACGTTGCGGACGCCGTCGACTACTACGAGAAGGCCGTCGACCGATACGCCGAGACGGGATTCTTCAACAACGCGATTGCTCTCTGCAACAAGGTGCTCCGGCAATCCCCCGGCCGCAGCTCGATCTACTACAAGCTCGGTCGAATCAGTGCGCAGAAAGGCTTCAAGGCGGAGGCTCGCGCCAATTTTCTCGAGTACTCCGATCGAATGCGGAAGGCGGGAAAACACGACGAGGCCTTTCGCGCGCTAGAGGAATTCGCCGATCTGGCGCCGGACCAGTACGAGATCCGACAAATGCTCGCCGACCAGCTGATCAAGGCTGGTCGCAATGCCGAGGCGATCGAACAGCTGCAGCTGCTTCACGAGCGCTATGACGGCGACGGACGCGACTCCGACGCGCGAGGAGTTGCCGCGCGACTGGCGTCGCTCGACCCCGACGCAAAACCGCGGTCGAGTGGCGGCCGGCAGAAGCGGTCATCCTCTGACCTGATTTTCATCGATCTGGACGAGCCGCCGGTCTCTACTCCCGTCAGTGCGCCGGTCGCCCCCGCCGCCCCGGCGTCGCCGCCGCCGGTCGCCACGGTCGAGTCGTCGCTGATCGAGGTCGTGTCGACAGGATCGGCGCTCGTGGAACCGGCGGGCTTCGAAGGAAACCTCGTCGAAGCCACGGCCGGCGAGGCCACTCTCGTCGAGCCTACCCTCGTTGAACCGACGATTGCTACGCCGACGCCGATCCAACCGATTGTCGCTGAGCCGATCTCGCTCGAGTCGTCACTGCTCGAGTCGAATCAGTTCCAGTCGATCGCTCCGGCGGAAGATCTGCTGGCGCCGGGAAGTCTAGAGCTGCCGGTGACGCCGTTTGATTCGGCATCGCCTGCTCCGACACCGACCGTCATCGAACCGATCGAGCCGCCCGGCATACTGCTCGGATTCGAGTCGACGAACTTCGTCTCGAGTGACGACCCGCTTGGTCTCTCGACCGAAATCACGATCGACATCGACCTGAACGAGCTCACGACCCCCGCGAAGGACTTTAGTCCAGTCGTCGCTTCTCCGACGCCGGATTCGCCGCACTCGTCGCTACCGGATCTTCCGGCGATCGATCTTGGCGACACCCTTCTCGTACGGTCGACGCCAGACGCGGCGGCGGCCGCGGCGCCGGAGCCGTTCTCGGCGGATTCGTTCGATCTCGCCGCACCGGCGGCCGGACCGGACGGTACGCCGGACGACGAACCAATCCTGATTCCGACGCCGTCGATTGCCCGGCGCTCCACGGTGGAAGCGGAGCACGTCGTCGACGCGCTGCAACTCGAGGTCGATCAAAACCCGACCGATTGGAATCTGCGCCGCTCCCTCGCCGAAGCCATGCTCGAAGCGGGAAATCGCGACGCAGGCATTCGCGAGCTCGAGGCGGCGATGTCCGGCGCCGAGCGCGCGGGCGACCTCGAGCTGGCCTCCGCGCTCGCCGAGGAGATCTCTCGGCTGGAGCCCGAGGTCATCAAGCATCAGCAAAAGCGCGTCGAGTACGCGTTCCGGACGAACGATCGGCCTCGTCTCATCGAGGCATACCTCGCGCTCGCCGACGTCCTGCTGCGCACGGAGCAGATCGACAAGGCCCGGACGATTTACGAGCGAGTTCTCGATCTGTCGCCCGATGAAACACGTGCCCGGGCGGGATTGCAAACGGTCGGCGCGCAGACGCCGCCCGCATCGGCGACTCCTCTCGCGAATC
Source organism: Gemmatimonadaceae bacterium (assembly GCA_025928335.1). Taxonomy (GTDB): domain Bacteria; phylum Gemmatimonadota; class Gemmatimonadetes; order Gemmatimonadales; family Gemmatimonadaceae; genus JAQBQB01. Next base: position 3,408 of record JAICJQ010000086.1, read on the forward strand.
AGCGCCTGTCTGGCGCCGTGCCTGCGCCGCGCAACAGCCGCCCGGTGCGGCGAGAGGTCACTCCGGTGGGGGGCGGCTTCGTCAATCTGGGAGACTTGCTCCGCGACGACGAAGCTCCGCGCGACACCCGAATGATCGTTCCCGAGCAGGAGCCGACGGGCGACGAGGAAGCCGATTTCGCCGACATGCTCCGCAAGTTCAAGCAGGGAATCGCCGAGAATGTCGACCCGCAGGACTATCAGGCCCACTACGACCTGGCGATCGCGTACAGGGAAATGGGGTTGATCGACGAGGCGATCAGCGGGTTCCAGAAGGCGCTTGGGAGCGCCGCGAACCGCTTGCCGGCGTACGAAGCCCTTGGGCTGTGTTTCATGGACAAGGGGCAGTTCAAGCTCGCCGCGTCAATCCTGACGCGCGCCCTGGCCGAGCGAGCGAGCGACGACCAACTCGTCGGCGTGCTCTACCTGCTCGGCCGCACTTCTGAAGCCCTCGGCAACAATCAGGATGCACTGAGTTATTATCAGCGCGTGTTTGTGGTCGACATCCAATTCCGCGACATCACGGAACGCATGAACGAAGTCGAACGCGCGTGGCGATGACGGGAACTGTCGCGCGCACGAGAAGGCCCGCCAACGACGCATTGCTCGCCATCCAGGCTCCGGTTCAGGGCCGGTTGGATGACGTCGTGAATGAGATGCATCGCGTCGTCACGGACGATCTTCCGATCATCCGCGAGGTCAGTGCGCATTTGCTGCGAATGCGCGGCAAGATGTTTCGCCCGACCCTCGCCCTGCTGTCCAGCGACGTGACGGGGCGGTCCGAGTCTCGCGCGACGACGCTCGCCGCCGTCGTCGAATTGATGCACCTCGCGACGCTTGTGCACGATGATTCGGTGGACCACTCCGTCCTCCGCCGCGGCCTGCCGACGGTGAACTCACTGTTCAGCCACCAAGTGTCGGTGATCATGGGTGACTTCCTGTACTCGCGCGCGTTGACGGCGCTGGTCGGAATGGGCGATCTCGACATTCTCAAGATCGTTACCGAGGTTGCGAACGAGCTGACGATCGGCGAGATGCGTCAGCTCGGCGCGGTGGACGCGCTCGCGTTCTCCGAAGAGGAATATTTCGCGCTCATTCGCTCCAAGACGGCCTCGCTGATCGCCGGCGCGTGTGAGAGCGGCGCCTTGTGTGGCGCACCGGAGTTCCGCGTGCCGCTGGCGGAGTACGGAGACCGACTGGGTATGGCGTTTCAAATCGCCGATGACATCCTCGATTACACCGAGGACGAGTCGGTCACGGGCAAGCCCGGCGGCCTCGATCTTCACGAACACAAAGTGACGCTTCCGCTCATTGCGACGCTGGGGCGGGCGTCGGCGGTCGATCGGTCGCGCATCGACGAGCTGTTTGCCGCGGAGGCGCCCGACGACGAGCTCATCGCCGACGTGATCGAGATCGTCACGAGGAATGGCGGCATCGACTACGCGCGTCGTCGCGGGGGCGCATTCGCCCGCGAGGCGGAGCAGGCACTCCACGTCCTTCCCGAAGGTCCCGCCCGTTCCGCGCTGACGGACGCGATCGCTTACGTCATGGACCGGCGGTCTTAATGGCACTCCGCGGATCATCCAAGCACCGACCGGGGTTTCACGCGATAGTTTTGGCCGTCGGTTTCATCGTCGGTGGCGCCATGCAGCAGGCGGCGCGCATTCTGTTTCCGGCCGGCGCGGCGAAGGAATTCTTAACGGCCGGGGTCACTGCCTCGTTCGGGCCGCTTCAGATTGATTTAGTATTGATCAGGTTTGCGCTCGGCCCGGTCGCGATCGATGTTTCAATCCTGAGCCTCGTTGGCGTGTTGGTGGCCTACCTCATTGCGCGGTCGCTCTTCTAGGAGCTAGGAGAAGTTATGAATTTCGGTAACATCGGGTTCATGGAGTTGATGGTCATCCTGGTGATCGTGCTGGTGCTGTTCGGCGCCCGGCGCGTCCCGGAGATCGGCGCATCGATCGGAAAGGGAATCCGTGAGTTCAAGAAGAACATCAACGAGGCGGACCGCGAAATTCGCGAACCGCTACGGGATTCGCTGCGCGATTCGAGCCCAACGGATCGGCTCGGCGCTGGCGATGTCACGTCGCGTCGCGAAGCCGACGACGCTGTTCGTCCAGAGCCAAAGCGCCTGATATAAAGCAACAAGAGACCCGGCTGAGTCTCGCTCAACCGGGTTTCTCGTCGTTGCAGGCCCTGCAAAGCGGCGCTACGCCTCCTGCCGCTTCACCGATGCATTGATCTGCTTACGGCGGTCATCGACCTTCGCCGACTTCCGCAGATCCGACATGAAGATCTGAACCCGCTGGTCGCGAAGCTGCTGCAGCCGCGCGGTACGCTGCGCCGCCTTCTGCGCCGCCCACGCCGAGCTATCCGACGTAATCCGCTTGTCGACTCGCTCGACCACGGCCGCGCCCTCGGTCTTGATCGGTTGGCTCACCGCGCCCACAGGCAGCTTGAACGCCGCACCGATCGCCTCGTTAAACTGACCGAGACCGGGGACCAGCGAGCCGCGCGCGAACATCGTCGATTGCTGGACTTTGACGCCGTTCGACTGCGCGGCGGCCTCGAGGCTGGTTGCCGCTGCGTCGGCCGCGAGCTTTTGCGCCTTCGGCATGACCTGGTCGATCGCCTTGATCACTGCGAGCCGCCCGCGAACCGCCTCTTTCACGTTCTCGAACTTCGGCGAGCCACCTTCCTGGAGTGAATCGAGTCGCGCGATGTAGTAGCCGTTGTCGTCGTCGAACAGCTCGCTCGTCTCGCCGGGCTTCGCCCCACCGAACGCCCACGCGCTCACGCTTGGCACGATCTGGCCATTGAGCACCGCCGGGTTGTCTTCGACCGCGTCGACGTGCAGGATCGGGAGGTGAAGCTCCTTCGCGGCGCTATCGAGCTTCGACCCCTGTTCGCTCTGCGCCGCGATCCGCGAGAGCGCATCGGCCTCGCGATCGATGCGCGTCGCCGTCGAGTCGCTCTGGTTGATGCGAAGCAGAATGTGATGCAGCGAGAGCGTATCGCCCTTGCGGCTGTCCATTCGGATGATGTGATAGCCGAATTGGGTCAGCACGGGCTGCGAGATCTCGCCTGGCTTGAGCGCGTCGGCGGCCTTCGAGAATTCGGCGACATAGCGTGACTTTGGCGCCGGACCGAGATCTCCGCCCTTGGAGCCCGACACCGTGTCGGCGGACTCACGCTTCGCCACGTCTTCGAATTTGGCGCCTTTCGCGATCTCGTCGCGCACCTGCTGCGCCTTTGCTTTCGCGGCAGCGCTATCCGCGGCGGTGACCACGCGAGGGATAGTCACAATCGACAACTTGGCGCGGCCTGGCGATTCGAAGTCGGACGTGTGCTGGTCGAAATAGGTTTTCAGCTCGGCGTCGCTGATCGACTTCACGACGTTGGTGTCGACCGCCGGAGAGAACGCGACGTAACTGACCTGTGCGCTGTCGTGCTGGTCGCGCCAGGAACGCCAGAGCTCTTCGTCGGACGCGTACGCCCCGGACGAGATCTCGTCGAGCAGCTTCTCGCGCGGGATCTCGCCGCGATAATAGGCCTCGAGTTGGAGGAGCAGTCCGCTTTGTCGCGCCTGCGGGCTGGCCAGCAGGCGCTGATACTTCTCGGGATCAAAGCGGCCGTCGGTCTGGAGCTCGCTCGCACCGGTGATCCAGGGCGGCGGCGCGTACCGCGCAAACTCGCGAACCTCGTCATCGGTGACAACGATTCCGCGCTTGCGGTATTCGTCCTGCAGCAGCACCTCGGACACCATCTGGTCGAAGACGGCGTTTTCGATGCGACGCGTGTCGTCTTGAGAAAGCGTGCGACCCTCGCGCTGCTGAGCGTTCTGGACCTCGTTCTGGACTCGCGCCAGATAGTCGCGATAAGACAGCTCGTGACCGTTGACGACCGCGACCGCCGTGGTCGCCGTCACCGGAGTCCGGCCCATGAGGCCGGACGTCTCATAAAGGAGGAAACCGCCGACGAACACCAGGGCAACAAAGACCCAAATGTATTTCGCCAGGCCCCGCATCTGTTGCAGCACGGGACGGAACTCCGTAGCGCAAAAAGGGATGGGAATTACGAGCGGAACAAGCTCGTGAAGTTAGAGCCAGGAGCGGGCTAAAATCAAGTGAGGGTGTGACTTCTGATTGACTCGCCGCGTCCGCGATATGTATTATCCGCATTCCTTCGCTCCATCGTTCGCGCCTCCTCCGCGCGGCCAATTGAGGGCCTAAATGTCGAGTTCCGCCCGAATCGACGAGCTCCGAAAAAAATTTGACGAAAACCCCCGGCGCTTCTTCGCGCCGCTCGCCAACGAATATCGAAAGGCGGGGGATTTCGAGCAGGCGGTTTTCATCTGTCAAGAATATTTGCCGCAGCAGCCTGGCCACATGAGTGGACATATCGTCTACGGCCAGACGCTGTTCGACATGGGGCGGGACGAAGAAGCCAGAGCGGTTTTTGAAACGGCGCTCACGCTCGATCCGGAAAACCTGATCGCCCTCAAGCACCTTGGCGACATCGCGCGACAGGCCGGCGACTTCGAGGGTTCGCGAAGCTGGTACCAGCGTGTGTTGGAAGCCGATCCGCGGAACGAGGAGATCATGCAGATCCTCGAGGGCATGGGCGGCGTGGACGGCTCCAGCGCGGCTCACCTGCGTGAAGCCGTGTCGGAACCCAGCGCGTCGTCGCAGGCCGAATCCGGTTCGTACGAAACGGCCTTCGACAATTCCGCCGAACCGATCGAGCACGTCGACGAACCATCGGAGTCGAGCCTCGATGCCGCGGCCACAACCGAGAGCGACATCGAACCGCTCGTTCTCGAACAAAGCGTCGGCGCGGAGCTCCCGGCCGCCGAGCCCGAACTCGTCGCGGTTGTAGAGACGTTCGCGTCTTCCGCCGTCGAAGCTGCATCCGAGCCTGAGAGCCACGAGCTGCTCGACCTCGATGATTTTTCGATCGGAGGCTCGGATGCCCCGACCGAAAGTCCGGTCGAGCCCGAACCGGAACCCACCGCCGCAGCAGGTTCGCTGGACTTCCACCCGTTCGGGGAAGAGCCTGCGAGCGCAGAGTCCGCGCCGGAATCGACCCCTGAACCCCCGATCGACCTCGCGACCGACGTCATCCTCGGCTTGCCGGATGACACGCCCGAGCCGCCGCCTTTACCGGTCGAGCCGGCCTTGGCCGAGCTTCCCGTTGAACCGACAGCGGAAGCGGGCGAAGATCTCACCCGCGCGATCGATCAGCTCGAAGGGCTTGAAACATTCTCGATGGATGTTTCCGCTGAGATTCCGTCCGGCGCGTCGGAGGAGGTGCAACCCATCGTAGCCCCCGACACATTCGCCACGGAGACGATGGCGGAGCTGTACGCGCAGCAGGGCCACCTCGAGTCGGCATTGGAGATCTACGACCAGCTGCTCGAACGTTCGCCCGAGGATGCGGAGCTGCACCGACGAGCGGACGCACTCAAACGACAGTTGCTTGGTCCGCCGGCGGCGGAGGCGATTGACTCGACGAACCACACTGAGGATGCAACCGCGGCTCATGAGCTGCCGGGAGAAGTCGAGCAGTCTGATGTCGCTCCAGCCGCTGTGGCCGGACCGACGATTCGCGAATTCTTTCGAGCGATCTTGGAAGATCGCCGCGACGATGAAATCGCCGCCACAAGCGTACCGAACGATTTCACCGAGCCGCCGACCGACGACGCCATCGTCGCCGAGTCGGAAGGATCGATCGATATCCTGTTTTCCGACAGCCCGACGGCCGCGGACGATCTTTCCGCGGCGATGTCGCTCGCCGAGGCGTTCGGCGGTGAGAACGAAGGCGATGATGCCGCGTTGCACGGCACTCCCGCCCATCCGGCCACCGATGAGCTTTCGCTCGACCACGTGTTTCGTACCGCCACGCCGGCGAAAGGCAGCGGGGCGGCGGGCGCATTTTCGCTCGACGAATTCTTCAGCGGAAACGCTCCGGACCCAACCGCTCCTGAGACGTTGGCCGAGTCTTCGCCGCCGCGATCGACCGACGACATCGCGCAGTTCAATGCGTGGCTCAACGGGCTGAAAAAGTCGTGAGGATCGGCGTTCTCAACGGTCCGAACCTGAATCTTCTCGGCACGCGCGAACCGTCGATCTATGGCCGCGAAACGCTAGCCGACATCCAACGATCGCTCTCATCAGTCGCCTCGGAGCTTGGCGCGGATCTCGAGTTCGCGCAGCACAATGGCGAAGGTGAGATGATCGACGTGCTGCATGGATGGCGCGGCAAGATCGACGGCGCGATCATCAACGCCGGCGCCTACACGCACAGCAGCCTCGCGTTGCGAGACGCCTTGACGTCGATCGCCGTGCCGTTCGTCGAGGTTCACTTGACGAACATCTATGCGCGCGAGCCCGAGCGGCGTCACTCGATGCTCGCTCCCGCCGCCGTGGGAATGGTGTGCGGACTGGGGGCGTACGGGTACGAACTGGCGCTGCGTGGCTTGACGAGACGGCTCGCCGCTGGTGTCTGATTCGAGACCGCGCCGCCTCGCGGCGCTCGCGGGCGGCCTGACGGCCGCGCACCTCGACGGCTTGCTCGTCACGAGCCCGGCCAACATTCGCTATCTGACCGGCTTCTCCGGCTCGAGCGCGTTGCTGTTCGTGACGGCGCGCGATGTCCTGATCATCACGGACTTCCGATATCAGACGCAGATCGTCGATGAAGTCGGCGACCTTGGACGGATCACCGTCGAGTCGCAGAGCCTGTGGTCCGGGTTATGGCAGCAGCTGGCCCAACTTGGCTACGTCGAGGTGGCGGGGTTCGAGTCGGGACACCTGCTGCATCGCGATTTTCAGCGGCTGCTCGACGCCGGTTCACGATGGCAATGGCGGCCGACGGTGGACCTCGTCGAGACGCTTCGAGAGCGGAAGGACGAGAGCGAAATCGCGTTCATCGAGCGCGCGAACGGCGTCGCGACCCGGGCATTGGAGCGCACCCTGCCTCAGGTTCGCGTCGGCATGACGGAGTTGGAGGTGGCGGGAGTGCTGGAGAAGGCACTGCGCGACGAGGGAAGCGAAGGTTTTCCGTTCCCGTCGATCGTCGCTTCGGGGCCACGATCGGCACTACCGCACGCGCGTTCGACGTCGCGTCGAATCGAGCGCGGAGACTTTTTGCTGCTCGATTTCGGCGCGGAAACGGGCGGCTATTGCGCCGACGTGACGCGGACCGTCGTCGTCGGGCGGGCCGCCGATGAGCAGCGCGCGGTCTACGACGTTGTTCGCCGGGCGAACGAGCAGGCTTCGGTGGGTGTGCGGGCCGGAATGAGCGGACGGGATGCCGACGCCATCGCCCGCGACTACATTCACCAGCGCGGCTTCGGAGATTTGTTCGGGCATAGCCTTGGCCACGGCCTGGGCTTGGAGGTTCACGAAGCGCCCAGGCTTGCACGGACGGCCGAGGGCGCGCTCGCCGAAGGGGCTGTGGTGACGATTGAGCCGGGCATCTACCGGCCAGGATGGGGGGGAGTGCGAATCGAGGACGACGTGCTGCTTGGACCAGACGGCCCGCGCGTCCTCACGCGGTTCACACACGACCTGATCGAACTCGGATGACACGGTTCCGAACGTCCGACGGAGCTCTTACAGGCCTATGATAGACCTACGCTACGTGAAGAAACTGATCGATATCATCGACGACTCGAGCGTCGATTCGATCGAGATCACGTCGGATAAGGGGCTCAAGATCCGCATCTCGAAAAGCCCGACGCAGCGCGGCGCCGTGCAGGTAGCCGCGCCGATGTCGATTCCGACGCTCATGCCCGCCGCGGCGCCGATGGGCCGGCTGTCGCCCTCCGGGGGAATCCCTGTCGTGCCGGACGCCGATGTCCCCGCTCCAGCTCCGGAGCCGCCGAAGTCGACGGCGCTCGATGTGAAGTCGCCGATGGTCGGCACGTTTTACAAGTCGCCGGAGCCCGGCGCGAAGGCGTACGTCTCCGTCGGCGATCGCGTCGCGAAAGGGCAGATCGTCTGCATCATCGAGGCAATGAAGATCATGAACGAGATCGAGTCCGAGTACTCGGGCATCGTGCGCGAGGTCCTGGCGGACGACGCGCAGCCCGTCGAGTACGGACAGGTACTGTTCAAGATTGATCCCAATGGCTAATCCAACGCAGGCACCGTCGTCCCAATCCGCTCCGCTGTCCGCCAATACGGCGCCGGCGGGCATCAACTTCAAATCCGTCCTCCAAGAGATGATCAAGAGGAACGGATCCGACTTGCACCTCAAAGTCGGCCGCCCGCCTACGGTACGCGTGGACGGCGAGTTGGAGCCGCTCAATCATCCGCCGCTCCGGCCCGAGGACCTCAAGGCGCTCGCCGAGCAACTGATGACGCCACGGCAGGTCAACATGTTCGCCGAAGAGAAAGAGTGCGACTTCGCGATCGGCGTCCCGGGCATCGGGCGATTCCGCGTCAACTTGTATCAGCAACGCGGTTCGCTGTGCTACGCGATGCGTTCCATCCCCTACCAGGCGAAGACGATCGGTGAGCTGAGCCTTCCGCCGGTGCTCGCAGAGATCGCGATGAAGCCGCGCGGCCTCGTGCTGGTGACGGGCGTGACCGGCTCCGGCAAGTCGACGACGCTGGCAGCGATGATTCAGCATATCAACCAGAATCGTCGCGCGAACATCATCACGATCGAGGATCCGATCGAGTTCCTCCATCGTGACATGAACAGCCACATCAACCAGCGCGAAGTGGGAACGGACACGGCCACCTTCGGCCAGGCCCTCCGGCGGGTGCTGCGCCAGGACCCTGACGTCATCCTCATCGGCGAAATTCGAGACCTCGAAACACTCGACACGGCGCTCAAGGCGGCGGATACGGGCCACCTCGTCTTCTCGACGCTGCACACCACGGACGCCACACAGACGATCAACCGCGTGCTTTCCTTCTACCCGCCGCACCAGGCGGGTGAAGTGCGATTTTCGCTCGCCAGTGCGTTGTCCGCCGTCGTATCGATGCGTCTCGTGCCGCGCGCCGATCGCGCCGGACGCGTCCCCGCGTGCGAGGTGCTCATCAACACCGCCGCGGTGCGGGACAACATTCGGGATATGGAGAACACGCTCAACATCCCGGAGTTGATCAAGGACGGCACGGTGCAATACGGCATGCAGAGCTTCGACCAATCGCTCATGCAGCTCTACTCCCAGGGTGCGATCTCGTACGAGAGCGCCATGTTCTACGCAACGAGCCCGGCGGAATTCGCGTTGCGCGTTCAGGGTGTCTCCGGGACCAGCGATACCTCGTGGAGTAATTTCGAGGGTGGGGCCAGCGGCAATGGCTGAGCGCGGGGACGCACTCTGGTCCCCGCTTGGCAAGACTCTCGTCACGCGAACCTGATGTTCAGCAAAGTCCTGATCGCCAACCGGGGCGAGATCGCGCTGCGCGTGATCCGCGCCTGCCGCGAGCTTGGCGTGCAAACTGTGGCTGTCTATTCCGAGGCCGATCGCGAGTCCCTTCACGTACGCTTCGCCGACGATGACGTGTGCATCGGCCCGGCGCCGGCTCGGGAGTCGTACCTCAACATCCCGCGACTGATCGCCGCCGCCGAGATCACCGGCGCCGATGCAATCCATCCTGGCTACGGCTTCCTCGCCGAGAACGCCGAATTCGCCGACATCTGCGCGGCGTCGAAGATCGCGTTCATCGGCCCGACGGGCGATCAGATTCGAATGATGGGAGACAAGGCGGCCGCGCGCTCCGCGATGACGCGCGTCGGCGTGCCGATTATTCCAGGAACGCCCGGCCCGGTCGAAGACGTCGATCAGGCGCTCGACTTCGCGAAGAACATCGGATTCCCGGTGATCATCAAGGCGGCGGCCGGCGGAGGCGGGAAAGGCATGCGCGTCGCCCGCGATCCGGATGATTTTGGGCGCTCGTTCCAACTGGCGCGCTCCGAAGCACTCTCGGCGTTCGGCAACGGCGATGTCTACGTCGAGAAATACCTCGCCCGTCCCCGGCACATCGAGTTCCAGATCTTGGGCGACACGTTCGGCCACGTGATCCACCTTGGCGAACGGGATTGCTCGGTTCAGCGTCGGCACCAGAAGCTGATCGAGGAAGCGCCGAGCCCGGCGATGACGCCGGAGCTCCGAAAAGCGATGGGAGATGCCGCGGTCGCCGGCGCAAAAGCGATCGATTACGTCGGCGCCGGGACGATCGAGATGCTCCTCGATGAGGACGGGTCATTCTATTTCATGGAAATGAATACCCGAATCCAGGTCGAGCATCCGGTCACCGAGATGCTCACGGGGATCGATCTCGTGAAGGAACAGATCCGCGTCGCATCGGGCGAGAAACTCAGCGTGACTGAGCTGCCAGCGCTTCGGGGTCACGTCATCGAATGCCGTGTCAATGCTGAAGATCCTTCGCGCAACTTCCAGCCGTCTCCCGGGAAGATTCTCGCCTTTCATCCACCAGGCGGGCCGGGCGTGCGCCTCGACACGCACGTCTACGACGGCTACACGGTGCCGCCCTTTTACGACTCACTGCTGGCCAAGCTCATCTGCCAGGGTCGCGATCGGGCGGAAGCCATCGCCAGGATGCACGTTGCCCTCGACGGCTTCATCATCGAGGGGGTGACGACGACGATTCCGTTCCTCGCGCGCGTGATGCAGAACCCGCGATTCGCCGCCGGCCAGGTCGACACCAAATTCCTCGAGCGCGAGACGGAGCTCTTCAAGGAGCTCGCGTAACGTGCGGATCGATGTCGTGTTCGGCGCCGGCACGGCGCCGGCGTCGGAGTTTGCGGGACGCGTCGTCGCTGTCATCGATGTGCTTCGAGCCTCGTCCAGTATCGCCGCCGCCCTTGCCAACGGCGCCCGCGCCGTGGTCCCGATCGAGAGCTCGGACGAGGCGGTGATGCGCGCCAAACAATTCGAACGCGCCGACGTGCTGCTTGCCGGCGAGCGAAAGACGAAACCGATCCCTGGATTCGACCTCGGCAATTCCCCGCGCGAGTTCAAACGCGAGATCGTCGAGGGCAAGACGGTGTTGATGACCACCACGAACGGGACGCCGGCGATCATGAACACGCCGGGGGCTCGTGACGTGGTGATTGCGTCGTACGTCAACTACACTGCGGTTCTGACTATGTTGAGGGCCGCGCTGCGCGGCGGCGCGGACATCACCATCGTGTGCGCCGGACGCGACCGTCAGTTCGCGATCGAGGATGCGGGCTGCGCCGGGCGCTTCGTGTACCATGTGACCAAGCGGATGGGCGACGTGGATCTGAATGACGCGGCGCAAGCGTGCGCGCTGATCGATCGGAAATACGGCGACCAAGTCGTGAAACTGTTCGAGGCCTCTGAACACGGCCGGTTACTGCGCGACTCGGGATTCGCTGGCGATCTCGATGAGTGCGCCGCGATCGACTCCTACCCAGTCATTCCGCTGTACCAAGAACGACAAATCACGAAGCTCGGACCAGAACGCGAGCGGTAGCCTTCCCCCCTTCTGTGCGCGGTTCTCTTTCCTCCCATCTCAAGCGCGAGCTCGTCGGCATCGCGCTGGCGCTCCTTGCCGTCTTTCTCGCCGGCGCTTTTGGTGCGCTTGCGCTCGCGCAGCTGAGCGCCGGTGTGAACGTCAAGGAAAGCGTCGGCGCGGTCGGCGATTTCCTTGCTCGGCCCCTCGTCGTGTTTTTCGGCTGGCCGGCGGCGATCCTCGTTCCATTCGTTCCGGCCGTTCACGCGCTCCGACTTTTCGGCCGCATGAAATCGGACACCGACCGGTCATGGATGGTGTTTTTCGCCGGCGCGGCCCTGCTGCTTCCCGTTGTGATCGGTCTGATGATCGATTCGCATTTCGACGGGACGCGCAGCACGGCCGCCGGTATCTGGGGCGGATTCATCGCCCATTGGTGGCGGGGCTGGTTCGGCTCGTTTGGGGCATGGGTGTTCGCGATCCTCGCGTGGTCGATTCTCATGGCCGCCGCCCTTGCCTGGAATCCGATCCGCGCTCTCATCGGTGTCGCGCGGCCCAAAGTCGTTGTCGTGCCGGAGCCGCTGGCCGCTGCCGACGCTGAGCCGGCAAAGAAACGTCGAAAGAAGAACGCCGACCTCGATGGAGTGGAGGCAGGCGATCTCGCGCTCGCCCTCGAGCCGCCGCCGGAGGAGATGCCATCCATCGCCGTCGATCAGTCGATGACGGCAGATCAAGACGGCGACGCCAAATCCGGCCGGCGCAAAAAGAAGTCGAAGGCCGAAGTGCTCGCGGAACACGACGCCGAGATCCACGCGGCCATCGAAGCCACCGCGCATGCCGATCTCGCCGGCGATGAATTGCCTTCTCCGACGTTGCTGTCTCAGGTTCCGCCGCGTAATCCCGAAGCGGCGAAAGCCGAGCTCGAGGAGATGGGGAACAAGTTGATGGCGGCGCTGGCAACCTTCCGGGTCGACGGGGACCTCGTCGGTCGGACCACCGGACCGGTCGTTACGCAGTACGAGATCGAGCCGGCGCCCGGCGTGAAGGTGCGTCAGTTCGCGAATCTGTCCAACGACCTCGCGCTGGCCATGCGCGCGGCCTCGATCCGCATCGTCGCGCCGATCCCTGGACGCGGTGCCGTCGGCGTCGAGGTGCCGAATCCCATCTCCGAGATGGTCGGTTTCCGCGAGCTGGTAGAAGCACGCGACTTCCAAACGGCGCGTGCGGCTCTGCCGATCGCACTCGGCAAGGACTTGGAGGGCAAGCCCGTCGTCGCCGACCTCGCCAAGATGCCGCACCTGCTCATCGCGGGCGCCACCGGCTCCGGAAAATCGGTTTGCGTGAACACGATCATCACCAGCCTGGTATATCGACACACGCCGCGGACGCTGCGGTTCTTGATGGTCGACCCCAAGATGGTGGAATTGTCGGTGTACAACACGCTGCCGCACTTGCGACACAAGGTCATCACGGACAACCGCGACGCGGCGTCCGTGCTGAAGTGGGCGGTGATGGAGATGTCGGAGCGATACGAGCTCCTGGCGGCGAACATGTGCCGCAACATTCAGGAGTTCAACAAGCGCGTGCAGGACGGCGCGACCTTGAAGCTCCCGAAGCGGCCCGACGTGGCGTTCGAGGAGACGACGTACAAGGGCAGCATTCTGCCGTACATCGTTGTGATCATCGACGAGATGGCAGACCTGATGATGACGGTGCAGGGTGAGGTCGAGACGCCCATCGCCATGCTCGCGCAGAAAGCGCGCGCCATCGGCATTCACCTCATTCTCGCGACGCAGCGCCCGAGCGTGAACGTCATCACGGGTCTCATCAAGGCGAATTTCCCGAGCCGCATCGCTTTCCGCGTCGCGTCGCAGGTCGACAGCCGCACGATCATCGACGGCGCCGGCGCTGAAATGCTGCTCGGCAACGGCGACATGCTGTTCATTCCGCCGGGAAAGTCCGAGCCGGCGCGGCTTCAGGGCGCGTATATCTCGAGCGAAGACACCGAGAACCTGATGAAGTGGTATCAGGGCAAGCGCGACGCCAAGCGTGCGGCACTGGCCGCCCAGGGCCTTGTGCTCGACGAATCGAGCGATGTCGAACCGGACATCCTCGAGGCAGTTCGCCAGAAGGAGGCGCTGGAGGCGGGGCAGGCAGACGGCGAGGCGGCGGATGTCGGCGATCGCGACAAGTTGTTCCGCGAGGCGGCCGAGGTGGTCGTGCAAAACCAGCAGGGCTCGACGTCGCTGCTCCAGCGCCGCCTGAAGGTCGGATATGGGCGCGCGGCGCGCATCATCGATCAACTCCATTCGGCCGGGGTGCTCGGCCCACCGGATGGCTCGAAGCCGCGCGATGTCCTCGTGGGACTCGAAGAACTGGACCGGATCTGTGGCCCGCGCTCGTAACCTCGTCCAGTTGATCGTGGCGAGCGGCTTGGTGCTCGCGACTCGCGCCCCCGCGCAGGTGCCCGTGGGCGACACGTCGCGGAAGACGCTCGAC